>PMLB01000203.1 GCA_003158735.1 Myxococcales bacterium | reverse complement strand
TCCACGGAATCGGGGCAAGCTCAGGGGGCTCATGAAAACTCTGGCACCTACCGCGGGGGCACCTACCGCGGGGCGCAGCTCGAGCCTGACCTTCGCCATCTCCACCGGGATCTCGAACTTGTCTCTTTGTCGCATGAGCCATCCTCCACTTCGGATGGCAAACTACCCCTTGCGCTACAGCGATTTCACGCACGCTGGCCGGAAGGACACGCTTGAATCTAGATGCCTGAACGGCCAGCATGGCGACCAATGCTTCCGCTCACGCTTCAGTTTCTCATCGCGATGATCGATGCCTGCAGAGCTACGTCAGGAACTTCTTAATTGCGGCCTCAACTCCGAGCTTTGGATTCATCCAGTCGAAGTCGTAGGTTACAAGACCACTCCAGTCGGCGCGGTCGTTGTGGAAACTCTTCTCGCGAAGAAAGAGGACTCGCCGTCCCATCCCGCGCATCCAGCCCCACTCCATCGCTACATTGGGATTGAGCTCGGGACGATACCGGTCCTCGACGATGGCGATCCCGCTGCTGCAGCCCAAGAGGTAGAGTTCGACGTTGGCCCACAGCCATTCGTGGTAGTCCTTCTCAGATGCAATGCGTGGGAAGCATCCGCATTCCGTGATCGCTTCCTTGACAGAGTGAATGACCGCCTGAAGTTCAGTACTATTGGGAGCTCCTGGGCCCGGAAACTTGGTCATCACGAACACGGAGTTCTCAAAAGAGGCCGGCCCTCTGGACTGCGGATTGGGCACAACAGGAGCAGCTGCGTAGAAATCATTGAGACTGCGAAAAAGCGCATCGCAACGCTCCGGGAACCGCTCGTATTGCGCCACCGCTCGCAGCGTGAATTTTCGCCACTTTTCCTGCTCCTCTTTTAGTGTTGCCTCCACCTCATGAAGCAAGTTTGAGTCGAAGAACTGGTCGGGCTTGAGCGCCGCGATCTTGTCGTTCACCGCATGTTGGTGTTTGAAGAGCTCTTCTAGGGTCGAGAGAAACTCCTTGGTCGTCGGCATTGTTCCATCCCTCGCTAGGCACCAAGGCCTTTGGCGTTCTTCAGGGCCGCGATGATTTCTTCTACCCAACCGACGTCAGCGCCGCGAGCTGCGCGCGCATCGCGGATGAAGCCAAGATTGTTCGCCGTGGTTTGCGGCTCCCAGGGCTCGCGCACGGCGGCCAGGGCGCGGGCCAGGCTGGTCACCCCATCCTTCTGGTCCTCTGCCAAAACAGCGAGTTCGAGCAACGTGGCGTAATCCCAGTAGTCGGGCCGGGTCGACTTGAGACGACGTTGCACGGCGTAGAGAACCACGGGAACTAGGCGATTTCGTTCTGCGATGGCATCAGGGTCGCCTTTGATGTCGAGCAAGGTGGCTACATTGATGCCTGGGTAGGCGTCGCGCGGATCGGTCTCAAAACCCAGGCGGTACATGTCGATGGCTCGATCGAGGTGGCCACGCGCCAACAACGGCTGTTTCGCTTTCGTCGCCTCGACCCACAGGTCCTTCTGGATCCGCCCGAGCAACCCGCACGTCTCGGAACTGGGACCCTGCTCTTTGAGCACATCTTCCAACACGCGGGTTGCCTCGTCCCGCTGTCCGAGCCGGTTGTAGGCGAAACCGAGCTGCTCTCGCACCATGATACTGCGTTGGAGTGTCACCGGCATCCGCCCGAACAAATCCACCATCGCGTTCCAGTCCGACACGGCTCGATAGCTCAAGAACGTGTCCACCACGACGCCGGCCTCTGCGTCTGCAATCAAACCCAGGCCTTTCTCGATGGCGTGGATCCCCTCGCGGTCACGGCAACTTCGCGCCTTGGCCAGATCATTCTTGACGTTGGCGGCATACTCGGCTTTCGCCCTGAAAACGTCGGTCTTCAGGCGGGCGATATCCGGCGCGCGATAGTCTGGCAGCAGCTGGAAGATCGGGCTGTCGGTTGCGGCGGCCTGCTGCTGAAGGCGCTTCAACTCGAGCAACCTGTTGGTGAGGTCACGTTGGAGTCTCGCAGCGTCGCCGCTCGCAAACGCCAGGCTTTCGCCGAGCGAGTAGGGCAGAGCACGCATGAAATTGGCATCAAAGGGCAGCGGCTGCCCGCTGGCAAAGATGGCAAGTGTCGTTGACGGACGCACCGCGTGGCGCACGCCGAGCTCGTAGAAGACATTGGCATTCGCAGTCGTCAGATCCGCGATGGCGTAGTCGCAGAGCATAAGCCGCTCGAACATTGGCTTGTGGATGATGCCGCCGACACGCTCCTCATCTGCCCTTATCGGGTCCATCTCTGCGGCCAGCACGGCCGGTCGAATCGCCTCTTCGTAGACCCGGTCGAAGTCGATCATCTTGCCGGTGCCAGGATCCCTCTTTTGCCCGAAGGGCATCAGGACGAAACAAAGCGGGTGCTGAGTCATCGCAATCCTCCAACCGCGAAGGGTACGTCCAATACCTCCTGGTTGCCAAGCGCAGAAGCTTCAACCAGGAAGGGCCGAGCCCAGCATCCTACATCGACATCGGCGTTTGCCCCGATTGCGGCGGCCCCTTGCTGAGCGGACCCCCGCTTGAGAGTCCACCGTCGGCACGGGCTCCGCCACTCGACTATTGGTACAGCTCTGCGCTTGCCAGACTGACCGCAAGGCCATCCCCGCCGGCAATGAGCACCTTCCCATTCTGCAACAACGTCGCCGTGCAATCGGACCTCGTCGTGGTCATGCTGCCGGTTGCGGCAAACGTCCCAGCCGTTGGGTCGTACAGCTCCGCGCTAGCAAGCCATCCGTTGTCACCAAATCCGCCGGCAATGAGCACCTTCCCGTTCTGCAACAACGTCGCCGTAGGCTGAACCCTCATCGTGGTCATGCTGCCAGTGGCGGTGAAGGCTCCGGTCGCCGGGTCGTAGAGATCCGCGCTCGCGAGAAAAGTGGCGCCACTGTTACCGCCGGCGAGGAGAACCTCCCCATTGGGCAACAGCGTCGCCGCGTGCGCGAACCTCTCCACGGACATGCTGCCGGTGACCGTGAAGCTTCCGGCCGCCGGTTCGTACAGTTCCGCGCTCGCTCCACGGTCGCCGGCTATGAGTACCTTCCCGCTGGTGAGCAACGTTGCCGTGTCCAAATCCCTTGGCTCGGTCATGCTGCCCGTGGCCGCAAACGTCCCGGTGGCCGGATCGTAAAGTTCCGCGTCCGCGAGAGTCCCAGGGGCTTGAGTCCCGCCGGCGATGAGTACCCTCCCGCTCGGCAGCAACGTCGCTGTGTGGACCAACCTCGCCACCGTCATGTTGCCTGTGGCTGTGGATNNATCCACCGGCGATGAGGACCTTCCCGCTCGGCAACAACGTCGCCGTGTGACTCCACCTGGCCATGGTCATGTTGCCGGCCGCAGTGAAGGTCCCGACCGCTGGGTCGTATAGCTCCACGCTCGCGAAAAAGCTGAACCCGTCGCATCCACCGGCGATGAGGACCTTCCCGCTCGGCAACAACGTCGCCGTGTGGTTCTGCCTTGCTTCGGTCATGCTGCCGGTCGCTGCAAAAACCCCGTCCAGCGCTGTGATGCCGGTCGTGCCTGCGGAGCTGGCCGCGCCTCCGCCGGCCGTGCCCGCGGAACTGGCCGCGCGTCCGCCGGTCGTGCCCGCGGAGCTGGCCGCACCTGCGCCGGTCGTGCCCGCGGAGCTGGTCACACCTCCGGAGTTGGTCGCGCCTCCGCCGCTCCTGGGAACCAGCGCATCGCTGGCGGCTGCACCACCCGTTGCAGGACCTGCGTCGCTACCACCTGTCGCGGCAGGAGCGTCTTGTGGGCTAGCGGCAGCGCCATCGCCACCATTTGCGTTCCCAGCGTCCGCCGCGGGTGCCGTACACATGCATAGCCCAAACGTGCCCGCCGAGGTGCATGTCTTTGCCCCCTGCTGGCCGGAAAAGCACAGGCAGGCGACGCTGGCACCGGGAATACAGATGGCCGGCGCGGTGCTGGCTGTCGCGGCCAGCTGGCCGCCAGCGCTCCCGCCTCCGCCCGGCCCGCCACCTGTTCCGATAGAGCCACCGCTGCTGCCCACAGTGGCTGAGGCATCTGGGGGCCGAGTGGCCACTATCGCCTCGCTGCCGCCCCCAGCGTCGTGAGAGTTCGAGATCCGCAGCCCGCTCCCTCCACACGAACACGCCACCGGTAGGCAGAAAAGTATGATGCGCATTCTGGCAACCATGGGACCCATGATCCCTCCATCGTCGCCTCGCCGCAAACAGTTCCGGGCTGGTCGCAGGTGTAGCGCGGAAAACCGATCGCCGAGCGAATGGCATTGCCTGAGGCCCCCAAGCTACCGCGCAAGCGACTCCGTCCAATACGCAATCTGGCAACAACGGGCGCCATCCCCGGCCATCCGCGCTCATGAAAACGCTCATGAAAACTCTGGCACCTACCCCGGCACCTACCCCGGCATACTAGGCAGAGATGCCGCTCGTGAAAGGGTTGGGCGAGTTCACCAGAAGTAAGCGTCTATTGGTGGGCGCCTGCAGGATCACGTCTACGAAAATTCCGCTTGCTAGGTTTTTGGTTTTCGCATATCCACACTGCGGCAGCCACTAGAGAACAACATGAAGAGGGAGAGCGACATGAAGAGCAGACTGACCGTTAGGAATGTGCTCGCACCTCCAATGCTTTTGACCCTTGCAATGTTTCTCATGTCATGCGCCAGCACCTCGAGCACGATTCCCTTTCACGAGGTGCCACCCAACGAGCCAGGCGGCGCCGTCATCTACGTCTACCGGTTGAAGAGCATGGTCGGCGCGGCCGTGAAGTGGAACGTTCGGCTCGACGACAAGATCGTTGCGGTACTGAACCAGGGCGCCTACGCCGTCGTCCACACGAAACCGGGACCCCATACGGTGACCATCGGGGACTACCAGGTCGTCTTCACGGGCGGGGTCGTCGGGGCCGCTGTCCACGCGGCCGAGGTGCAATCCGCGCAGAAGGCCGGCTCCTTCCTGGCGGAGCCCAACGGCGTCTATTTCCTCAGAAGCAAGGGTTTCAGCGTCGATCTGCTTCCTCAAGCAGAAGCGATGAAGGATATCGTCGAGATGAAATACGACATGGGCACGGACTCCTGAGCCGTTGCCTCGCGCAAGCGTCGACGGCCCGGCGCTCATGAAAACTCTGGCACCTACCGCGGGGCAGCCGTGGCCGTATCCGCTTCCGAAATCCAACCTATCCAAACCGAGGCGGTCCAATGGCCATGCGCCACGGCGGTTACGGTTCGGCTCACAATGGAGGAAATCCACACTGGCTTATGCTTATGCCGCACGGGTCGACCCAAGCCGGAATGGTATCGATTTGGGGGGAAGGGAACGTCCGTTCGACGACTCCATTGAACAAGCAATTGCACGTTCCTGAACCCGTAAAGTCGCAAGTTGCGACATAACTGTTGCCATCACCGATGAATTGTTCATCACGGCAGCCGGAAGCAGCATCTGAATAGCCTACTCCGCCACCGTCGGCACCGCCTATGTACCCGGCTTGGGAAAAGCAGAAGCGCCGTCCGCTCGAGTCCGTTTGGCAACACAAGTCAACCTGGCTGCCGGCGGGGGCAGACCAACCAGCAGGGCATGGGTTGCTACACCATTGAACGGGGCCGGTGCAAAGTGAGCACGGGGTGGCGGCGGGAGGGTCTTGTTCTACAGCGTCGGCTGACATAATTCCGGTTCCAAACGCACAAAGATGGCCATCGAGAAACGGGGGCGGCGGGTATGCTCCGGGCGAGCAAGGGTTACGGCAGTTGGATGCTTGCCCCGCATCAGCGGTCGCATTGGCCCCTGAAGGCTGCAGGCAAGTTGTCTTGTTGTCGAGCGAACAGCAAACGTTTGGGTTGGGATAGGCTAACTGCTCCGCTTGGCAATCGTCAAAGGGACGCGTTAGGTCCTCTGTACAGGTCGTTGCGAGGTAGGGCGCGCCCCGGCAGCAGATATTGGGGTGCGCGTAACCGTCAGCACACGGCAACACTTCTTTGCCGGTCAATTGGGCGACGGGGACGGGGGTGCCGTTTGGTGCGCCGCCGGTGCCACCAGCGCAGGCCCCAGTTCCCTTGAACGGCCTCGATGCCACTCCGCATCCGACTGACACCACGCTGCCATCACACCCGCAACCTACCGTGACGTCGTTGCAAAACTCACTGGGAATGCAATGGGCCAGATTGGAGCAGGTGGTGTCTGCCTCGTAGCCGCACACTTGGGATGAAGGACAATCCTGGTCGCTCGAACACGTACCGGCACTGCCTGCCGCGCCCGCTGTTGCGCTAGTGCCGAGTCCACCCGGACCAGTGCCAATGGTCCCGCCGACACCTGCGCCGCCGGTGCCTGTTGACCCATTCACCCAGGTGGAAGCAGTAACCGTGGCGGCACCAACGTTAATCGTGCCGCCTGTGACCGTCGTGCCCCCGGGCCCAATGGCGTCGCAAATGCAGTCACTTTGTCCGCCAGTGCCACTTCCACCCGAACCATGAGCGGTCTGACCGCCGATGCTGCTGGGGCTTGATCCAGCCTGTCCGCCGTTACCGCTGCCCCCACCAGGCTTCAGGCGGGACCCGTCTGTGCACGCGAGGCACTCCAAGCCAGCTACGACAAGGGCTGCAACACCGGTTGGCATCTTGAACATGAGGGCCTCCGTGTGTTTGCAGTCAGCAATTCACGTGCCAAGTCTCGCACTGCAACTGTGGCGACGATTCCCGCGCAATCACGTGGAAATGAGAGCTGGCGGCATGTCAGACGACATCCGTGGAGTCCGTCGGTCCTCAGAATTCTGAGGGTTCACGGAACATAGGTGAAGAACAGTCGCGCCAGTCCCCGACCCGACTGCTCCAGTCACGGCGCGAGGCCCCCAACACCGTCCCTTTTTCGCAGGCCTCGGGTCAAGTGACTCAAGTCACACCCTTTCGTCCAGCCGGTGGCTATTTTCCCCGCACGCTTCGCCGGCAGCGTACAATTGAGGGAGTATCGGCGAGCCCGTTCCAGACATGAGGAGGTTTGCGATGATGAGACTGGCAAATAGAGCGGCGATCTTGGGGA
Source organism: Myxococcales bacterium (assembly GCA_003158735.1). Lineage (GTDB taxonomy): Bacteria > Myxococcota_A > Polyangia > Fen-1088 > Fen-1088 > Fen-1137. The sequence continues at coordinate 3,346 of PMLB01000203.1, read as the reverse complement.
TGTTGGCGAGTGGCATGATGGCGGGATTACTCGCCGGCTGTGGCGGGAATGGTGGCAGCACGCCTCTGGGCGGAGCCGTCGCGATGGCCGGAAACGGCGGATCCACCGGCAATGGCGGCAATTCGGGAACAGCAGGCAGCACGGGTGCCGGCGGATCCACCGCAGTGGGCGGCGCTACGCAAACCGGCGGCGCCACGCAAACCGGCGGCGCTACGCAAACCGGCGGCGCCACGCAAACCGGCGGCGCCATGGCAGGCGCGCCCGGAGACCCGGGGCCGGATGCGGCCACGCCAGCGCTCGCGCAGAAGTACCTTTTCGAGATGCACTACGCAAACTTCGCGTGGGGCCGCGTGCACATCGACTACTACGTCACCGCTGACGGCAATGTGTACCGCGCGGAGCAACTCAATGATGCTACCGCGGTCATCGACAGCTATTCGCACGACATGACCGAGGACCAGATCACCGCGCACCACCCGAGCGGAGCCACCCTGGTGACGACGGTCAGCCCCGACATCCTGCGCGCGAAGCTCGACCTCATCTCCTTTGCGCGCCAGGGCGAGCTGCTCAGCGTGAGCGTGTGTGCCGACTACGGAACCGTCGACTACATCGGATTCAACTACTCGCCCGGCACGGGTGACTACGACGCCATCCTGCTCGCGGCCGACGGGGACAGCGCGATCCAAAACACGGCGCCCGAGGCCCAGGCGCTCGCCGACTGGCTCGTCGGCCTACAGACGCCCGACGCCGCACCTCAACGCCAATGTACCTACGCAGACGGCTGCGACCTAAAGTCCAATTGCGAGGTCGCCGACTGCTCGGTATGCGCGGGCCTCAATATGTCTTGCATCGTCGACAAGCTCAATAAGACCCATTGCGGCTTGGCGGGCACGTGCACGACCGATCTGGCGTGCGTTTGCCTCGGTGACACCGTGTGCGCAGGTGGTGCCCAGTTGTGCTCGGGGACCGCGGCCTCGGGATTCGGCTGCGCGCCGAAATAGCGTTCGCGCCAAACCCCGTGCCCGAAAGCCGGGTGTGGTGCCTGAGTTTTCTTGGAGGTTTTCCGGCCCCGGGGGCGGTGCCAGCGTTTTGCTGGAGCGCTCCGAGGTCTCGCAAAACCTCTGCCTGCTTTCCTAGGGCAAGACGCATTCGGAGCCTGCGCAGATGAGGCCGTAGTCGCAGGCGACGCCCATGCACGGGCAGCCTAGCGAACCTGGAGTGCAAACAGTTACGGTACTGTCGACGCCGCTGTCCTTGGGCGAGGTTGTGCTGCCATCGCATGCGAAAAGACCTGCGAGCGCAAGAGCAATGAACAGCTTCGTCAACCGAATCATGGTGTGCCTCCACGCGGATTGCTCTGTCCATTGATGCAACTACGAGCCCCGATGCTACACTTCCGACCGGCATTTACAAGGTCCACAAGCGGTGCGAACGGCTCCAGACAAACAGCCGCGGCACACTCCACCCAGATCGGCAGCCCGATCACCCGAGCCCAAACCAGCCGTCCCGCCGCCCCCGTCCTCCCACCCCCTCACGGCACCCCGTAGCACCCCAGATCCCCCAGCGTATTCCTCGGGATCCCGAAGTTCACGGCCTGCTGGGCCGAGTACATGAGCTCGTACGTCCCTGCAATCACGTACCTCGCGTACGTGGTGGAGAACGCGCTACCGAGGCTGGCCTTGTCCCCGCTCGCGGTCTGCAGGATCAGGATGGCAACTTTGCTGGGGGTTCCCGAGCTCTGCACCCCGAGCTGGCTGATCGACCCCGACACCATCGGCGCGGAGACGTCGACGTTCAGCGCCAGCGGCGTCGACCCTACGACGATCCCGCTTCGCAGCTTGGCCGACTGGTTCATCGGGACGCCCGTGCCGCCGCCGATGAACGCGTAGTAGAGGTCGTAGGTTCCTGCCACCACGAGCTGCGAGTACGCCCCGACGCCCCCCGTCGTCCCGATGAGCGCGTCGTCGCCCGCCGCGTTTCGCAGGTGCAGGCCCCCGGTGCCCATCGAGGCGTCGACCTGCGCGCCGTTCACCGTGATCGTTCCCGTCACTGTCGTCGCCGGGATGTCGATGTCGAGCGTCTGCGGGCTGGTGGTTCCGATGACGACGCCTCCTCGCAGCTTGACCAGCGCGTTGCTCGGGACGCCCGTCCCCACCGTGATGACCGAGTAGTAGAGGTCGTACGTCCCGGGCACGATCGCCGTCGAGTACGCTCCCGCGGGGGTGGACGAGTAGGCGTCTGAGGTGGTGGCCGCGAAGGTCCAGGTGGTGGTCGCGTTCTGCAGGGTCAGCCTCCCGAGGCCGGCCGTCGACGCGACCTGCGCGCCGTTCACGGTGATGGTTCCGGAGACCGTCGTCGCCGGGACATCCACGTTCAACGTCAGCGGGCTCGACCCCACGACGATCCCCCGCTGCAGCAAGGTAGACGGGTAGGTGCCGAGCCCCGCCGCCCCCGCGGAGGTGTTGAAATAGAGGTCGTACGTCCCCGGGATTATCGTCGCCGTGTAGGCACCGAGCTGCTCGGCGATCCCGGCGCGGTCCCCGGCGGCGGTCACGAGGGAGAGGCCGTACGCGTCGGTCGAATTGCCTGCCGGGGGGGTCTTTGAGCCGTTCAGGGTGAAAGTTCCCGAGACCGTGGTGCGCGGGACCTCTACGTTCAACGTCACCGGGCTCGCGCCCACCACGAACCCGCTCTGCAGCTTGGCCGACTGGTTGATCGGGCCGGACGTAAACGAGGCGTGGCCGTAGTAGACGTCGTACGTCCCCGGCACCACCGGCGTCGCGGACGTCCCCAGCGGGGCGTCGTCCCCGTCCGCGGTCCGTAGGTAAATCGAGTCCCCTGCGAAGCCCGGGGGCGCGCTGCCGTTCGAAGTCAACGCCACCGAGACGGGCGTCGCCGGGACGACGACGTTGAGCGTCGTCCCGCCGGGGGCGATAACGACCCCGCTCTGGATTTTCGCCGACAGGTTGACCGGGAGCCCCGGCCCGGCTTTGACGTAGCGGTAATAGATGTCGTAGGTCCCGGGCAGCACGAGCTGGATGATGGAGGTCCCGCCCGGCGGCGTCGACGCGAGCAGCGCGCTGTCGCCGGCCGCCGTGCGGAGATCCAAGGTCGCGCTCCCGGTCAAGCCCGTGCCCCCCTGGACCGTGATCTCCCCGCTGAGTTGCGCCACCTGAAGGTCGATGTCGTGAGGGAGACAGCTCCCGCTCGACCCGCCCGCGCCCGCGCCGCCGGCGGTTCCGCTCGATCCGGCGGTGCCGGATCCGCCAGTGCCCGATCCGGCGGCACCCGATCCGCCGGCGCCCGATCCGCCCGCGCCGCCGGCGCCCACAGCGCCGCCGCTCGC
>PMLB01000025.1:2003-3160 GCA_003158735.1 Myxococcales bacterium | reverse complement strand
CGGCGCGCCGATCATCCTATCTCGTGGGCTCCGGCGGCACGGCACGCGGCTCAGGCAGGTAGGCTCGGGCCGATTCCGCAGCAGCCTCTACATGGCGCCAGGTGGTCCACCCGCCACTCAGATTGCGGGCGTCGAAGCCGTGTTGGCGCAAGATGCGCACGGCGATATGAGCGCGAAGCCCAACCGCGCAGTGGACTAGAATGGGGCGGTCCTTGGGGAGCTCGCCCAGCCGGTCGCGCAGCTGGCCGAGGGGAATGTGAACCGCACGTTCAAAGTGGCCGGCGTGCCACTCGGAACTCTCGCGCACGTCGAGAATCAACACGTCCGGGCCGTCGATTTCGGACCAGCCCGCCAGAGGCGAATCTTGGTTGCGGGCGTTCTGCGCGATCATGCCGGCCAGGTTCACCGGATCCTTGGCCGCGCCGTATTGCGGGGCATAGCAAAGCTCGGCCTCGGCGAGATCGTCGACTGTGGCGCGCATCTGGATCGCTACGGCAATGGTGTCGATTCGCCGCTCGACGCCGGCCTCGCCCACTGCCTGCGCGCCCAGAACGCGGCCGTCCGACGGGCGAAAGAGCAGCTTGAGATGGATTGGTTTTGCGCCCGGGTAGTATCCGACGTGATGACCAGGATGCAGGTACACGGCCTGAAAGTCGGAAAGGCCGGCCCTGCGCAGGGACTTCTCCGACGCGCCGGTGGAGGCAATGGTCAATCCCAAAACACCGCACACTGCGGTTCCCTGTACGCCACGAAATCCGGTTGCTCGTCCGGCGATGGACGCGGCGGCGATGCGAGCCTGACGGTTCGCTGGGCCTTCGAGCGGAATCAGCGCGGCACTGGCAGTCACGACGTCGGAGATCTCCACGGCATCTCCCACCGCCCAGATGGCTGGATCACTCGTGCGCATGTGCGAGTCGACGACGATGCCTCCGCGCGGACCGATGGTCAGAGCCGCCGCCTTGGCTAGCTGGGTTTCCGGCCGCACGCCGATGGAAAGAATGACCAGGTCGGCCGAGATTTCCAGGTTGTGGTCCGTGCGCACAGCAAGCCCGCCGTTGGCGGCCGCCGTGAGCGAGGCGAGTCCGTCTCCCAGGTGCACAGTCACGCCGTGGGCCTCGCAATGCAGGCGCACCGGCACTGCCATCTCCGGGTCGAGA
>PMLB01000025.1:0-1990 GCA_003158735.1 Myxococcales bacterium | reverse complement strand
GTCTATCCAGGCGCGGATCTGTCGTACGTCCGGGATGCTCCGCACCGTGAAGACGCCCGGCAAGTCGATGCCCGGGATCGGTGGTCGGATGGGCCCCGCGCCTGGGGATAGCAGCAAGGCATCGTAGTGCTCTTGCCGCTCGGAACCGTCCGAAAGGTTTCGCACGGTGACCGTGTGCGTGGCACGGTCGATTGCCGTGACCTCGTGTTCGGTGTGGACCTCGATGCGAAAACGGTCACGCAGCAATTCCGGGGTCGCCACGAGCAGCTTTCGCTCGTCGGTGATGACGTCGCCAACTCGGTAGGGCAGGCCGCAATTGGCAAATGACACGAACGCGCCGCGTTCGAAGATGACAATCTCGGCGTTCTCGTCCAGACGTCGCAATCGCGCGGCCGCCGAGGCGCCGCCGGCAACGCCTCCAACGATGATGACTCGCTTCTTCACGCCTGTGAGAGCCAGACGCAGCCATTTGGGTTCGCAACCTGCGAATTGTTTTTGCGCGGGGCCTCGCTCAAGGAAAGGAAGACGGCATGCCTGCACGCTGAATCCTTTTCACCAGGAGTGGCTCTCATCGGGCAAGAAGGAGACAAAACATGGCAACCAAGGCACTCGATCAAAGCAACTTCAACCAGACCATAAAGACCGGCATCGTGCTGGTGGATTTCTGGGCGCCCTGGTGCGGCCCCTGCCGCGTCTTCGGCCCGGTGTTCGAGAAGTCATCCGAGTCCAACGCCGACGTCGTGTTCGGCAAGGTCAACACCGAGGACCAACCGGACTTGGCTGGGACATTCGGCATCCAGGCCATCCCGACCCTGATGGCGTTCCGTGACGGGATCCTCGTCTTTGAACAGGCCGGTGCGCTGCCTGGGCACGCGTTGCAGAAGCTCATCGACGAAATCAGAGCGCTCGACATGGCGGAGGTTCGCGCCAAGGTCGACGACAAGGTCAGCACCGCGACCGCCAGCAGTGGCGGGGGATGCTGCGGGTGATTCGATGCGACTAGCCCTTGCGCGGGAGACGAAGATGACTCTCTTTACCTTGGCCTCGGTCGTGGTCGGCGGTGCTCTCGGATTTGGCTACTACCGGCTGGTTGGTTGCAGCTCGGGCGCATGTCCGATCACCTCGAACCCGTACATCTCCACGCTGTACGGCGCGTTGCTGGGCTATCTGATCGGAGCTGGCGGCCGACTGTAGCCGTGAACCGAATCAGTCGTCGCCCAGGCGATAGTAGCGGGCGCCCAGCCCCAGCAGGTCCCGAACTGGCCGGCAGTCCGGCGCTGCCACGGTGCCGGTGCGATTCACGGCCACGGCGCCGCAGCCGCCGCCACACACGGAGGCCACAGGACAGCTCTGGCAGGCCGGGATAGAGAACACGTTTCGATCGCGCCAGCGGGCGATGGCGTCTTCGTCCCGTTCGATCTTCGGCGCGTAGCTTCCCAGCCGGCTTGCCTGATGGCCCACGGTGGCCGTGCAGCCGTAGAGGCCGCCGTCAGGCGCAAAGGCCCATTCCTTCTTGGCAGCCGGGCAGCTATCGAAGGTGGCCGGCGGCCATTCGCCAGTCTCAGCCAGGTGGCGCATGCCGTGCAGGCGTGGCTGGTGAAATCGTCGCAGGTCGGGATGCGCCTCGGCCAGGGCCAGGTATGCCGTCCACAGTTCCAAGCGGTCGAATAGTTGTTCGCGGCCCTGCCGTCTGGCGCAGCCGAAGAGTTCGTAGTTGCGTCCGATCTGCGTCTTGAAAGCCGACTCGGGATGGTCGAGCCATCCGCGTTCCGCCGCCAATCTGGCCAGGGCCGGCAAGGCCGGCAGGTTTTCGCGGTCAACCACCACGCGAAGATTCACCGGAATCTGGGCGGCCAGAAGAGCGTCGATGCCGGCCGCGACCCGCGCGAAGGTTCCCAGCCCGTTGTGCAGCACGCGGCGCCGATCGTGGATCTCTGGCGGCCCATCCAGCGTCACCTGGACCTCTCGGACGCCAGTCTTCGAAAGAAGC
>PMLB01000464.1 GCA_003158735.1 Myxococcales bacterium | reverse complement strand
CGCAGCCCGAGCACGAAGGACACCACTCCCCACGCAGCCAGCACGGCAAGATAGGGCAGCGTGCCCACCAGGCCGGCGCCGTCGATGGTCACCGCGCGCATGCCGTCGCACATAGCGGTGAGAGGCAGCGCCTTGATCAAGGGCCGCGTGACATCGGGAAAGTGCGTGGATGAGAAGAACACGCCCGAGAGCACGAACATGGGCAGCATGACCAGGTTCATCAGGCCGCTCACCGTCTGCGTGTTCTGCGCGCGGGATGACACCAGGATGGCGATGGCAGCGAAGCTGGCGCTGCCGGCCAGGCTGACCAGGGCCAGCGCCGCGTACGATCCGGCCACCTGCACGCCGAACGCCAGGCGCGCGAACAACAGAATCACCACCATCTCGAACGGGATCACCATCAGGCGCGACAGACCGAAGGCAAACAACAAGTGCCGCCGTCGCATGGGCGCGGCCAGCAAGCGCTTGAGCAGCTTGCGCACGCGCATCTCCACAATCACCCAGCCGATGCCCCACATCGATCCCGACATGAGATTCATGGCCAGCAGACCCGGAATCAGAAAATCGATATAGCGCGAGCCGGGCTCGTGTACCTCTTGATCGCGCACGACGAGCGCATCCTGGCGACCTGCGGCCTTCTGCAATACGGCGTCGACCGTGGCGCGGGCTAGGCGCGCCTCGGGCCGCACGGGATCGAAACGATAACTCAAAGGCTCGCCCGGCCGGTCGGGCGGCACCAGCACCACCGCGACTTGACCCGAGCGCAGGGCTGCTTTCGCGGATGCCTCGTCCAGCAACTGAACTTGCACGCCGGCTTTCACGAGCGCGTCGCGCGACTGCGCAGAAATCCCGGGCAGCACGCCCGCCACCACCGGCTCGGGCCCTTTCACGCGAAAGGCGATGCCCAGTGCCACCGAGAGCAGAACCGGAAATCCGAAGGTCCAGAACAGCGCCCCTGGCTCGCGCATCATCTCGCGCAAACGCATCAGGGTGAGCTGCACCACCGGACGCGGCCGCCGCGGCTCAGTCATCGTGCAAGGCCCTTCCGGTCAGCGAAACGAACACGTCTTCCAGCGTGGCCTTGCGTGTCCCCAGGCGCAGCAGGTGCTGCCCGCGCTCTTGCAGCAGCGTGCGCAGCGCCGGCACCGCGCGCTCAGGCTCGACCGCAGCCAAGGCCCACACACCCTCGCCCGACAGGTGCACCTCGGTCACCGTCGGCAGAGCGCGCAGGGTGGCCTCGTCAAGCGCGCCCGGTCCGGCGCCCGTCTCCAGCTCCAGCTCGACCACGTGCTCCGCGCCCAGCCCGGCAATCAGCTCGGCTGGCGTGCCCAGCCGGATGAGTCGCCCTCGATCCAAGATAGCCACCCGATCGCACAGACGCTGGGCCTCTTCCATATAATGTGTAGTCAGCACCACCGTGCCGCCGCGGGCGCGGTAGGCCGCCACCAGGCCCCAGATCTGGCGGCGCGACTGCGGGTCCAGGCCCGTGGTGGGCTCGTCGAGAAACAGGATCTCCGGCTCGGCCACGAGCGCGCAGGCAATGGCCAGTCGCTGCTTCTGGCCGCCTGACAGCTTGACCACCCAGGCACGCCGCTTCTCTTCCAACTGCACGTCGGCAAGCAACGCCTCCAGCGGACGCGGTCGCTGATAGAAGCTGCGGAACAGGGTCAGCACTTCGTCCACAGTCAGCTTCTCGGGCAGGCGCGTCTCCTGCAGCGCCACGCCCAGCCGCTCGCGCAGCCGGCTCTCGTCGTGCGCCCAGTCCATGCCCAGCAACTTCACCTCGCCGCTGGTGGGTGCAAGCAGCCCCTCCAGCATTTCCACCGTGGTGGTCTTGCCTGACCCGTTGGGCCCGAGCAGACCGAAACACTCGCCGCGGCGAATGGAAAGATCCAGGCCCTCCACGGCCAGCACCTCGCCCGTGCGCTTGCGTCCCGAACCGCGTCCCGCCTCGTAGACTTTGCGCAAGCCACGGCACAAGACAGCCGGCTCAGCGTCGGGGGCAGCGTGGTTCACGAGGGTTGCTATAGCGTGGCTGGCGCAGCCGCGCCAGAGGGCGGTAGCGGCCAAGCCACCGCGCTGGCCCGACCAACAACAACACCAGCAGGGCCGCAACCAGGATTCCCCCCCGACGCCTGGCCCGATCTGCGCGCTGCGAATCCGGTTGCGGTCGTCTCAGCGCAGAACCGACGGAGCAGGCTGCGTATGGAGCAAAACGACTTCGTCCGACGTGAGTGCACGATCGTAGATCACGATGTCGTCCAGATCCCCGACAAAGTACCGCCCGCCGTCCGACCAGGTGCCGAAGTAGAGGGCGACACTTCCCGGCAGGATGAGGCTCGTGATCGCTTTCTCCGCGGACCGCTCGCCGTTCTTGTAGAACAATATCTGCATCGCATCGCTGCTGTCCACGACGGCCACGAGATGGGTCCATTGGTCAACATCGAAGCCGACGGTTTCTGCCCATTGGTAGCCAATACCGCCCGCATCGCCTGGGTTGGGATATGCGAAGTGGTATCTCCAAGTCCTGTCCAATTGAGGGAACCGGACGTTCATTTCCCAGCCACCGAGACGGACAATTTCGGTGCTGATGAGGGTGACGTAGGTGTCGCCATTATCGGGCGGAGGAGTGGGAGATGCCCAGGCGGCGGGACGCACCCAGAGCGATACGCTCCAACTGTCACTAGCCGGCTGAAACGACGACTCCACTTGTACTGAGTTCCCTGATTCAAAATGGAGTGCACCGCCAAAGCCGGCGTGGCCAGAATCCAGAAGCCATGTGGCGCCCAAGATAGTGGCGTCGTACCTATGGCTCGGAAAATCCCCGAGCGTGGTGCCGGTTCCTTCGTCGCAAGGCCAGTGCGCGACCATCCCCTGGTTGAGGCTATTGGGCGCCAAGGTCACCACGTCGAGTCGTCCTTGTGAGCAACTGGCCAGTAGCAACGCCAGAGAAGCTAATGTTCGGTGCAGTGCCATCATCATAGCCATGCAATCAGGGTTAGGCTGGGCAGCAAATCCGGACGCCCCGAGGTCGCCACCTGGGCACCAAGAAACCGGACCGCTGGATATGGCTGGGCCAATTGCGCGTGGACTTCGAGCGCAATCTCGAAGTGGTGAACCAGCGACAGGCGAAGTCCAGCACCCGCGTCCGCGAGAAAGGCCCAGCGCCCCGCGGTGTGACCTTGATAGTAAAGCGAGGAAGCCGAAGCCCGCCCTTCGGCCGAGGTGTGCTGCGCGCCTGCACCCAAGGAGACGAACGGCTGCAAGCGTCTACGCGGCCGCAAGCGGACCCCGGCCTCGATCAGCCCGAACTGCTCTGCCAAATCGGCCCATCCTGACTGGGCCTGGACGCGCGCTCGGGTGCCCAGCCCAGCCGCCGTAGCGCGAATGAGAACGTAGGAACCCAGCGCCAGGTCGAGCCGAACCATGGGGAGCAGCGCCGGGCCCACACCGTCGAAGCTGGCGACCCCGCTGCCACCGACCTCGATTGCCCAGCGCGAGTCTCGACGCGAGTCGAGCGCTCGGTCGACGAAGCGAGTCACTGCCACAGGCGGCGGCTTGGGCACAACAACGGGCTCCCCACTGCCAGCCATGGCGATTTCCAGAAGGCTGGCCCGCAGAAGCTCGATGGCCCGGATGGCCAGGATCTCCGCCGCGCGATTGGATTCGGGCTGGTTGGGAATGCGCCTGACCACCGACTTGCCAGTCACCCGGTCGATGACCCACACCTCGACCGCGCCCGGCGACACATCGCCCAGAAGCGCGACCACCGCGTCGACG
>PMLB01000268.1:5950-6116 GCA_003158735.1 Myxococcales bacterium | reverse complement strand
CAGCTCCGGCGGAGTTGGGACCACGGGAGGCTCCAGCGCCACGGGTGGTTCCGGCGGCAAGGGCGGATCAAGCGCGACTGGCGGCTCTACCGGAACCGGCAGCTGCGGCGCCGTCGCGGGCGTGGTCGGGACTCTCACCGATTCTGGCCCTGGCGCGACCAATCCC
>PMLB01000268.1:0-5855 GCA_003158735.1 Myxococcales bacterium | reverse complement strand
CGCACATCATCAAGTGTCCCGCCACCGGGGAATTCGTCCTCTATGCCCATTCGGCTGATATCACCTATCAGGCGGACAAAGAAGTGGTGTACGCGACCTCGCCCACCGTCAACGCCGTCTACAGCTTCAAGGGGTCTCTGCTGAGCTCAAGCGGAGCCATTGCCGCCCACAGCGACATGAGTGCCTATGCCGACGATACCGGTGCCTACGTGGTAACAGAAAGCGGCCATGTTTTCACCCTGTCCAGCGACTGCCACAGTTGGGTGTCGGACAAGCAGTTTTCAGCGCTGAACGGGACGACTGGGGGCATAGAAGCACCCACAGTGTTCAAGGACACCAACGGCACCTACTACTTCATCGGCTCCGACAAGACAGGGTGGCGAGCCAATGACGATTTCTATTCCACAGCGAAATCCATGAACGGTCCGTGGACCTACCAGGGGTACATTGCACCAGCTGGCAAGAAAGCCTGGATGACCCAGAGTACCTGGGTGTTGCCCATCGTGGGGAGCAAGGGAACCGTGTTCATGTACTGGGGCGATCACTGGTATGGAAACCAAGACACCAGCAATCCGGGCGTGCACAACTACCTGACGACGTATGTATTCCAGCCGCTGATTTTGGGCAGCGGCACGACATTGCTGCCGACCTACCTGGCCAGCTGGAAGATCGACATCGGCGCCGGTACCTGGTCGCAGTAGCTCAGTTTTCTGCGACGGGCGACCGGGAGGCCGCCCGTTAATTCCGGCCAATCGTCAGCGTCGCCGGCGGCGCACAACCAGCAGCCCGAATGCGGCCACCAAGAAGAAGGTGAAGAGCCCGGGCGCGCTGTCGTGCATCGGGCTGACGGCGCAGAATCCGCCACCCATGGCCTTCAGGCTGGGCAGGGCGGCCGCGTCAGGCCCCGGCACAGCCGCATCGGCAATAGTCGTCCCGGCGGCGTCCAGCAGGGGCGGCGAAACAGCCTGATCGGCTGCCGTGGCTGCGTCACCGGAAGGCGGCTCCACCACCACGACCCCTTGTGCGTCCTGCGGGGCGGACACTTCGAGTTCATTTCCGTCCCCGTTCGTGTCCTCCGCCCCATTGGTGTCTGCGCCGTTTGCCGACGCGTCCAACTTGACAGGCACATCGGCTGCCGCCACTGCGACATCCATGCGCGCCGCCGCGTCTAGCAGCCCGGTGCCAGGTCCATCCTGGGAACCGCCGTTGCTGTCTTCGCTCGCGTCCAAGAGGACCACGCCATCGAGCCCTTCACCAGCGTCGAGTCCCGTCGTTCCCGCGTCCGAAATGACAGGCGGCACATCCAGCCCTGCCACGTCCGCGGCGCCGGCTTCCTCTGCCTCGGCGTCGACCCCACCATCCAAGTCCCCGGCGCGCAGCACGTGCCAAGTCCAGGAGGCGGGCGTGGTGCTGAGGTTTCCATTGAGATCCTTGCCTTGCACGAGAAGGGTGTGCGATCCATCGGCTAGGTCAGTGGTGGTGTAGCTCGCTGGGCAGGTCGAGTAGCCAACGCTGTCCAGGTTGCATTCAAAAGTGACCCCGCTCTGGGCACTGGTGAAGGAGAAGGTCCCTACGCCCACACTCGTGGGATCGGTGGGCTTGGTTGCCATGGTCACGGTCGGGTTGGTGTAGTAATGAATGGAGGAGGCAGCCGTGGCGTCGATCCGGCCGGCCTGGCCAGCAGTGGCGCCATTGGAGGGGAACTCGCTCAAGGCGCTGGTAACGCCGGTCGATGCGCTGGTCGTGCCGCCCAAGCGACCGTCGGCCGTGACCGTTGTCGGCGTACCGCCGGACAGGGCGACGTAGCCTCCGCCGCCGCCACCGCCAGGACCTTCGGCCTCGGCGTTGCTGTTGATGTTGATCTGGTTGCCGCCCACTCCGCCGTTCGCCCCTATTACGATGGCCGTCGCCAGCGTACCGGCATGCACCACCACTGTGCCGCCGCCTCCGCCGCCGCCCGGGCCGTCGCCTGAAACCGAACCGTTCGAGTTGGCGTTGCCCCCGTCTGCACCATTTGCGAGGATGCTGCCAGTACCCGTAACCGTTCCCGCGATCACGAACACCAGGCCGCCGCCCCGGCCGCCCGGGCCGGCGATGAGGTTGCCGCCGGTCAAGTTGTTGCCGTCGCCGGCACCACCGCCGCCGCCCAGGAAGAGTTTCCCAGTCGGGCTGCTGGTGAGTGGATGCCCGCCCAGTCCGCCGCGCTCGCGTCGGCTGTTTCCGCCCCAACTGGCGGCGTCTCCCGGTGGATCCGCCAGGGCATTCCCGTTAAGGGCCGAATAGGTGTAGCCGCCGCGGCCACCGCCTGGACCCCCACTCATGGCGTAGCCAGGGTCCAGGGACCAGGCAGCCGCCCCGGTGACACTGCCCCACATCACGCCCTGGCCGTTCCAGTTCGGGCCGCTCGCATCGCTGCCAACACCACTGGCCGCCGCGTTGGCTCCTCCACCGCCGCCACCGTTGTGCCAATTGCCGCCGCCCCCGCCATTGGCAGGTGCACCCCGGCCATAGCGGTAGGCGAAGGTGGTGGCTTGAGGCCAGCCTGCAATGCTCTCACCCTTCTCGGCGCCGTCGTTTGGGTCGGCCGAACGGTAGATGGTCAGGTCAGTCACCGCACTTGCTTCGCCGGTGTGGGTGGCGCCGCCGCGGAAGCCCGTGGCGCTGGCGTCTATGGCTCCATTGAGATCCAGAGTCGTCGCAGCCTGCAGCGCAACCACGCCACCCTTCGCGCCGTCCCACGGAGGCGCGATGATGGAGGCTCCAGTATTGATAGTCAGCGTGCTGTACTGCGGGACGCGGACGACCTGGGTCTTGCCGGCCACGGTGTAGGAGTTCTGCAAATTGCTCCCCAACGTGATGGTGTCTGCCGAAAAGCCCGTCACGCCCACCAGCTCGTAGTTGCCGGCGCTTCCGAGATTGGTGACGTTTCCGTAGCTGGCGTCGTTGGGATCGGCGGGTTCGTTGATGGTCGCACCGGCCATCTGGATGATGAGCACCAGATCCCCGGCGGCCAACCCCGCCAGACCACCCGCAGTCACGGTCACACTGGGGTCGTTGACGTCTGCATCGGTCGCCAGAGCGGCGTAGCTGTTGACCACGGTGTTGGGATCAGTGACCGTGACGGCGCCGTCTTTGCCCACCAGGGCCTGGTTGACGACGGCCTTGTTGCCCTTGTCCGATGACGATTTGCAGCCCGCGACCACCAGCAGCAGGATCTGTCCCAGCGCAACCGTCCGTAGCAAGGCCCGGTTTCCCTTGGTGCGCTTCATGGATTCACCTCGCTCTTGTCTCGGTTGGCCTTCTCAACGATCTTGAACTGCACCCGCCGGTTCTTCTGCCGGCCCTCGGGCGTGGCGTTGTCCGCGATGGGCTGTTCCAATCCGTACCCATGCGCGCTGAGACGGCCGCTGTCGATCTGGCCGAAGGTCACCAGCCACTTCATCACCGAGGCAGCACGTTTCTGGCTGAGCTTGCGGTTGTACTTCTTGCCACCGCGATTGTCGGTGTGGCCTTGCACCTCGAGCTTCACGATTTCAGGATGCTCGACCAGCACACCAGCCACCTGGCGTAGCAGATCGTCGCTGACCGGCAGGATCACAGCACTGCCCGTCTTGAACTGCACCTGCTCCAGGATGACGATTTCACCCTGCGTGACCCGAACGGCCTTGGGGCAACCGTTCTTCTGCGGATCGCTGTCAGGCGGGCCCTTCTCGTTGGGGCACGCGTCCACGTCGTCGCGGATACCGTCGCCGTCGGTGTCGGGCGGACAGCCATTCTCTTTCGGATCGCTGTTGGCTACGCCCTTGACGTCGGGACATGCATCGTCCGCGTCTGCAATGCCGTCACCATCGCGGTCAGGCGGAGGCAGCGGGCAACCGTTCTTTGCAGGATCGTCGCTGGCTACCCCCGGCTCGTCGGGGCAGGCGTCGTTCTTGTCGGGAATGCCGTCGTGATCGCGATCGGCGGGCTTCCTGGGCTTGGGCTTGGGCGGAAGCGGAGGCGGGGGCGGAGGCGGGGGCGGTGCAGGCTCGGGCGCGTAGGCCACCGAAAGCAAGGCCCGCAGGGCTGGCGTCCCCATTCCACGGGTGAACCCCGGGCCCGCCCCTGCGCCCAACACAAACGCCGCCAGCCTCGCCCTCAATCCCAGGATGCCTTCTACGTTGGTGGTGGTGCGGCTGAAGCTGTTGGGGCCGACCATGACCGTCGTTCCATAGACCTCAGGCCCAATCTGCAGCATCTTGTCAGCCAGCAGGAGCCCAACCGCGCCGCCGAAAATCAGTTGCGTGCCAATGGTGCTGTCGATGAAGCTGTCCCGTTTGCGGATATCGACCCCTGCGGTTGCCCCGTAGGCCAGCATGGGAATCTCGCCCGAGAAGCCCAGCACCGGCATGCCGTGCACAGTGTCGTCGCTGCCAAACTTGCCCTTGTTTCCCGTGGGCACGAACACATGCCCGCCCAGAGTCAGGCTGGCCGGGGAACGAGCTGCGCCCACTAGTCGCGCGCGTACGCTCAGGCGCAGATCGCCTGCGGCAAATCCCGACGGTGACGGCTCCGTAAATCCTGCCACGGTCGGGTTCTGGCCGCTCAAGAGCAGGGTCAGGGGCATGTCAGCCGCTACCAGGAGGCGGTCCCATAGGGTCACGCCGGCCGCGATGTGCACGAGCAGCTGGTTCTTGACTATGTCGCCAACCCGCACGTCGCCCGGCTCGCTGTATAGGGACAGCGGGCGATAGGCGTAGTCGCCCAGAAGCATCAACCGTGGCAGAAGGTGTCCGCCCGGATCCCCGCCTTCGACTCCGAAGAACCGATCCCCGGGCAGCGACGGTTGAAACCGGTCGAGAGAGAAGCCATCCGCCTGCGGCGCCAGGCTTGCCGGTGCCCATCCGAGCACCACGGCCAAAACCAGACTTGAGAATGAGCGAGCTATGACTTTGTTCATGGTTCCTCAGCGCGGGCTTGGGGTTCGCACGTGACACGCGCTGCGACCATAGGCGCAGCGTGGCAGGCATCATACAGCAAAAACCTCGAAAAGGCGCACGCTTGTTGCTCCCCAGCATGAACTTTCCTTTTCGAAGGGTTGAGGCACTAGTCTGCAAGTCATGCTCAAAGAACTCGTCGCCCGGCTGATGGTCAACCGCAGCAAGAGCCGTCAGTATCCTGTGGAGTATCTCGAACAGAAGCACGTGAAGCTCGACGAGCCCTTCCCCAACGACAGCTCCTATTTCTATGGCAGCGACAAAGCGGGGAACGCCTTCATCGCGCGCATGGCCTTTCGTGGCCCCAATCGCCCTCATGAATACTGGTTCGATTTTCACTTTCCGAACCTAGGGTTCGTCGGCATCAAAGATGATCCTGGGCCGGACGGCGAGGGCTTCCAGATGGGCGCGCTCAGGTGGGTTCCCGTCGAAGTCGGAAAGAAGTGGCGGGTTTCCTACCAAGGGCCGGTCAAAGATGGGCAAGGCCAGCCCCACAATTGCAAGGCGGATCTGCTTTTCACCGGGGAGCATCCGGTCTACGACTATGCCAGAAGCTCGGACCGGAACCTGATCGCCAAGGCCATCGCCTCCGAGAAGTGGACTAAAGCGTTCTTCCACGCCATGAAGGACACCCAGCAAGTCCACTATGAGCAGACGGGAAACTTCGTCGGGAGCATCGAACTCGACGGCAAGCGCTATGACTTGAACCTGCGGGCTTCACGCGACCACTCCTTCGGCTCGCGCAACTGGCTCACCTGGGACCGGCACTACTGGTTCACCGGCATCTCCGACGACGGCACCCACTTCACGGTAACCACCATCAAATGGCAGTTCCTCGGGCGCTTGACTGCCGGCTTCATCACCGGGCCCGACGGCGTG
>PMLB01000316.1 GCA_003158735.1 Myxococcales bacterium | reverse complement strand
ACGTATTTGACCGACGAGCAACGAAGGGATGCGACGCAAATCCGCGATTTCACGACGGGAGGCAAACCGTTCGGTGCTCTAGGTTCCCCTGCAGAAGCTATTCCCCGTGGCCAGGTCGTAAGTGCACAGGTAGGGTGATTTGCAGCCCAGTGATGTCGGGGTCGAGTAGCTCGTGTTGTCGATACAACAGCGCTGATCCTTGCCACCACATGCGTTGCAAAGGTACTGCGTGAGGCCGGTTGTGGCGCTGGTGCTGGACAAACAACGGCTGCCTGGGGCGCCGCAGTAGTCGTAGGTGGACGAGGAGTAGTAGCTGGAGGATACGCAGCAAGCTTGGTTGAGGCCACCGCAGGCGGTTGTGCCGGTACTGCTGCAAGTGCCTCCAGCAACCGTGGTCAGGTCGCACGCTGGGCCTGTCGTACTCGAGACAAGGGTGTCGCAGGCCGCTCCGGCGGCGATGCACAAAGCGGCACCGGCGTAGCTGCCACCGTAGCGCGTGATACAGCAACCACTCGTGCAGGTATTGCCATCGCAGCAAGGAGTGGCCGTCGAGGCGGTCGTACCAGGCGCACCGCACACCACACAAAGAGAGTTCTTGCACGTCGTGCCCGGGCCGGTGCAAGTGCTATTTGCGCAGCACGGGCCGCCGGCGGCGCCACACGCCTTGCAAACGCCTGTGGAGCTGTCGCAGGCGGTGCCGGGATCCTTGCAGGCGGGGCCCGTGGAATAGAAGCTCGAGCAACAGGCCTGGCCCGTGCCGCCGCACACCTTGCAGGTGTAGTTGTACGAATAGTCGTCGCTCAGGCACTGCGTGCCCGCGTCGGTGCAGGTGTCGTTCGCGCAGCACGGACCACCGTTCTTTCCGCAAGGCTGGCACGTGGAGGTGAGGCTGCTGGTGCCGCTTGACGTGCAGGCAAGATCATAGGTTGCGCAGCCGGTGCTGGTCGGGAAGGTGCTGGTCAGGCAGCACGGCTCACCGGAATTCCCGCAGGTGCAGCGGCCAGATTTGCACTGACCGTAGCTGTAGCCGTAACTGCCGCTGGTGCATGTCGTGCCCTCGGCCATACAGCTGCCATTGAAGCAGCAGCCACTGCTGCAAATATTGCCGTCGCAACAGGGGGCACCCGGGCTGCCGCACAGGGCACACAGGCCGGTGGTCGTGGACGACGTGCTGTTGCAGACGGTACCCGCCACGCATCGGCTGGCTCCGTTCGTGCCCGGGCAACAAGCCTCACCCGCACTGCCACAGGACGAACAAGTATTGTTGCGACAGGAAAGCCCGGCACCGCAGGTGGTTCCGCAGCAGGGCTGGCCAGAGGCGCCGCAGCCAGAGCATTTCCCTGCCGTGCACACGCCGCCGCCAGTTCCGCTCGTTCCACCGCTGCCGCCGGTCCCCGTGCCCGTGCATGCCGCGGCCTCGGCCACGCATTGTTCGTTGTAGCAGCAGGCATTGCCGTTGCACTGGCTTCCTGCGCAGCAAGGGCTGCCTGGGTTGCCGCAGGTGGCGCAGATGCCGCCTGAATACGTGCTGCTGCAGATCATGCCACTGCCCAGACACACGCTCGTGGAGGTTGTGCCCGAGACGGACGTGGTGTTGCAACAGGTGTCGCCGGGACTGTTGCCACACAGGGCGCACACGCCAGACACGCACTTCGTGCCCGCGGCGGTGCACGCGGTTCCGGTCGAGGTGCTGGTTCCACTCGTACAGCAGGGCTTGCCCGGGCCTCCGCAGGCTCCCGTGTTGCAGGATCCGGCAGTGCAAGTTCCCGCGAGAGGCAGGCACGAGCCACCATCGGCCACGCATAGACCGGAGACGCAGCAACCACTGCTCTGGCAGGTGTTCCCGGCGCAGCAGATTTGTCCCGGAGCACCGCAGGTCGTCCCGACAACGGTCGAACCGCCGGAGCCACCCTTACCAGCTCCGCCAGAGGCGGACCCACCTTTGCCGCTGCCGCCGGCAGGGGCCGTGGTGCTGCCGCCGGCGCCCGCGGTGGCCGTGGTGCCGCCCGCGACAGTTCCGCTCTTGGCAGCTCCGCCGGCGCCGCCACTCACGGTGCCGCTCGCGCCGGGCGTGGTGCCGCCCGCGGCGTTGACTCCACCGCTGCCGGCTCCGCCGGCCGTGTCGCCACCCATTGTGCTGCCGCCAGATGCGCTATCGCTAAATCCGCCGTTGCTGTTCCCACCGGTTCCCGTGAGCGAAGTGTCACCACCGGTTCCTCCCGTTGGGGGCGCATTGCCCGTTCCTTTGCAGCCTTGAACGAGTAGGAAGGCGACCATCAAACCGACTGGAGCCAAGAGCAGACCTAACCCGGACCGCATGTTCCTCTTCATGGGCAAGCTCCTTCGCAAGGGGGCAGCACGAAACCGCCGCCATTATACGCCCTAGCCTTGGGATTGAAAGTGCGCCTGGAGTGCAGTCCAGGCCAGACGAAATGGAAGCCAAAGGCTTCTTGGCGATAGCAATGCTTGTCAATCGCCGGCGAGCCACCCAGGCATCAATGGGATCAGCTCTTTGGTTCCAACCGCTTGATCGCCTGGCGTACTTCTGTTGCTCCGCTTGATCACTATTCCTCTCCGAATACGAGACGGAACACGAGAGCGGCCTTGACCTAGCCGCAGAGGAAGAGCACCATGCTGGCCGCCAGCGAGGTTGGACGGATCGCACCGGCGGACAGCGGGAGACGCAGGATCAGCCCCAGGCGTGCGCTTGCGCAGTGAGGATCATCCATGGATAGCAACGAAATCACAATCAAAGACACCACGGCTAATCCCGCGCCTTTGGGCCTCATGGGATTCGGTATGACCACCGTTTTGCTCAACTTGCACAACGCCGGGCTCATCCCGCTGTCCAGCATGATCCTGGCCATGGGGCTGTGCTACGGGGGGCTGGGTCAGGTCATCGCGGGCGTGATGGAGTGGAAGAAGCGCAACACCTTCGGCACCCTGGCCTTCACGTCGTACGGCCTGTTCTGGATCAGCCTGGCGACCATGTTGCTGCTGCCCAAGATGGGTTGGGCCGCGGCCCCGGACAAAGCATCGGTGGGCGCCTACCTGCTGCTGTGGGGCTGCTTCACCTTCCTGATGTTCTTCGGCACCCTGCGCACCAACAAAGCCCTGATGACTGTATTCGGCTCGCTCACCATCCTGTTTTGGCTGCTGGCCGCCGGCGACCTCAGCGGTAACGAAGGCTTCACGCGCATCGCAGGTTGGGAAGGCCTCCTCTGTGGCCTGTCCGCCATGTACCTCGGTATCGCCCAGGTCTTGAACGAGAGCTTCGGCCGCACCGTCCTGCCCGTCGGCCCGCGCCGGTAGGTACGCTCCAAACCAGCGACAACCACAAGAGGCCGTGGCCGTGGCCGTGGACGGAGCGATCACCGATCTTCTCGACTGGCTGCGACGCTCTATCTCGCCGCCCGGATCGCCTGCCGACAGGCCGTTGCTGTGAGGCTTCGTTTCCCCTTGCGAGGCCCCGGTGACCCGGTGTTTGATCCTCAACGGCGACATGGCTCACCCTAAAGGGCTTCGGGACGGACAACCCACCCCACCCACCCCTCGCGCTTCGCGCTCGCCCGTCGCGCTGACGCGAGTCGCCCACGCAGCCCGCTGCACGCTGGTCGCTACCGCTCACGTCAACGCTCACGCGACCCGCGGCCCGCGGGCCGATCTGCGCCGACCGGGAAGGCCGCGCGCCCTTCATTCAGAGCTTGATATCACCCCCTGGATCGCTTTCGCCCAACCGCTTGCGCAGGGCCGCACTGTCGTCGGGCGGGGCCGGCGTCAGCGCCACCGAGATGCGCAGCCACTGACCCTCGCGTGCGTCGGCCGGCAGCAGCCCGCGCGGCAAATGGAATACTTCTTCGCCGAGTACCAACCGCGCTACCCGGTCCTCCACTTCGTCGATGAATACGATGTTTTCCGTCGCTGTCATGGCAGCTGAAAGACCTCCTTGCGTCCGTGCACAAGCACCTCGATCTTTGTGCCATCGCTTTCGATGGCTATGGGTCCATCGATATCTGTGCGAAATATGCGTGCGCCCATGCGCTCGAGGCGGGCCAGCGTCTGCGCGTCGGGGTGGTGGTATTCGTTGCCGGCGCCGACACTCACCACCGCGACCAAGGGCTGCACCGCCTGCAAGAACTTGGGCGTCGACGCGTACCGGCTGCCGTGGTGGGCCACTTTCAGAACTGTGGCGCGAAGGTTGCTCTGGTTGTCGAGCAGCCATCGCTCGGTCTGCGCCTCGGCATCGGCAGCGAAGAGAATACCGAACTTGCCAAAATCGATCCGTGACGCCACGCTGTTGGCGTTGACGTCCGACCGTGTGTCTGTGAGGGGCGGCTCGGGCGGGCCCAGCAGAGTCAGCCGCGCGCCCTCGCCCAGGTCGATGGTGCGCCCGCGTATCGCCTGACGAACCGGCACGTGCTGCCTGTCGAGCGAAACCAAGAGTCTCTGGTATTCCTGGATGTCGTGTGGATAGGGCGCATCGAGGAACATGCGGGTCCCGTGTTTGTCGACGAC
Source organism: Myxococcales bacterium (assembly GCA_003158735.1). Lineage (GTDB taxonomy): Bacteria > Myxococcota_A > Polyangia > Fen-1088 > Fen-1088 > Fen-1137. Next base: position 5,664 of record PMLB01000316.1, on the reverse strand, counting down.
CGCGCGCAGACCACCCAGGTGATCGGCATGCCGGTGGGTGAGAAAAACCAAGTCCAGCATGCCTATACGATGTTCGTCCAGAAACGCCACCACCCTGTCGCCGGCTTCCGGCAGGCCGCCGTCGATGAGTACCGTCTTGCCAGCCGGCGACGTGACCAGCGCGGCATCGCCTTGGCCCACATCCAGGAAGTCTATCCGCAGTCGTCCGGTCGGCTTCGGCCCCTGGGCAGCCGCCCCCCGACATCCCGCCAGCCATGCCAGCGCCAAGCAAGCCGCCAGCGTGAGCAGCCCCGCAAGGCGAAGCCCGGTCCCGAGGCGGCGATGAGCGGACATCTGCGCAGGGTAATCCCGCGGCCACGAGGCAGGCAAAAAACAGCACGACGGGCATGCCTTTCTTGTCGGACAGGTCCGCGAAAAGGTGCGTGCCGCCACACGCAACCGTTGTCGCCTTAGTGCGCCTGGTCAGCCGATGGGGCGAGTCCGGCGCGAGCGAAAGGTACCGAGTAGCCTCGCCACTTTTGGTCGCGGTTCAGGTAGACTGGCTCCCCGATGTCACGTCTGCGTCACTGGCTCTTCGCGGCCGCGCTGGCGAGCGCGGCACCTGCGTGTTTGGTCGACCACTCTGGGCTCACGACGGCGGAGGTTTCGGCCACTGGCGGTGACGTGGGTGGGAGCATTGAGACTGGTGGCGCAGCGGCGGGTGGCTCGCAGGTTGGAGGTGCTGGGAAGGCGGGAACGTCGGCGACATCCCAGGGCGGCAGCGGCGGCAGCGTCGCGGGCAGCGGAACATTGGACAGCAGTGGGGGAGCGAGTGTAGCCGGCAGCGTCGGGAGCGGCGGCGCGGGTGGGCGAACATTGGAAAGCAGCGGGGCCGCGGGCGCGGCCGGCGGCGCTGGGAGCGGCGGCGCGGGTGGGCGAACATTGGAAAGCAACGGGGCCGCGGGCGCGGCTGGCGGCGCTGGGAGCGGCGGCACGGGCGGGGACACTGGTGGTTCAGTGGATGCCGGTGGCCCACTCAGCGACACCAGCGACACGGGCGCTGACGCCGGCACCGAGCCAACTGATGCCGACCGTTGCGTGGCAGAAGGCGGAAGTTACAGCGACGGCACGTGCGTGATTGATTGCAGTGCGGCCGGCACCTGCGGATCCGTGGTCACTTGCCCCTCCCTGGTCTCTTGCCGAATCACCTGCGGGCCAGATGGATGCGCAGGTGGGATCGATTGCAGCAAGGCCGCCGGTTGCGACATCGCCTGCGCGGATTCCCAGTCCTGCGCGGGAATGGTCAACTGTGCGGGCAGCTCGTGTGTCGTGAACTGTGGGGGAAAGAATTCCTGTGGTGGCGGGGTGACCAGCAGCGCTTCCAAGAATCAGATCACTTGTGACGGCGAAGGGGCCTGCGCCTCGGATCTGGTTTGCACAGGCGACTCGTGCGCATTGACCTGCTCGGGAAACAAGGCTTGCGCGGGCGCTATGAACCTGTACTCCAACACGGCCACGGCCAGTTGCACGGGCTCGAAGTCGTGTCAGGGGAACATGGTCTGCGCGTCCGCAACCTGCCAGATCGGTTGCACGGGCCAGCAAAGCTGCCCGAACAGCGTTTGTTGTTGGGCGGGAAGCTGCACGCTTCAGCCTTCAACGCTCCACTGCAGTCACTAGTTAGCAACCAGGTGGCGGCACCCCGACGGGCAAGGATGGCCGTCGTTGACGCCGTCGTCACAATCCTCACTCGGCTGCACGATCCCGTCGCCGCAGTACGTACTCAGCTTGCAATCCGGGCCGCACTGGCCGTATGCGCCTGCGTTGACGCCGTCGTCACACTCTTCCCCGAGCACTACGATTCCATCGCCGCACTTGGGCGTGCATTCGCTGGAAGCCGGATTGAAGCCGCTGAGGGTCAGCCTGTAAGATGACCCGGCGGTCTGACGCTGGGCTTGGAATACCACGATTTCGTAGAGATTGCCGTCGGCGAGACCAAGGCTGGAAGCGGTGTCGGCAGCAAGCGTGCCCCAGCCCTCCACCGGCGCATGGACGCCGCCCAGATCAACCGCCAACTTCCGGTTGATGAAGATCCAGGCATCATCGCTTCCGAAGAAATCCAGGCGGTATGAATTACTCTGGTCATAGACAAACCAATAGCGGACTTCGCTCGTGAAACCGAAATTGTGCATCCGAGCATTCCCGCCGGCGTCCACGTCACGTGGCCCGGTCCCATCCGGGGCGTAGTAGGCCGGAATCACCGCCGAGTGACGTTCAGTCAGCGGCGTGAAGAGATCATCGTCGACCGGGAAGAAAAGAGGATTGCCTTCGACTTCTTTGATGAGAGTCGCGCTCCACTTCTGTCCGTTCTGGTAGCAATTGAGCATCTCGTAGCCCAAGTCCATGGCGGTGTCGCAGTCGGTCCGGCCTTGTGTGGAGGTGCAAGGCTGAGCATTGCCATCCGCATCCACAGTTTCACTGCCGACAAGGCCGCAAGAAAGGGCCGTAATAGTTGCCGGCCACAACTCCCCATTGGGCCCATAGTGATTGACGTAGTCACCTTGGCTATTGTTCCAAAGCGTCAACTTGGATGCAGTGGCGTGGTTGACCCCGGGCACGTCTCGATACCACTGTGAAAACGTGTCCGCACTTTCGATATTGAAGGCGCCATCAATCCCCTTGAACATGGGCTTTCCGTCGGCGTCGAGATAGTCGTTGACCATGCCCAAGGAAGTAGAGGGGGTGTCTTGGCCCAAGATCGAGGCCCCGAACTCCGGGGGGTTCTGATAGCGGAAGTCCCGATAGATGACCGGAACCATCATGCGGTCTCCCAGGGTCGGCTGGCTGCAGGACCAGCCCCGTTCGATCCTGCAGTCTTTCGAGCAGCCGTCGCCATCGACGTTGTTGCCGTCATCACACTCCTCGCCGAGCACGATGCCATCGCCGCACCTGGAGATGCATGAGTCGCCCTCGCAGTTGGGCTCGTTCTGGCAATCCGCCGAGCAGCCATCGAAGGGCATGGTGTTGCCGTCGTCGCAGCCCTCCGTGCCTTCGACCTTCCCGTCGCCGCAGGTGGTAGGGGTGCAAACGCTTGTGCTTGGGTCGTTGTGGTCGTTTGGGTGGCTGCCGATGCACTTGTAGCCAAACTCGATCTGGCAGGCGGGCGAGCAGCCGTCGTCTGGGACTCTGTTTCCATCATCACACTGCTCGGGCGGGACCTTGACTCCGTCGCCACAGCGGGCGACTTGATGACAGGGCTGTCCGGCAGGGACGCAGGAGTAGCCCGGCTCTACCGTGCGGCAGTCGGCGGAACAGCCATCGTTCGACACAGTGTTGTGGTCGTCGCAGGCCTCGTCTTCGGTGAGAATGCCATTACCACAGCCTCGCGGGCGCGCGCTCAGGTCGGCATCGGGCAAGGCTGATTGCCCGGTGCTCAGAAAAGAACCTCCGCCTCCGTTGCCGGCGGTGCCGCCATTTCCACCATTGCCGGACGGGTTCGAAACTTCGGCCGACGAACAGGCGAGGAGCAGCCACGGACTCAGAATTGCGATGAGCCGCGCAGGATGTTCGGGTCGCATGGTGATTCTCTGAGAGCGCCCATAATACCCGATAAAGCGTCACATGTCGTGAAAGCTCGCACTTAAGCGGTGGATTGTCGCCGCCGCGTCGCGATGGCAGAATTAAGTTGTGAATTCAGGTTGATAAGACGAAGTGCGGGACCGCAAACGCTGTGTGGCAAAAGGTCTATAGCGCAATGCGCTTGAGATCGTCTGCCAGCCTAAGGCGGCTTCGCGATGGCAGCGGACCACGCTCGAAAGAGATGGTGCTCCTGAACTTCGATCTCAAGACTCGATAGTGGAGATCAGCCGCCGACCACCTTGAGCATCACCACGCCGTGGGAGGGAACCGTGGCGGTGTACTGGGTGGCGGTAGGGCCCAGATCCGTGTGGGACCAGAGGTCGCGCACAGTGGCGGACGTAGAGGTCATTCCAAGGCTGGACCAAGTCACCGTGATGGCGGCACTAGCTGCCGTGCGATTGAACAAGACCACGGCATAGGTCTGGTCGCCAGAAAGCTTCTTCGACCACACTTCCAGCGTCGTGCTCGTGCTGATGGGTTTGCCCTGGATGCCCAGCGGATCCTGGTCCACGGCGATCACGTCAGCATTGGTCAGGACGTTCTTGGTCGTTGTACTCATGCTCCTGATATCGTTCCCGGCGATGAGCGGTGCAGCCATGATGGCCCACAGGCTGAAGTGCGACTGGTACTCGGTGTCCGTCATGCCGCCGTTGCCTACCTCAAGCATGTCGGGGTCGTTCCAGTGCCCTGGGCTGGCATACTGGGCTATCCCGGGTGAACCGTAGTTGGCATCGCTGTATCGAGGCGTCCAGCCACCATTTGCGTCGAGGTTCGCGACGAAGCTTGTCCAGGTGTCTTTGATATCAGTGGTAGCCCGCCAAAGCTGACCGATGGTCGTCTCCCAGGTATAGAACCACCAGGCGCAGATGCTGAACACGATGGGGCGTCCCGATGCTTTCAATGCGGTGGACATGTTCGTGTAGTCTGTCTGCATGTTCGAACCTGTGGCGGGGCTGCAGTTGTCATACTTCAGGTAGTCCACGCCCCACGACGCGTAGGTTTGCGCATCCTTGGTCTCGTAGCTGTACGAACCTGGTTTGCCGGCACAGGTCTTGGTGCCGCGGTCAGAATACAGACCCAGCTTCAGTCCTTTGCCGTGTACATAGTCAGCAAGGGCTTTCATGCCGTTCGGGAACTTGGTGCCGTCAGGCACGATGTTGCCACTCGAGTCGCGGCTGGATGCCTGCCACATGTCGTCGATGTTGATGTACTGGTAGCCGGCCGCCTGCATGCCAGTCGAGACCATTGCATCGGCGATGCCTCTGACCAGCGTGTCCGTGATGCTGCCACCGAATTTGTTCCAGCTATTCCAGCCCATGGGCGGCGTGGCTGCCAGGGCGCCGGTTGAGGTCGTGCCTCCAGAGGCCGTGGTGCCTCCGGTGGTTTTCGTACCTCCGGTTGCGGTGGTCCCGCCAAGCATTGTACCGCCGCTTGAGCTGCCGCTGCTCACGCTGCCGCCGGCAGCCGCGCCGCCGGTCGCCTTGCCGCCCGTGCTGCTGCCGCCGCCCGCGCTACTGCTCTTGGTGGCGGCCCCGCTGGCACTGCCGCCGTTCACGCCGCCACCGGTGGCGCTGCCGCCGGTCGCCTTGCCGCCAGTGTTGATGGCGCCGCCCGTGCTGTAACCGCCCGTTGCTTGGGTGGTGGCACCGGCAGCAACGCCGCCAGTCGCGGCACCGCCGGTGGCGCTTCCGCCGACCGTTTGAGCAATGCCTCCGCTGCCGCCAGTGTCAGTGCCTCCGGTTACGCCTCCGCCGATAGTTTGAGGAATGCCTCCGTTGCCGCCAGTCGCAACACCGCCGGTGGCGCTGCTTTCCGTTGTTTGTGGTGTGCCGGCGTTGCCGCCAGTCGCAGCGCCGCCCGTTGCGCTGCCTGCGCTCGCGTCACTGCCGTTTTTCAACGTCAGGTCGTTGCACCCGGCCACCCACACAACACCAGTCAAGCAGGTCAGCAGCGCCAGACGAAGGAGGGATTCGTGCCTAGAGCGCCGAACGGTTTGCCGGGCCGAGTGAAATTGCGCAGTTGCGAGCGGCCCGAGGCGCGACGAGGGAG
>PMLB01000004.1 GCA_003158735.1 Myxococcales bacterium | reverse complement strand
GGCCGCGACGACATCATGGGCAAGCTGTCGCAATTGTACCTGCGCTGGCACCGCCACGGGCACTTGAACGCCGGCCGTATCTACAAGGGCGCGTTCACGGGCAACACGGCTGGGCCGGTTGTCCTGTAGCGGGGCGGAACCAACACGACGATCTGGGACGCGTCCGCGAACGGCATCGGCAAGCTTTCGGCTCGCACCAGCATGGACAACGTGACCACGGAGTTTGACTACGATGATGCCGGGCGGCCGTCAGGTGAGACATGGCGCTTCGGCGTTGACGCCTACCGCGTGGACTACGCGCACGATGGATATGGGCGCTTGGCCGGAATCACCTACCCCGAGGTGGCGGGGCAGCGTCGCGCAGTCTACTACGGGTACGATCCCAAGACTGGCGAGCAATCTAGCGCCAGTTTGGGAGACTCCCTTGGGCCCGAGCAGACGCTCTGGACGGCGCAGAATCGGGATCCGGACCGCCATATCCTGGACGAATTGTTCGGCGATGGTTCGCAGCAGCACAGCGTCTACGGGGATCCGCGCGGCTTGCTCACGAGCAGAAAGACCCAGAAGGACGCAACGGATCCGGGAACGACAATTGGGTTTACGTACGATGCCAGGGGGAATCTCCTGACCCGACAGCAATATCTGACAGGCCAGGGAGAGACCTTTACCCACGACGAAATGGGGCGCCTGACCAAGTGGGAATCAACCGGGGGAAGCGCGAACTGGAAAGTCGAGTACGGCTATGATTCAATTGGAAACTTGCAGAGCAGAGAAGAGTCCTTGAACGGCACCTCACAAGGGGTGAAGACGTTCGCAACTGGTTACACAGACGCGTGCCAGAACACAGCGGGCCCGCACGCCGTGACGACCGTGACTCTTGGTGGAACCACCGAATGCTACGGATACGACGCCCGCGGCCAACAGACGGCCGGGGCTGACCAACGCGTGGTCGCCTATACGGAATACGGGCTGCCCACGCAGATAACCAGCAACGGCGTGCAGTGGCAGTTTGGCTACGATGCGACCCATCGTCGCGCCACGAAGACTGGCCCCGGGGGATCGACAATCTACGTCGGGTCTCTCTACGAAAAGCGGGTCAGCACCGGCGGAACCAAGTCTCACGTCATGTACGTGCTGGCTGGCGGCGAGGTAAAGGCGCAAATCGTGGTTGACGACACGGGCGGCGGGGAGAAGATCGACTATCTGATGCGAGACCACCTCGGCTCGGTGACCAAGACTGGCGGCGATGGGGACTGGCAGGACATGCGCTTCGACCCATACGGAAGTCGGATTGCGGCCGCGCCGCCACCGACCCCGGTTGCGGACAACCCCTCCAGCAGGGTCAGGTTGGGTTTCACCGGTCAGGAGGAGGACGACGACCTGGCTCTGGTTAACATGAACGGCAGGATCTACGACCCCGCGCTCGCGCGCTTCCTGACGCCCGATCCGCTGGTATCGATGCGCTCGCCGTCGCAATCATGGAATCGGTACAGCTACGCGGAGAACAGCCCGCTGAGGTTTGTCGATCCGAGTGGATTTGACGGTGAGGACATGTCATCCGGGGGCGGCTGGCCGATGGCAGGCTACCCGCCTGGAACATATACTCCCATGTATTCTCCCTCTGGTTCCTATCTCGCGTCTGGGGGCTTTTCTGGCAGCTATGGGACAATCACTGTCGGGCCGCCCGTTCTCTCGGGTGATGAAGCCGGGGCAGGAGCATCCAGTGCAGAGGCAGCAGCAAACATCACGCAAGGAATGATTCGGCTCCAGCAACAGCTGGAGGGCGGGGACATTCAGGCGCGTGGGTGGGAGGCTGCCTCCGCAGCGGACTACGCGTCCGCGATTGCGGACATGAGGGAAAGTGGCGAACTGGGGGGAGTCGCCCGCGACGCGGATGGGAATCCGATAATGGTGGCCGACGCTTCTGGAGTCGTAGTGCAGCTTCTCAAGAATGGCGGGACCCGCGTGATTAGAACGGTGGAACAGGCGGAGGCGGTGGCGGCTCGCCGGGCGGGGGAGAACGTTTTGATGGAAACAAGGCAAGCGGCCAAAGCTGTGGAACGAGCAGCATCAGGGGGCAGTGGCGAACTCTTGCGCGATGAGGGACACGAATTGGCCAACGGGAAGGCTGGGCTGCCTCACTACCAGACCGAGGGAATGTACGGCCACACCTTCTGGGGGAAGCTTACGATGTTCAGCGTTGCGGTCTGGGAGGTTATCAAGGAGAGTCTGCACCCTGCGGCATTGCTTGATCCTGCAGGGGCGATTCGTGGTCAGCTCGGCTGTGATGTGGGCGAACAGTGTGTTCGTTCGCCAGGGTTGTAGATGCGATTTCGCGTCTTTCTCGAAGGAAGAGGATTGGTCCTGCGCGGGGTTCCCGAGGGCGGCGAGTGTCACTACGGCTTTTTCGCGACCCGCATGGTCAGAGCCGAGAATGCGCGCGTCGCCGCGGAGCGGGCAACCGCCCTCGTGAAGGAGGAGGCAAGGGCGATAGCAGCTGCGGACATCAACCAGGTTCATGCTGTACACGTTGTGAAGGTTGAAGCCATGGGTCTTTTCGATCATCGACCGCCTGGCGGTTTCACGTTTTTTCCAGATGAGGCCGACGCGTAGCCCTATCTTCGGCCCTGCAATGACGGTTTCATGAGCGCCATGTTTTCGGCTGCGAAATCGGCGTCGCCAACACACTGGAAACAGTGCGGACTCGTGTACCTGTGGCACTACGTGGAGAAATCGCGGAACTATCCGGGATGGCACCTGGCACTCGATTCGGCGGGCCATGTTGCTATCCTTGGTTCGCAGCAGCACAGTGTGTACGGGGATCCGCGCGGCTTGCTCACGAGTAGAAAGACCCAGAAGGACGCAACGGATCCGGGAACGACAATTGGGTTTACGTACGATGCCAGGGGGAATCTCCTGACCCGACAGCAATATCTGACAGGCCAGGGAGAGACCTTTACCCACGACGAAATGGGGCGCCTGACCAAGTGGGAATCAACCGGGGGAAGCGCGAACTGGAAAGTCGAGTACGGCTATGATTCAATTGGAAACTTGCAGAGCAGAGAAGAGTCTCTGAACGGCACCTCACAAGGGGTGAAGACGTTCGCAACTGGTTACACAGACGCGTGCAAGAACACAGCGGGCCCGCACGCCGTGACGACCGTGACTCTTGGTGGAACCACCGAATGCTACGGATACGACGCCCGCGGCCAACAGACGGCCGGGGCTGACCAACGCGTGGTCGCCTATACGGAATACGGGCTGCCCACGCAGATAACCAGCAACGGCGTGCAGTGGCAGTTTGGCTACGATGCGACCCATCGTCGCGCCACGAAGACTGGCCCCGGGGGATCGACAATCTATGTCGGATCCCTCTACGAAAAGCGGGTGGACCAGGGAACCGAGTCCCATGTCATGTATGTGCTGGCTGGCGGCGACGTGAAGGCGCAAATCGTGGTGGACGGCACGGGCGGCGGGGAGAAGATCGACTATCTGCTGCGCGATCACCTCGGCTCGGTGACCAAGACTGGAGGCGATGAAGACTGGCAGGACATGCGCTTCGACCCATACGGAAGTCGGATCGCGGCCACGCCGCCGCCGACTCCGATTTCCGACAACCCCTCCAGCAGGGTCAGGTTGGGCTTCACCGGCCAGGAGGAGGACGACGACCTGGCTCTGGTGAACATGAACGGCAGGATCTACGATCCCGTGCTCGCGCGCTTCCTGACGCCCGATCCACTGGTGTCGATGCGCTCGCCGTCGCAATCATGGAATCGGTACGCCTACGCGGAGAACAGCCCGCTGAGGTTTGTCGATCCGAGTGGATTCTACGGGGAGGATGGGAACGGGGGCAGTGGGCCGATGGCAGGCTACCCGCCTGGAACATATACTCCCACGTATTCTCCCTCTGGTTCCTATCTCGCGTCTGGGGGCTTTTCTGGAAGCTATGGGACAATTACTGTTGGGCCGCCCGTTCTCTCGGGTGATGAAGCCGGGGCAGGAGCATCAGCAGCCATCGCATACGGACTGGCTCTGCTCCCGAGAGGCGGGGACATTGAGGCGCGCGGGTGGGAAGCTGCCGCCGCGGGGGACTACGCGTCCGCAATTGCGGACATGATGGCAAATGGTACACTAGGAGGCGTCGCTCTCGACGCGAATGGCAATCCAATTGCACTCGCGCAGGATATGACCTTCGATGGAAGGAAACTCAGGCTATATGAGCCACAAGTGACATCGGATGCATACATGACTCGCAATCGGCCACTGTTGGGGGAGTGGGATGCAGTGTCGGGCCGCGCCGGCTATCAGTCGGCGGATTGTCAATCGCTGGCTGGCAGGGGTCCGATTCCCGCTGGCGACTATCTTGCTAGGCAATCGGGCCTGCAATTGAGAATGGACGCGGGATTGATGGACCGGGCCTTGAGCTATGTCGATCGAGGTTCCTGGCCAGGCGGCCAAGTCTCATGGGGCGATTCACGGGTTTGGTTGACTCCCATGCCTGACACAGACACCTTCGGACGAAGTGGATTCAGCATTCACGGAGGATGGCATCCCGGTTCCGCGGGATGTATCGACCTCACGGGGGCAATGCCGGCATTTACGCAGCAGTTCAGGGGCCTCGGAGTCGACCTGACACTGCGGGTACAATACTGATGGGTGCGACCATGCGTTCACTGGCGGAGGATCACAAGGCTGGCTGGGCAGGACGAATAGCGAATGCGCTGAGTGTCTTGGCGATTCTGGGCGTGCTTGCAATCAGCGGCGCTGATGTGTGGTGCTATTTGGGAAATCCGAATCGCTACCCCATCGGTGCGGAGATGGCGGGGTTTCTGTATTCGTCCAGAGGTGCCTTTTGGGGGCTAATCGGGATGACCGGCGTGCTTTGCGGTGTCGGTCTGATTGCGCCCATCTGGGCGAAGACGCCACGTATGCGGATCTTGATCCGCGCTATCGTGGCGCTCGTGGTCGTTGTTGGAATGGTGTGGTTGGCGTCGACTGTGGAGCGATAAGGATAACGCGAGTGAGGTACCGGACATTTGATTGAGGTGGGCGTCAATCCAGAAGCCGAAGCAGTGAATATAGCTGTGCCGGCTGCGCTATTGCGCCATATCCTGGACGAACTGTTCGGCGATGGTTCGCAGCAGCACAGTGTGTACGG
>PMLB01000431.1:3366-9236 GCA_003158735.1 Myxococcales bacterium | reverse complement strand
CTCGCAATGGAGCCCGCTGGGCTGCCGGTGGATGGGATGAACCCACCAGTGCCAGGCGGGTTCGAGCCGGCCTGGCCGCCGGTAAGGACCACACCGCCGGTGGCCGGGCTTGTCTGACCGCCGGTGGCCACTCCCCCGCTGGCCTCGCTGCCCGCAACGTTGCCACCACCTGGGGGCACAGTTTGACCACCAGAATCATTCCCTCCCGAGCCAGGGGTGGTCTGCCCACCGCCACCGGCCCCGGCACCGCCGCTCGGCACCGAGCCGCCGGAATTCTGTTCGCCACCGCTGGCACCGCCGGTCGATTTTGGCGAGCTTGTCGACGAACAAGCGGAAGTGACAAGCGTCGCTGAGAGGAAAACGGTTGAAAAGGCACGTGTGAACTTCATGGAGGCCCCCTGTGATCTACAAGGGGCAGCGACTTGGCAAGAAGGGTCATTTTGCTCCTCGTCAAAGAGTTGGGCGGGTGCAGACCGGCTATGCACCAGGGAATTTCCGGGAACCATCGCCAGACTGGAATGCCCTGCGCTTCCGCATAGTTGCACTTGGGTACCGCCCACGGCACGGTGGCGAGTTGGCTGTCGGTGTTTGATTCCCTGTATCACTCCTTCCTGCTGCGTCCCTATGCCAAGCGACTAACCCGCGCAATTCGTGGCGCCCCCAAGTTGTACCTGTTTGACTTCCTCCGTGTTCCCGCATCGGCCGCGGGCGCACGGCTGGAAAACCTCGTCGCGCTTCACTTGCTGAAGGCCTGCCATTACCGGACGGACAACCGCGCAGGGGGAATTCGCACTGCATTTCGTACGCGACAAGGAGCAACGCGAGGTGGATCTTCTTGTCGTCCGCTACGGAAAGCCCTGGTGGCTGGTGGAGTGCAAGTCCGGCCAAACCGATCCCGCGCCCGCGCTGGCCAGACCGTCTGTTCGTCGACCAAACCCTGCTCCCAGGGACTGTGCATGGGCGCCTCCTGCGGCGACACTTGGACATGCGTGGTGGACGGGCGCGATTGTACCGGCAGCCTCACTGACTACTGCGGTTGTGACGGCGTCACCTTCCTGGACAGCTGGGCCTGTCCCGCAAGTCCCTTTGACCATCTGGGAGCGTGCGGACCGGTCTTGGCGAATTGCGACCAGCGCGACGTTGCGTGCAAGATGCTGCCTCCGACCTGCGGCCCAGGACAGTTTCCGGCGGTGGTTGGGAGCTGTTGGGATGGCACCTGCGTTCCAATTGAGCAGTGTCAGTGTACTGTGATGGAAGAATGCCCAGGCTACTTGGGGCCTGGTTACTCGGAGTTCGAGTGTTGCGGCTCCCAGCACTGCTGCCCCCTGGAGCGGTAAAGGAGCACGGGCTGCGTAGTGGCACGCGCGGCGTCCAGCGCTGGCTTCGCCTTCTGTCAGCGTGGATGGTCGGCCAGGAACGCGCGCACGCACGCCACGATCTCGTCAGGCGCGTCTTCCAGCAGCCAGTGGCCGCAGTCGGGAAAGCGGTGGACCTCGGCGTGCGGCCAGTGCCCCTGCCAGATGTCCAGCACACGCGACGGGAAAACCACGTCGCGCTCGCCCCAGCAAATGAGCGCCGGGGTCTGCCGAAATTGCGCCAGACCAGCCTCGATACTGCTCACCAGGCCGTAGGAAGGATCCGACGGCACCAGCGGCACATCCTGCGGAAAACGCAGCAGCGCGATGCGATCGGCCCAGCTTGCATAGGGCGCGAGATAGGCATCGAGCACTTCGGCTGGCAGAGGCCGGCGCGTGCAACAGGTGCGCGCGGCTGTGCGAATGAAAAAGTCCGAGCTGCGCAGCGCGAGCGCGCCCAGCGCGCGGTTGCGAACAACGTGCAGGGCCGCTGGCACATGGGCGTCGGCTGGCACACGAAAGGCCGCGCCGTTGAGCACCACCAGGTGAGCGACGCGTTCGGGAAAGCGCACGGCCCAGGCCATGCCAATCATCGCGCCCCAGTCGTGCATGATGAGGGTCACGCCCCGGACGAGACCCAGGTGATCCAGCAGCGCCGTCAGATCGTCGACCCGGCTTTGCAGACAGTAGCGGTACTGGCCGTCGCCGGGCTTGTCCGACAGCCCCATGCCCATGTGGTCGGGCACCACCGCGCGAAAGCGATCGCGCAAGGCCAGCACCAGGGCACGAAAATGAAACGACCAGGTGGGGTTGCCGTGCAACATGACCACCGCGTCGCCCTGGCCCTCGTCGAGAAAGTGCAGGCGCAGCCCGCCGCGATCGAGAAAGTGGTCGGCGAAGGGATACAGCGACCGCGGAATGCGCGAGCGATCCCTCACAGTCGCACTACCAGGTCACGCCTGCCACCGTGCAGTTCAGCCCGCTGCCGATGCCGCCCAGAACGACGTGGTCGCCCGGCGACACGCGCTCCGCCTCCACCGCCTTGGACAGGACAATGGGAACCGAGGCAGGACCCACGTTGCCCAGCTCCGGGTAGATGAGAAACGCCTTTGCCAGATCGAAGCCGACCGCGCGGGCCAGCTCCTGGGTGTGCAGCTCGCTCACCTGGTGCAAGGCAAATAGATCGACGGATTCTGCGCTCCAGCCCAGATCCTTTTGCGCCTGCGCCCATGTCCGTTGCGCCAGTCCCACGCCGTGGAGCAACAGGCTGCGCGTGTCGGTGATCCCGACGTCGAGCTGGCCCCGGCAAAGCTGATTGTGTTGGGTTGCGGCCAAACTGGTCCCGCCGTGGAAGCGATGCCCACCGGGCGCCAGGCGCGTGTGCGCCAGGATCATGGCAGCCGCGCCCGACCCCACCGTCAGGGTGGCCAGCTGGTCGCGCAGCATCTGCGCGTCGCAACTGTCTTGGCTCAGGCGTGCCAGCGTGGCCTCGACCACGGTGCGACTGCTTTCCCCGTCGACGACCAGGCCAAAGTCGATCTGGCCGCGCTCGATCAAATTGCCCACCAAATGCATGCCATCGATAAAGCCCAGGCAAGCGTTGGCGATGTCGAAGTTGAGGCAAGTCTCGGGCAGACCCAGATTGGCGTGCACGAAGCAGGCGACCGACGGCTCGACATAGTCGCGGCACACCGAGGTGTTGATGAGCGCGCCAATGCGCGCCGGATCCACGCCCGCATCCGCCAGAACCTTGCGCCCCGCCAGCGTGGCCGCATCGCTGGGCTTGGTCTGCACATCCCAGAAACGGCGCGCCTTCACGCCGGTCAGGCTTTCCAGAAGCCGCGCCGGCATGCCCAGCCGACGGTAGGTCTCGGACAGGCGCGCATCCAGATCCTCGGACGGGATGCGGTGCGGGGCATCCACATGCGCCACGCCGACGATTGAGACGTTGTCGAACTTCATGAACGGGGTGGCAGTTCTAGCGGATTATCGGCGATTGACTAGTGTGGCAGTGATACGACCGCGATTTCGTTGACCCACAGCCGGCCGGGCAACGCCGCGGACGGCTGGCCAGGCGGGATTGAGATGCGCACCCGCACGGGCAGCTTGCCACCGCCGTGATGGGTCTCGATTCGCAAAGGCAACGGGCTGGATTTTCGCGTGACTTGCGCGACGGCGTCCAGCGAGACCGCCGCACCGGGCGCGTCTGCGCCGACTTGCACACTGAATTCGCCCGACGAAATACTCGTCGATGCGTCCAGCGGCGCGAGGTCGAGCGACGCTTCGATCGCGTAGTCGCCGGGAGCCAGGTCCAGCTCGGTTTCAGCGGAGGCTTCTCTCATGCCATCCGGTGCGGCCACCGGAATGGCCAGGCCCACGCCATTCCACACGCCTCGCACGCCGGGCGTGTCATCATCGCGCGGGCCGGTCCTGCGCCAGGAACACGCGCGCGCCTGCCCATCCACATGACAGACCTGCACAGCCCAGCGGTGGTGCTCGCGCAACTTGCCGCTGGCCCAGGCCAGCGTCGGAGCGCCGACAAAGGTGGCGACGATCAGTCCCAAAGAAAGGCCGGCTTCCCAGCGCACCGCCCGCGATACCCGGCGCTCGCTTAGGATCTCTCGCACCGTCTGGGCCAGCCACACCATCCCGCCCGCCGCGAAGGGAAACACCAACAATGTGATGGGCAGGCGGTAGCGCGGGTCCGCGAAGATGGCGATGTACATGCCGGCCAGCACGACCATGAACGGCAGCAGAGTCAGGGCCAGCCAGCGCCGTCGCGCCAGCGCCACGCCCAGGCCAGCCAGCGCCGCCGCCACGGTTGCCAGCCAGAAGCTGTCCACCACCGATTCGATGCTTGAACGCCAGCGGCTGGCCAGGCTGAGCGCCGGCTCTGGCAACACGCCGGCACGAAAGAGGGGCCAGTAGAGCAGGGCGCGTTCGTGAACCAGAAGCTGCTCGGCCCTGGCGACAAAGAGGCCGAGGGTGAAAGCGGGATCGAAGCGCAGCCAGGGTCGGGCCAGCGACAGGGCCGCGCGATCGGCTTCGCGGTGCGGCTCGGCCAATATCGTGTAGCCTGTCACTTCGTGGAAGAGCCGGTTCAGAGAACGCGAGTAGCGACCGTCGCTGTTTGGGTTGGCGCCCATCAGAGTTGTGATGCCGCCGTGGCTGTCACTGATGAAGGTTTCGCCGTAGCGGAGCCGGTTGCGCACGGCCCAGGGCGAGAGCAGCAGCGCGGCCACCGCGCAAGAAATGGCGGTGTTCCGCAAAGCCGCCTTCCAGCCAAGCCCTGAGGCGCGAAAGCAGAAGACTGCCAGCGCGCAAAGGGGAAGAGCGACGGCCCGGATATAGGTGGCCAAACCCATGAACACGCCAAACAGAACCGCTGCCAGTCGGGGTCGGGCCGGCAAATGGCGAAACAGAAAGTAGCAGCCGAGGCTGATGAGCGCGGCTGCCGGCATGTCCGTGCCGGTCACGCTGGATACAGCCACGCCGGCTGGCCACAGCGCACACAGCAGGCCAGCCACCACCGCCGCGGCCCGACTTTCCCACAGCCGGCGTGCGATGCCATAGACCGCGCCCGCAGCCAGGCTGCCAGCAACCGCGCCCACCAGCTTGCACGCCAGCCATCCCCCGCCCAGTGCCTGTACCGCAGCCAGCAAAAATACGTACCCAGGCATGAAGATGTACTCAGCGTCGAAGGAGCCGAACTTGACCAGGTGGGCTGCTGACTCGACGTACATCGCGAAGTCGCCCACTGGCTTGGTCGGCACGAGAAGGATCCAGCCAACGCGAAGGGCGAGAGCCAGCACGATGACAAGAAAAGCGGTCACAGCTGTGCTACCGACCAAGGGACGCGCTGGGTGGCTCATGACCACCCCTAGAGATCCGTGCCGCCGGGGAGGCCACCGACGTCCGCGTCGGCGCGTGAGGGGACGCAACCGTCAGGGAAGCCTCGAACGTGGCTCTTCGCGGGCCTTGCAGGGGCATGTACCGTCATCAGGGACGCGCGACGCACTGTTCACTCATCTTTGTGGTCGCCAGTTTGTGGTCGCCAGCGCGTGACTGTACTCCATTCCAGGGCCCAGATTCACCGGGGGATGCTTGCGTTCTTGTGACGCTCAGGGATAACGCATCTGCATCTGAACACGCGGCACTGTCACGAACGATCCTAGACGGTTCATTTTCCCCTTCAATACGTGGTAACTGTTAGCTCCATGTGGATGCGGGAGAGTGTCTGTGCTAGCTGCACATACACAAGCTCGCATTCCAGATCGACCGCACAGCGCAATCAACAAGCGTTTCTGTCCCCTATCGCCGGAAGGAGAAACTCGCATGCACCGCTCAACATTCTCTCTACTCACCCCCTTGTCACTGGGGCTTCTCATGTCCACTTTGGCCTGCTCGCCGGCGGGCAGCGGCGGTGGTGGAGGTTCAACCAACACCGGTGGCTCGCTGAGCGGCGGGACGACGGCTCAGCCGCAAGGCGGGACGACGAGCAACCCAGCCGGCAAC
>PMLB01000431.1:0-3288 GCA_003158735.1 Myxococcales bacterium | reverse complement strand
CACCGGCAACCCCGGCGGCACGACGAGCAACCCCGGCGGCACGACCGGTAACACTGGCGGTGCAAAGACTGGCGGCACGACCACAGCCAGCGGCGGCACGACCACTGGCGGCACGACTGGCGGCCCTGGCGGCGCCACCGGCGCCTGCGCCGCTGGTCCCAACGTGATCTCCGACTTCGAGTCCGGCAAGGGCGACATGATCCAGCAGAGCAAGCGGACCGGCTACTGGTACACGTACTTCCCGGGCTCGGACACCGGGACCGTCCCTGCGGCGGGCATGAGCCAGGTTCCGGCGCTCAACAACGGGAACCCCATCGCGGTCGCGTCCGATACGGCCGGCGGGACCTGCAGCAAGTACGCGCTCCACACAACCGGCTCGGGCTTTGGCACCGCCCCCAACAACTACGCCGGGGTTGGCGCGAACTTCACGCCCCATGTCCCGTACGACAAGGCCAGCAATGCCTACGACACCACCTCGTACAAGGGCATTAGTTTCAAGATCAGGTCGGGCAGCGGCACTCCGCCGGCTGTGTTCTTCGAGCTTCTGACCAAGGAAAACCAGCCTGCGACCGCGGGCGGGGTTGCCACCAACCAGAAGATCGATCTCTACAATACCCGCGGCTGGATGCTGAATGACCCATGGACGCCGGGCGGAATCACCAGCACCTACCAGACCATCACGGTTCCGTTTGGAGTCCTGGTTCCTCGCTGGGTTCCTGACTCGACTGGCTGTGCGGGCGCGGCCAAGTGCCAGGCTCAGGCTTTCGTTCCGGCAGACGTTCTTGGCATCCAGATCTCGATGTACCAGGATCCCGGCTTCCCCAAGGTGGGCACGGCCGGAACCTATGACCTGTGGATCGACGACGTGGCGTTCTTCACGGATGAATCCACGATACAGACGCGACCGGGCTTCCCCTTGACCGCCAATGTGGGCGTGGGTAGCTGCCTCAAGCCCCAAGGGCCGAGTGCGGATGCCAAGTACCTGGTGCCTGCCTACAACCTGTGGAAGGCCACCTTCGTCAAGGGCGGCAAGGTCATTCGTCCCGAGAACGCCAACGACACGGTCTCCGAGGGCATCGCCTACGGCATGATGATTGCGGTCAACATGAACGACCAGACCCTTTTTGACAGCCTCTGGGGCACATGGAAATCAAACACCGCTGCTGGTACGCTGATGAATTGGTGTCTTGGCAGCGGCGGTGGCACTGGTACACCTTGCCCCTCGACTGGAGGATCGGCCACTGACGCCGATGAAGATGCCGCCTACGCGCTCTTGATGGCCGGAAAGCTTTGGGGCGGATCCTACAATGCGGCAGCGGTCACGATGATAGGAGACATCTGGAGCAAGGATATTGACGGCGGCACCAAGCTTCCTAAGGGCGGCAGCAACTACTCAG
The DNA here is from genome assembly GCA_003158735.1 of Myxococcales bacterium. Taxonomy (GTDB): domain Bacteria; phylum Myxococcota_A; class Polyangia; order Fen-1088; family Fen-1088; genus Fen-1137. The sequence continues at coordinate 1,891 of PMLB01000431.1, read as the reverse complement.
CCCCAACTGGCACTAGTGGCCAAGCCATCACCAACGCCTCGTATTTCGCACCGTCCATGTACAGAGCATTCGCTGCGGTGGACAGCGGTCACGACTGGGCCGGAGTCGCCACCGCATCACTCAACGCCGTGAATGGTGCCATTTCCGGAAGCAACGGCCTCATCCCGGCATGGTGCGGAAACTCCTGCACGGCCGCAGCCAGCAACGGCGCGGCGACCGACGTTGACTACCAATACGACTCGCACCGCATCCCGATGCGTATCGGTATGGACTACTGCTACAACGCCACGGCTGCTGCCAAGACGTACACGACAAAGACCACCGCCTTCTTTGTCGCTCAAAGCGCGAATGGCATGGGCTACATCATGGACATGTACACGCCACAGGGTGGCGCCGTGTCGGGCACCGCGCCCAACTCGGCCTCGATTATTGGTACGGCTGGAGTCGGCGCGGCGGCCAGTGGCAACCAGACATTCCTCAACAACGCCTACCAGGAGGTGTTTGATGCGATCACGCGCGGGAGCATGGCGCCCGTCGACACAGCCGGGAAGACGCCGTATTCGTACTTCAACGCCACCGTTGGCCTGTTGACCGCGCTCATCATGACCGGCAACTTCATGCACTAGACCGATTCCACAACAGTCCTGTCCGCGATATTGATGCTCCCCCAGTCCCCAAGAGGTCTTGGAATGACGACAAAGCAAGCTCTGTGTTTTTTGGCCTTTCCGATGGCTTTGTTCGCTTGTGCCAAGTCCAACGGGGGAGCATCGCCCGATTTGATAGCCGACTTCACGATAGACAGTAGCCTCAATCCGGCTGACGGCCGCCAGGGCAGCTTCTACGTCTATGGGGACGGAAGCATAAAGGGGCAATTCGATCCGCCCAAAGACCCCAATGTGCCCTATCCCATTGATTTGACGACGGGGAATCCCCAGGGTTCTGGAAACGGTTCGTTCCACACTAAGGCCGCGAACTGGGGAGTCTGGGGGGCTGCCGTGGGCGCGGATTTCATGCTGAGAGTGCAAGCTGACGCGGGGGTGGGACTTGATCTTATGGGCTACAAGGGAACCTATGACGCTTCCAAGTACGTGGGAGTTTCTTTCTGGGCCAAGGCAGCCGCACCGCTTACCGGGGTTCAGGTCAGTTTTCTGGACGCCTATACGGATGGCTATGCCACCTTCGCTGGACTTCCTTACGCCGGTGATGCCGTGGCGGGCCTCACCTCCTGCGTGTACGCCCCGGTTCTATCGAGCCAATGCAGCCCGTATCTGGTCAAGTTGGGGGATGGGGGTTTTCCCAAGTACCAGGACTCCAAGATCGACACCGACTGGAAGCGGTTTGACATCTTCTTCGCCGACACCCTTCAGGATATTTTCGTCCCTGGATTCCACACCAGCGCCAACAACCTGGATACCACCCACCTGACCGGCATGGCGATACAGGTGAATGCGGATTTCTCCAACGGCACTCCCCCAACGCCCAGGGATTTTGAGATCTGGGTCGACGACGTCTGGTTCATCAAGTAGCCACCGCCGACCGTGTGAACGGCGAGCGCGCCAGTACGCGCCCAAGTCTGTCGCTGTCCAGTCTCCGCTCTTTCCGTGAACATCGACGACCCTGTCCGCGGTGCTCAAAGCCACGACGTGAACTGCACCGTCAGTAGTCACAGTGCAGTCAGGTTAAGAGGCGACGTCAAGAGTGCCCATTTGTTCCTGCCAGCCTGCAGCCGCCAGTCAGCGTGGATGCACCTCTGGTCACTTCAAATCTGCGAGGCGCGCTGGCATATCGAGAATCGATAGCCTCCGTGTTTTCAGCAGGCGTCTGCTGTCCAGATGCCTGCCCTGCTTGCCAAAATCCCGCGTTGGTTACAGGGGCGGGGTGGCGTTGCGGA
>PMLB01000408.1 GCA_003158735.1 Myxococcales bacterium | reverse complement strand
ACGGGTGAAGGCTCTCAACCTCTTCCTGTATGACATCTATCATGCGCAGGATGTTGTTCGTGCGGGCGTGGTGCCCGAGTCGCACCTGCTGCGCAATTCGCTTTTTCGTCCCGAAATGAAGGGCGTGGACGTGCCCGGCAATGTCTACGTTCATGTTGCAGGCATCGACATTGTGCGGGTCGAGGAAGGCACCTTCTATGTGCTGGAAGACAACCTGCGCACGCCCTCGGGCGTCTCGTACATGCTGCAGAACCGGGCGGTCATGATGCGGCTGTTTCCGCAGGTCTTCGCCAAGGCGCGCGTTGCGCCGGTGGACCACTACTGCCAAGAACTCCTGCGCTGCTTGCGCTCGGTGGCGCCGCCTACCACTGAGGGCGAGCCAACCGTTGTCGTTCTGACCCCGGGGCCCCACAACAGCGCGTACTTCGAGCACACCTTCCTGGCCGAACAAATGGGGGTCGAGCTGGCCGAGGGACAAGATCTATTCGTGCGAGACAACGCAGTCTACATGCGCACGACCCTGGGCCCGCGCCGGGTGGACGTGATCTACCGGCGCATTGACGACGATAGCCTGGATCCCCTCGCCTTTCGTCCCGACAGCATGCTGGGCGTGCCGGGCCTGCTCAGTGTGTACCACAATGGCGGGGTGACCTTGGCCAACGCCATCGGCACCGGCGTGGCCGACGACAAGTCCAGCTATCCCTACGTGCCCGATCTCATCCGCTTCTATCTCAGCGAGACACCCCTGCTGGGTAACGTCCCCACCTATCGCTGCGCGGTCGAGAACGATCGCGCCTACGTGCTTGAGCACCTGGACGAATTGGTCGTCAAGCAGACCCAAGGCTCCGGCGGATACGGCATGCTCATCGGTCCGCGCAGCACGCGCGAGGAACAGGCCAAGTTCCGCGCCCTCATCGAAGCCCATCCCGACGGCTACATCGCCCAGCCTACCCTGGCCCTTTCGTCCTGCCCCACCTTTGTCGAGCAGGGCATTGCGCCTCGGCACATCGATCTGCGGCCCTTCATTCTGACCGGGCAGAACGGCAGCGTGGTGGTCCCGGGCGGGCTCACCCGCGTGGCGCTCAGTCACGGGTCCCTGGTCGTCAATTCATCGCAAGGTGGTGGAACCAAGGACACCTGGGTGCTGCGCCCATGATTGGCCGTCGAGAATAGTGATGCTCAGCCGAACCGCCGACAATCTGTACTGGACCGGACGCTACATGGAACGCGCGGAAAACCTCGCCCGCGTGCTTGATGTTAGCTACCGCAACGCTCTGCTGGACCTGGCGGGCTCGTCGCCCGAGAGTGAATGGCGAGACGCCCTGGCCAGCCTGGGTAATCCGCCCCAGTTCACTGAGCGCCGGCACAACCTGGACGAAGCCGACGTGACTCGTTTCTTCACGGTCGACATCGAGAGCCCGTGCAGCATCAAATTCTGCGTGCGGGCGGCGCGCGAAAACGCACGTGCCCTGCGCGCGGTGATTTCGACCGAGATGTGGGAGAGCATCAACACCACCTGGCTCGCCCTGCGTGACCTCGACGAAGTGGCTCTGCGGGCGCGCGGCCTGCGCGAGTTCCTCGACTGGGTCAAGGATCGCTCGCATCTCTTTCGCGGCGTCTCGCACGGCACCACCCTGCACAATGATGCTTTCCATTTTCTTCGACTGGGCACCTTTCTTGAACGCGCGGACAGCACCGCACGGTTGCTCGATACCAAGTACCAGGCGCTGGCAGGCATGGACGCCGAGGCCCCGGGCGCGACCTACTACGCCTGGGGCGCAGTTCTGCGCCAGGCCAGCGCTTTCCGCGCCTATCACCAGACCTACCACGACGTCATTACCCCGTCTCGGGTTGCCGAGCTACTCACCCTCCGTCTTGAAATGCCGCGCAGCTTGCGCTTTTGCGCCAATCAGGTCGTTGAGCACCTGGACTCTCTGGCGGGAACCCGCGACCTGGAGGCACAGCGACTGGCCGGCGAGTTGCACGCCCACCTGCGATTCGCCCGCATTGATCGCGTGCTCAGTCAGGGGCTGCACGACTTTCTCGTCGGTGTAACCCGGCGATTGACCGATCTCTCCACCCAGCTGGCCCAGGATTTCCTTATGACAGTTTGAATGGAGGCCCTATGCGACTATCAATCCTTCACGAGACGAAATACCGATATGCCACGCCGGCAAACTACACCATTCAATACCTACGCCTGTCGCCGCAGACCACTGTTCAGCAAACCGTGCTCAACTGGAAATTGGACTTGCCCGGCCCTGCAAAGGCCTTTCTCGACGGGTTCGGCAATACTGCCCATGTGCTCGTCATCGACAAGCCGCACAGCGAGATTTGCATTCGCGCCCGCGGCGAAGTGGAGGTGGCGGACGAATTGCTGACTTTGCCCGACGTGGGACCACAGCGGCCCGAGATCTACACGCGTTCCACGCAGCTTACCGTCCAGGACGAGGCGCTCATGCGATTTGCAGAGGGCTTCCGTCAGCAGACCAAGAACAACCGCGCTGCCGCAGTCGAGTCGCTGATGGCCGCCGTACGCGAGAAGGTGGACTACCGCCCCGGCGTCACCAAGGTCACCACGCCGGCCGCGCAGGCCTTCGCACGGGGTGCCGGCGTCTGCCAAGATCATGCCCATGTCTTTGTCTCATGCTGTCGTCAGTTGAACATTCCCGCCCGCTACGTCAGTGGCTATCTCGCGCCCCTGGATAGACCCGCGACCAGCGATGGAAAGCGCCAGGAAATGGCTAGTCACGCCTGGGCCGAGGCATGGATCGAAGGTGCGGGGTGGCAAGGATTCGACGTGGCCAATCAAGTGCGCGCGCGCGGTCGTCATGTACGCGTGGCTGTGGGTCTCGATTACCTGGACGCTTGCCCGGTGCGCGGCTTCCACCGGGGCGGCAGCGACGAGTCCCTGGGGGTAGAGGTTCAAGTCAACGAGACCATGTTCCGCGAAACATCCCAAACGAACGGAACCACAGCGAGCGACGAGGTTCAACAGCAACAACAACAGCAACAACAACAGTAGTCTCAAATTGAAGGGCAAGCGGGCAGAGGCGGGCGGTCTGTCCCGGGGTGTTGTGTGCTCGCAGCACGGGCTGACCGTGGCGGCGTGGGTACGGTGCAATTCCTGTAATCCATGGCTCACTGTCGTTGTGTAGTAGTTGACGGATCCGTCCCAAGACAGTGTGAAATGCCGGAGCGAGATTGGCATCGGCGAACCATTGATGGAACGCGGCCAACTGTGGGCTTCGCGCTTGACGGTTGCTTCAGCCGAGAGTACGAATGTTCCCTAATGTGACCCGTAGCTCCCATATGGGACCTTGGAATGGGTCGCAGAACGCAAAGGAAGAGAGCTGATCGCATGAAAAACCATCTTCTCGCACCGCTGTCGTTTGTGCCGTGGCTTGTTCTGGGCTCCGTTGCCTGTAGTTCGGGCGGTGGGACGGGTGCATTGCCGTCGACGGATGCATCAACTGTAGCGGATTCGGCGATCGACCTCCTGGTGGTTGTCGAGCCAGGAATTGACGCCTCGATGGTTGTGGAGCCAGGAATCGACGCTCCGGTGGTCGCAGATGGGCGGGTCCAGGATGCCGTTGTCGACACCGCCCAGGACACGGCCTTGCCGCAAGATGTGTCTTCTGATGATGCTCAGAGCAACTTCATTCCCATGGCCGAGGGTCAGCCGGCAAGCGTGTGGTGGGACGTGGCCACGTCGACTCTCTACATTGCTGACAACCAGAACAACCAGGTTTGGATCTGGACCGACTCGGCGGGGCTGGCAAAATACGGAACCACCGCTGCGACCCCGGAGGAGGTCGATGCCGGGGCTACCTCAGTAGGGCAGATCGTGCGGCAGAGCGACGGCACTGTGGTTGTCGCGCGCTTTGGCTCGCCGAGGGGCTCGTTCGCGGCGATTTCGTACATCTCTCCGGATGGAGGCGCCGGCCTGGTTCCAGGCGTGGACCCTGCTCGACATCACCTTGGGCTCGGCCTGGCACCCGGGGACAAGCTCTTTGGTAGCTACTTTTCGGGCACCCCAGGAGGCGCGATGGCGGGCGCGCTAACGACGGTGGATCTCCAGATTGGAGAGACAGATTACGCGACAGGTTTTGGCAAGATTGTTGGTGTCTTGTTCGCGAACGGAAAGATCTACGTGTCTGACCAGAGCAGCAGCAGCATCTACGTCCTTCCTGTGGACGGCGACGTGCCCGACGCTGGCCCCGACGGCGGCCCCGATGCCGGCGGATACACCGTACTGGCAACCTTGCCGGTTCCCGACCAGCTTTGCGCGGGACCCAATGGCAGCCTCTTTACGGGTCAGTTCCAGGCTGCTCCCAATTCCACTGATCCCATCTCCGTGCGCCAGATCAAGCCGGATGGGACGGTAACACTCTTCCGCAGCGATCCGGACGTCGGAAAGCCGAGCGGATGCGCGTACGACGCCGTCCACAGGCGCCTCTTCGTTGCGGACGGCAGCACCCTGCTCAACGGAATTCACATCTTCCCGGTTCCCTAGGACGACAACGTGAAGACGAGTCGCACTCTTTTCCGGATCCCTGCCGCTGTAGGCGTCTTTCCGTTGATCTTGGCGGTCGCATCCTGTTCCAGGGGCGGCTCGGCGCAGAAATCCGCGGTCTCTCCCGATGCCGGGGAGGCCGGGGATGCCGAAAATGCTGAGGGTGGGTGCAATACCGTTCCCGCAGCGGGGTCGTCCCTGGCTCTCGGGTCGCCACTTCCCGATCTCGGATTTGCGGGGGATGGCGACAGCGGAATCGTGTCGATTGGGTCATTCGCCCAGCCGTGTGCTTCCAATGCTCAACTGCTTGTTCTGCGCGTCGTCGCCGGTTGGTGTGGCACCTGCCGCTGGCATTCTTCGAACACCGCGACCCTTCTTCCGGCGGATGTCGCGTCTCAGGTTCGGATTGTTGACTTGTTGCTTGCCAACGACATCAACCAGCTTGCGCTGTCGGCTGATCTCGCCTCGTATCAAGCGCATGGCGACGGGTCGGTTGCTGCGCTCGCCGATTCAGCCTTCAGCCTGGCGCCTTTCTTCGACCCACGCCCGGCGCTGCCGTTGTATCTGATCGTCGACGCTCGAACGCTCACGCCTGTACTTGCCCTGTCGAACCCGGCGCCTGACACCGTGACCGCGGCGTTTCGGCAAACGCTGGCGCAGCTTGACGGGCAGCCTTCTCCTGCGCCGGTGGCACCCGTGAAGTACGACGACCGCTTCACCAGTGATCAGTGGGACATGATCCGTGACATGCAGCTGACCCAACCGCCGCCTCCTGATCCGAGCAACCACGTGGCGGACGATCCAGGTGCAGCGGCTCTCGGTCTCACATTCTTTGAGACGTTCAAGCTCTCGCCGCAACAGGTGGGCTGTCGAAGCTGCCACAACCCGGCACTTCTGCTCACGGACGGCAAGGAGGTCCCTCCCGAGGGCGCCAAACCGGCTACGCGCAACGTTCCCAGTATCGTTCTCGCGGGATATCGCAAGTTGCTCGGGTGGGCTGGCATCGCCGATTCCCTCTGGATGCTCGCGGTTCTCCCCGTCGAGCTCGACTTCGAGTATGCGTCCACGCGGCTATTCGCCGCACACGCGATCTTTGCAAACTATCGGGCCGAGTATGAGGCCATCTTCGGCCAGATGCCACCACTCGACGACACAACCAGGTTCCCCGCCACAGGCATGCCCGGCACCCCGGAGTGGGAAGCCATGGCACCAGCAGATCAGGACGCCGTCACCCGCGTGCTGGTGAATATGGGAAAGTCGCTCGCGGCTTTCTTACGAAGTCTCCGGGTGACCGAGAGTCCGCTGGACGCCTACGCCAGCGGTCAACTCGATGCGCTCACGGCACAGCAGAAGGACGGTCTTCTGGCGTTCTTCACCGCTGGATGCGCCCAGTGCCACTATGGGCCCCGCCTGACCGATGGTTCGTTTCACAATCTGCGATTTCCGACCGGGCGCCAGGACCACACGGCCGACCCGGGCCGCTCGGATGGAATTCCATTCTTGCTTGCGAGTGAGTTCCGACAGACTGGGAAGTACAGCGATGCCATTCCTGCCACACCGCCGATTGACCCCATTGTGACTCCGAATCTCGTCGGGGCATTCAAGACCCCTGATCTGCGAGGGGTAGCGTTCACGCTCCCCTTCGGCCACGGTGGTACCTACGGCGGGCTCACGTCTGTTATCGAGGCTCACCGCACAGCAGGGCTTCCGGCGGGCAGCACGTTGACGATGGGAGAGGCCGAGCGATTCCTGGTTTCTTTTGATCCGACGCTCGAACCCGCGATCATCACCTTTCTCGACGCCCTGAGGCTGGACATGGTCAATCCGCCACCGTGATCCACATCACGCCGAGGTTCCCAACCGGATCTCGCCAGCGCGGCTGGCAGCATACCCGTGTTCGCTGGCCAGGCGCTTTCTGAAGGCGGAGCCTTGCGCGACCTCGCACAGACCAACGATCGCTGGATCGCCGAGGTTCTTTGCCCGGACCAGGAATCCGTACGATTCAGAGGCCAAGGCGAGAAAACCAAGGCCCGCACGTGCCGCCCACGCTTGCGATGCAAGTCCCACCTGGGCATCGCCGCGAACCACGGCCATCACTACGTCTCGGTGAGAGTCGAGCAGCATCGCGTTCTTGTAGACTCGTTCGGGCTCGACACCTTCATTCCTCAGTGAGACGTCGAGGTGCGTGCGGATCCCGGCAGTGAGCGGGCGACCGGCAAGCCGGCGTCCGACGATAGAAGAGAGCCTGCGCAGATGCAGGCCTCGTTGAAAGACAATGCCAACCTGCCGGTCCACGAGCTGTATCCGGGCCAATCCCGCCTCGGGAAAACCCGCCGGCATCGCATCCCCGTGAAAACCAGAGAGGAGCACTGTCTCCTGCCGCAGCAACCCCAGCCCAGTCGCATGATCGGCAGGAATGTGCCCGAGACATGGCCCCCGCAAGCGCCGCACGAGTTCCAGCAGAAGTTCGACCGCCACGTCGCCATTGGCCGCGATGAAGGAGGCCGTTTGCGTGGCTGGAGAAGTCTGGGACGACACTGGTGACTCCGACGCGCTCCCCTCAGTCCCACGCGCCGCCAACATATCCGTCCCGCGGTTTCGACAGAAGCGGCGAACCTCCTCCTCATCGAAGCGCCACTCATCCCCCACGCGATGCGCGGGTAAGCCTCGCCTCAACAAGCGGTACACATGCTTGGGGTGGACCTTGAGCAGGGCCGCGACTTCCTTCGTCGTCATCAGGGTCAAGAATAGTGACCTCGCCCGATAGGATACCCCTTTTCGCCCGATGCGGCTTTCGGCGGGTGCGTCTATTGCCGTCTATTCTTTGGAAAATCGCCCGTCTGCCCTCAGCGGTCCTCTTGCAATAGAGGGATCCCCCAGCCAGCCCACGCGCAAGCCGATGTAGGCGTCGTATTCTGGGACGTAGGGCTTGATGTCAAGCAAGGGCGTCCCATCAAGGATGTCGATCTCGGCCACGTGCAAGGTCGCGCCTTCCACGCCAAGCAGTCGCACGGCCGAGAAGCCAATAGGATTGATGCGGGCTGGGACCCGCGTGGCGAACACCCCATGTTCTCGGGTGTCCCGGTAGGGAAGAACACGCAACTTCGGCGCACAGGCCCGGTCGAACCAATAGACCAGCCAGATGCGTTCAAACCCTTCCAGGTCGGCCAGCCCTTCTGCGTAGGGCGGATACACCTCCACTGACCCCTCCACGCCTTTCGCGCTGTACGGCTGGATTGGTGTGCCCTTTTGTTCAAGAAACGGGCTGTGAATGATGCCAATGGGAGTGGCCGTCAGCTTATCGATGCTCATGGGGTTGCGCCTGGGCGAGAGCGGCCGGTTGCACGCTGTGTGATTGAACAAGCAAGGCGGTCCACCCGCAGAACCCCGCCGTGATGAGGACAAGGCCGACGGCGGCACAGATGGCTCGCACAGCCGGTTGTTCTTGCATCCTTGGACGAGAGACGACGAAGCGAAGCGCGGTCAGGATGCCATTTCCGACGTGAAACGCCACTGCCCAAAGCGCAATCATGGTGAGAAAAGCGAGGCCCAGCTGATTGGCCAATAATCCCGTGGAACCGACCACCGCACGCGACGCCGACTGCATGGCCCGGGCAAAGTCGAAGGGAGCGCTCACCTTGGTGAGGAAGAGATGAATTGCCAGGAAGACTAGAATCACCAGGCCGGAGATCCTTTGTGCCCATGGGGGCAAGGGGCCATGGCGGCAGCGACCACGCAGACCTCCACGGACAACGCGAAGGAGGCCGGTGGTGATCTGCGCGGTCAGCGGAAGAATCACCAGAACTAGAGACAGGATCTTCGTGAGGTTCGGGCTCCCGTAAAGCCACGCCAGAAATGATGCGTATCGCGCCGGGCGCACTGCGAGGGCATTGAGTCCAAGATGCACGAGCATGAACCCGGCAAGGTAGAGCCCCAGGACTCCATGGATCCGGCAAAGACTGCGCGAATGCCCGCCGCCGGAGCTGTGCGACGTGCCGCCAGACCCGCACCCGCAGGCCGCGCCTGCGCCGCAGTTGCAGCCCGCGCCGCAAGCATTCTCCGTTGCCATCACTCTCCGCCGGTCATGCGATGAACCGTTTGGGCCTACTTTCCGATCATCGCGTCGGTGGCCTTGACGACGACGACAACCGCGTCGCCAATCTTGAGTGCCAGGCGATCGATCGAGGACAAACTGATGGAAGACGTCATCGTCTGGCCGCCGCCGACATCAACTATCACCTCTCCCGTCACAGCACCACGGACAATCTGCTTGATCGTTCCCTTGAGCTGATTTCTCGCGCTGAGTTCCATTATCCAGTCCCTCCCAACGAGCGACACGCTGGTCACCCGCGTACAGTTGTTGCGTTGCTCTTCACCATTAACTCTTTGGCTCAGGCGCCCTGCTGTCAAGCCAAGTTCTCGCCCAGGGCGAAGAGTTAACCGGTCAGAAACTCGCCGTAAATGCGAAAGGGCCAATTGCTCCCGAGGAGAGAGTCCTCCTCCTAGAAGAGACTGCGAATGAGGGCCGACGCGTCCCTGTACAGGCTCTTGTCCGCGCGTGCGGGGGAGAAGGGCCTCTGCCGGGCACCGGCGACAGGGCCCGGCTCCTCTTCGCGCCTGCCCCTACGCGAGCGTGTCCCGCCGACGCCTGATCCTACGCGAATGTAGCTTCCGCACGTCCCGCGACCCGACATCTCGCGCTGAGCAGACACGTAGGCGCCCGCGTTCTGCGGACTTCTGCCCACTTGCCGACGCCGCTGACCCGCTGGCAAGTGGCTTGCATTGGTGAGCGGCCGTTACCAGGCCTCACATTAGGAAGGACACCATGAGACAGATTGCAATTTACGGAAAAGGCGGGATCGGCAAGTCGACCACCACGCAAAACACCGTCGCCGGGTTGGTCTCGCTGGGCAAGAAAGTGATGATCGTCGGTTGCGACCCCAAGGCGGACTCCACCCGGCTCATGCTGCACGCGAAGGCGCAGAACACCGTCATGGACCTCATCCGCGAGCGTGGCACCGTCGAGGATCTGGAACTCAGCGACGTGCTCAAAGTCGGATACGGCGGCGTGAAGTGTGTCGAGTCAGGCGGTCCCGAGCCGGGGGTCGGATGCGCAGGACGCGGGGTCATCACCGCCATCAACTTCCTGGAATCCGAGGGCGCCTATACACCGGATCTCGACTACGTCTTCTACGACGTTCTTGGCGACGTGGTGTGCGGCGGATTCGCGATGCCCATCCGCGAGGGCAAGGCGCAGGAGATTTACATCGTCTGCTCGGGCGAGATGATGGCCATGTACGCGGCCAACAACATCTCGAAGGGCATTCTGAAATACGCGACTTCGGGCAAGGTGCGCCTGGGCGGCCTCATCTGCAATTCGCGCAATACCGATTGCGAGGCCGACCTGATCGATGCCTTGGCCAAGCGCCTCGGCACACAGATGATTCACTTCGTCCCGCGCGACAATGAGGTACAACGGGCCGAGCTACGGCGCATGACGGTCATCGAGTATTCGCCGGAGCACAAGCAAGCCCAGGAGTACCGCGAGTTGGCGCGCAAGATCGCCGAAAACAAGATGTTCGTCGTGCCCAAGCCGCTGCAAATGGAGGAACTGGAAGGGTTGCTGATGGAGTTCGGCATCATTCAAGACGACGACCCGAATGTCGGCGTGGCCAAAGCCGCCGGCGCGTAGACCGCCTCTGATACACACGAAAGGAAGCCCACCATGTCCGAAGCAACCGTCAAGAAGGTCGACGGCATCACGCGCGAGTCCACCCAGGCCATGATCGATCAGACGCTGCAGGCCTATCCCGAGAAGGCCAAGGCCAAGCGGGCGCCGCACCTGGCCCCCAATGACCCGACCGCCACCAGCGCGTGCGTGAAGTCGAACCGCAAGACCGTGCCTGGGGTCATGAGCGCGCGCGGTTGTGCCTACGCGGGCGCCAAGGGCGTGGTGTGGGGGCCGATTCGCGACATGGTCCACGTGTCGCACGGACCGGTGGGCTGTGGTTGGTACTCGTGGGGCACGCGGCGCAATCTCATGTCCGGAATCAACGGCGTGTCCAACTTCGCCATGCAGATGACGTCGGACTTTCAGGAGAAGGACATTGTGTACGGCGGGGACAAGAAGCTGGCCGTCTTGCTTAAGGAGGTCAAGGACCTGTTCCCGCTGGCCAAGGCCATCTCGGTGTTGTCCGAATGTCCGGTCGGTCTCATCGGGGACGACATCAACGCGGTGGCCAAACGCATGTCGCAGGAGCTGGAGTTGCCGGTCATACCCTGCAACTGCGAAGGCTTCCGCGGCGTCTCGCAGTCCCTGGGGCACCACATCTCGAACGACACCATTCGCGACTATGTCATCGAGACGCGCGAATTCACGGAAGAGGCAGGACCCTATGATGTGGCGTTGATCGGCGACTACAACATCGGCGGCGACGTCTGGTCGGTCAAGCCGCTGCTGGAAGAGTGTGGCCTGAATGTGAAGGCCACCTGGACCGGCGACGGGGAGATCGAAAAGATCGCTGCCACCCACAAGGTCAAGCTGGCCATCATCCACTGCTACCGCTCCATGAACTACATGGCGCGGGTGATGGAGGAAAAGTATGGCATCCCCTGGATCGAGCTGAACTTCTTCGGGCCGACCAAGATTCGCAACAGTCTGCGCCAGCTGGCCGAGCGATTCGACGACCGGATCAAGGAGAACGTCGAGAAGGTCATCGCCAAGTACGACCCCATCATGCAAAGCGTGCTCGATGAGTATCGACCGCGCCTGCAAGGCAAGAAGGTGATGCTGTACGTGGGTGGTCTGCGGCCCCGACACACGGTGGGCGCCTACGAGGATCTCGGCATGGTGGTGGTGGGCTCGGGCTACGAATTCGCGCACGG
>PMLB01000115.1 GCA_003158735.1 Myxococcales bacterium | reverse complement strand
GAGTATTTCCCGATGGCCAGAACGCCTGTGCAAAAAAGCAGATCGCAGAATCCGAGAACGATTCCCCCTACAGTTATGCTGCCCACGCGCCAAACATTGGGGACAGGCGACACACGCACATTGTCGGTCGTCGCGAGCATGGACAGAAAGTCGCCTGTGATCATCGAGATGACCAGCAGAAGCGGCGTGAGGACCGCGTGCCCGGTCATGAGAATCCCGGCCAAGAGAAAGAGCGCACCCACAAACTTGTGGGTCACCGATTTGAGAATGTAGGTCAAGATCCGCTGGAAGATGGTGCGGCCCTCTTTCACCGACGCGACGATTCCGCCCAGGCCGGCCTCGGTCAGAACGATCCCGGCAGCGGACTTCGCGACATCGGTGGCCGTGGAGACCGCGATTCCCATCTGCGCCTGGCGCAAGGCCGGGGCATCGTTGGCCCCGTCCCCGCACATGCCAACGGTGTGGCCGCTCTTCTGGAATTCCTGAACCAGACGATACTTGTCTTCGGGGAGAACGCCGGCAAAAACCCCGAAGGTCTCCGGACGTAGCCCGTCGGGAATCGCACCGGATGGACACACGGCCCCGTCCAGGCCCACCGCGTGGGCGACGATGGCGGCGGTTGCCGGCGCATCGCCGGTGACCATGATGGTACGCACACCCAGCGCACGAAGCTGCGTGACAAGTCCCGCAGAATCGGATCGCGGTGGATCGCTCAACGCGATAAAGCCGGCCAATCGCATGGCCTGCTCCGGGCCTGCTGCAACGGCCAGCACACGGTACCCTTTTGTCTCAAGTTCGTGGGCCACAGAAGCCGCACTGGGGGCGGCCTGCACCAGGTCCTTGACCACGCTGAACGCTCCCTTGACGACTCGCCATGCAACGCCATCCGCAGCCATTCCGGAGGCGCCAGACATCTTGGTTTCCGGATCGAAAGGCACGAACCGAATGAGCTTTGGCAAATCGCCTGCACTCTGCCCGGCGGCAGCCGAGCGAATGGCCGCGTCCACCGAATCCTGACCACCGTCCGAGCTGGCCAGGGCCGCCAGGCCAAGAACTTGGGCATCGCCGAAACCGTCCATAGCCTGGACGACCGTCACACTCAATTGGTTTTGCGTCAGCGTGCCTGTCTTGTCGACACACAAGATGTCCATGGTCGCGGCTTCGTCCACGGCAGAGAGACGCGTGGGAAGCACGCCCAGTTTGGCCAACGCCTTCGCGCCGATGGCTGCGGCGAGAGTGAACGTCACAGGCAGTGCGACTGGAATGGATGAGAGAACCGCCGTCAGGACCAGAGGGATCATCTCCCGCAGGGGCATCGAATGGATCAAAGCATAGGACACGAGTAGCGCGATGACGCCGCTGTTGAACACGGCGATATTGCGCACGATGCGGAAGACGACTTTTTGCTGCGTGCTTGTGACATGAGCGATGCGGACTAGTTCAGCCGTCCGTCCAAACTTGGTTCGAGTTCCTGTTCCGGTGACCGCGGCCACCGCCTCGCCCCGCCGAATCAGCGCTCCTGCATAGGTTTGCTGACCCGGCCCGGCTTCGATGGGTACCGACTCCCCCGTAAGCATGGACTGATCGACCAAAACGGAACCTTCCAGCACGTGCACGTCGGCCGGCACGACTCCACCGAGTGACAACTTGACGATGTCTCCGACCACCAGATTGGCCGCAGGAATGCCGCTCCAGGCGCCGTCTCGACGGGCGGAGGCCGTCAGTGCGAGACGTGATTTGAGCGCAGTCAGTGTAGCCTGCGCGTGACCTTCCCGAAAGAAGCTGAGAGCGGCATTGAATATCAAAAGAATCGCAATGACCAATGCCTCAACATATTCGTGGAGGCAGAGCTCGACCACGACGACGATTTCAAGCATCCAGGGAACCGGCGCCCAAAATTTTCTCAATGCGCTGCGAACAGGATGGACTGAGGTGTCGGGTATGGAGTTCGCGCCAAACTGCTGGAGGCGACTGCGGGCTTCATCGCTGGACAGCCCGGACACTTCGGTCATCGCGGCGGGCATGGATTCCATGTAAGTGGCGCTGCCCTTCTGGTTGAGCGCGCGAAAATTGCGCGAATGGGCGCTTTCTCTCGTCGTGGCTTCGCCACAAACGGATGACGAGCAAATGCCGTGCCCGGGAGCCAACAGAGGAGCAGGTGGCCGCCAGTCCTATGCTTCCAGGCGATCCGAGTAACAGCAAACAAGGGCGGCTGTTCCCGCCCAGCCAATTCAATCAAGGTGATGTGCTCCTCCTTCAATTCGACGGTCATGCGAAGCTCTGGGCGTCAACGCTCCGGAGCCGTGGCAGTCGCTGGCACCAGCTGCGGACTGGAAGCCTCGCGCGAAGGACCGTGGCACCGATTGTGCAGAGAACTCAATCTAGCTTCAAGTGAGTCGCCTGCCAGTGTGAGGAGGAGATTACCATGTTTCGAAGCCTGAAGGATCTCGAGGAATACACGATTGGCGCCACCGACGGCGATGTCGGTAGCGTTGTGAACTTCCTTCTCGACGATGAGCGCTGGGTTGTTCGCTATCTGGTCGCCAAGACCGGTGGCATTTTCGGGGGCCGGCAGGTCCTCATCTCGCCCATCTCTTTCCGCCAAGCCGACTGGTCGACCCGGCGCTTCTACCTGGCGTTGACCGTCGACAAGATCAAGAACAGCCCGAGCTTCGACCTTGACAAACCTGTCTCCCGGCAGCAGGAGCTGGACCACTTCGCCTACTACGGATACCCCCGCTACTGGGGCTACAGAGGACTGTGGGGCATGGGGACCCACCCGGGGTACCTTGCGGCCGGCGGATCGAAGGACGCGCCTTCACACCACCTTGAGACATCCAACGACGTCCATTTGCGTAGCGCCAAGGAGATCCGCGGATACCACATCGAGGGAACTGACGCGGCAATCGGCCACCTCGACGACTTCATCATCGACGATGAGACATGGGAAGTGCGCTATCTCGTAATCGACACCAGGAACTGGTGGCTCGACAAGAAAGTCCTGGTTGCTCCGCACTGGAGCAACCGCATTAGCTGGACGGAAGGGAAGGTCTTTGTCGACCTGTCGCGACAGGAGATCAAGGACAGCCCCGAGTGGAATCCGACGGCGCCCATCAACCGCGAGTACGAGACCCGTCTGTATGACTATTATGGACGCCCTGTGTATTGGGACAGCGGCGACAAGACGGCGCCGCCCCAGTAACATCGCCCGGGGTAGCGCGCAACGCTTGCGCGTCTTGATAACCCCGCGGCTAGCCTCCATTAATCCACCAACAACGCGCCCTTCACCAAAGGGCAAGGAGCCACAATGAACCCAAGAAAACATGAACCCTGCTGTGTCGCGGGCTGCGACTCGCACCTGCAGGGTACCAAGGAACTGTACGGCGACAAACTCGCCGCACTGGACGGCGACATCGGCCATGTGCAGGACTTCTATTTTGACGACGAAAACTGGGTGATTCGCTATCTGGTCGCAGACACCGGATCATGGCTGACGGGACGCCTGGTCCTGCTCTCTCCCCATGCCTTTGGGAAATTGGACCAGCATGAGAAGACGCTGCACGTAAAGCTGCGCAAGCAGCAGATTCAAGACAGTCCGTCGATCGACTTGCACAAACCGGTCTCCCGTCAATACGAGACGGAGTACTACGGCTACTACGGGTGGCCGACCTACTGGGAGGGCGACTCGATGTGGGGTCTGGGCGGCTATCCAGCGGCCCTGCCTCCGTCGCAAGAGGAGGTAGAGGTGCGTCGACAGTACCGCCACCGCGCCGACAAGCACTTGCGAAGTAGCCAGGCGGTGACCGGCTACCAGATTGAAGCCACCGACGGAACCATCGGCCGCGTGACCGGCTTCATGGTGGATGACAGGAGCTGGGAGATTCGGGATCTGGTCGTTGAAGCCGGCCACTGGTACGCGGGCCAAAGAATCCTGATCTCACCTAGCAGGGTGAAGCGCATTGGCTACGAGGAATCGAAGGTGTACGTGGACCTCAGCAAGCTAGACATCCAACAGACCGTGGAAAACGACCACGCGCGAGTCAGCGCGCAGGATCGCGGAGTGGGGCCCTGCTGCGACTGAAATCGCGAAGGAGGGGGCTTCTTGAACATCCTGACCTTCAATTGCGGAAGTTCATCCCTCACCTTCAAGGTGTTCTCCGTGGACCAAGTGGAGAACATCCGGGTCGTCCTATCCGGAAAGGCGCACCGGGTCGGTGTGAAGGGAAGCAAGCCTTCCTCCATCGAGTATGATCGTGGTGGAACCCGAGAAAGCGTCGAGACCCCACTCGATGACCATGGGCAGGCGGCCGTCCTGGTCCTGGACAAGCTGGGGGAGCTCGGCATCAAACTCGACTGCATCGGCCATCGATGGGTCCATGCAGCCGGATATTTCCAAACGGCATGGGTTGATGATCCGGTTCTGGCCCGGCTGAAAGCCCTGGTCCCCATCCTCCCCGTCCATCATCCGGCCATACTCCGGGTCATCTATGCCTGCCGAAAGGCCCTTCCCGCGCTCCCACAATACGTCACGGCCGACGGGGCTTTTCACTCCACCATCCCAGCCTGTGCCTACACGTATCTTCTGCCCAAGGGTCTGGTCAAGAAGTATGGGTTCCGCAAACACGGCTTCCACGGCCTTTCCTATCGCTATGTTGTGCGCAAGACCGCCGAAAGCCTTGGCATCCCGCTAGCGGGATCGCGGATGGTGGCCTGCCATCTCGGGACGGGTGGATCCAGCGCGGCGGCCATCAAGGACGGCGATTCGGTGGACACCTCGATGGGCTACACGGCACTCTCTGGGCTGGTAATGAGCACCAGGAGCGGAGACATAGACCCCATCCTCACCCTCTACCTGATGGCGGAGTACGGATATCACCCCGACGTCCTGATGGACATGCTCAACAAGAAGAGCGGGCTTCTCGGAATTTCCGGCTTCTCGAGCGACATCCGGGACATCATCCAGCGGGTCGGCGAGGATGCGCAGGCGAAGCTCGCCTTCGAGATGTACGTCTACCGACTCAAGAAATACGTCGGCAGCTATGTCGCCGTCCTGGGCGGCCTGGACGTCCTGGTCTTCACCGACGACATCGGCGTCCATAATTGGCTGGTACGGGAGAAAGTCTGTGAGGGGATGGACTGGTGCGGCGTTAGGCTGGATGCAAAGGCCAACCAGCGGGCCTCAGGCGACAAAATCGCGCGCCTCGATAGGCCGGATTCCAAGGTCAGGGTCCTGATTGTCCCGACCGAGGAAGAGCTGGTGATCTGCTGGGATGGCATCGCCTTGATGAAGGGAAAGAACAATGTTGCTTCTGTTCGATCCTGAGCCGCCCTATCTGCGCTGGTGCGTTTTCGAGCAAGGCGCGGCCCGATCCAGCCGCTGCTCGTTTGGCGCAGAATGGTTCCGGATGGTGAAAGAGGGCGCGGGAAACCTCGACCGGGTGAAGGCGGTGGGCTATCTGCTTCGCCACGGCGGGGATCGGATCAAGGAACCCGTCCTGCGGGTCACGCCCCAGACGCTCAATCAGGTGGAGGACGCCATCAGGTTTCTGCCCGAATTCAACGACATCACCTGCAAGGTGCTCGATCGCTGGACCAAGGAGCTGCCCGACATCCCTCATTTTCTATTCTGCGACACGGCGTTCTTCTCAGGGCTGCCCGACGTAGCCGGCACCTACGCGGTCCCCGAGGAGCTGCGGGACAAGGGCGTGCGGCGATATGGGAGCTACGGGTTGGTACACCAGTGGGCCTGGGAGAAGGCTGGTTCCTTGTTCGGGAAAGACGTCGGCAAGATGGTTTCCGTGTGTCTGGGCGACCACACCAACGTCGCGGCGTTGCGGGATGGAAAGTCGTTGGACACCACCATCGGCTTCACTCCCGTGGAAGGAATCCCCTCCCGGACCGGCTGCGGAGATATCGATGCCACAATCGTCTTCGAGCTCCATTCTTCCGGGATGTCTTTCAGGGAGATCAACGAGCTTCTGTCTCGGGAAAGCGGCTTCAAGGCTCTGCTGGGCCGACGTTGTAGCTACAGCGACCTTGTGTCCGGCCCGGCCACAGTCGAGAATACCGTGGTGCGCGACATTCTGATCTACGATATCCTGAAATTCATCGGCGCTTTCACCGCCGTGCTGGGGGGCCTGGATACTCTGGCCTTCGCGACCCGCCAGCCTGAGGAGTCCATGAGCCTCATCCGGGAGATCTGCGGTCGGCTCGATTTTCTACCAGTGAGGCTTCATACCGATGGCCCGGCGGCCGGGGAAGATGCTTGGAATCTTTCTGACAATAGTGCCAGGATCAATGTGAGCTTGTTCAAGAGCGAGATCTGGAAAATCATGGCCCATCTGGCCGAATCTATGATCGAGGAGAAACAACCATGAAGGATGAAAAGAGGTTTCTGGTGGACGTGGGAATGAAGGACCTGCCCTTCCCCATTAAGGTGGTATCGAAGTCCAATCCGGACGGCCAAGCCACCATCGCCAACATCTCCGTCAACGCCCGTATCATGCACGAGTTCGAGGCGGGGTGGATCGACAAGTTCATTCAAGTGGTGCACCAGCATCGGGACCGGATCGGGACCAAATCGCTGCGCGACAACATCGCCGACTACGTCAAGGAACTCAATGCGAGCACGGTGAAGATCGATTTCGAATATCCTTTCTTCATCGAAAAACACACTCCCGTCTCCAAGGAAAAGTGCCTAGTGAAATATAGTTGCGGCTATTCCGCCAAAGTCCCATCGATTGACGAAAAATCGAGAGTGTTCTTCAAGATGGCGATCCCCTGCATCACCACCTATCCAGCGTCCGATCCCGAGAAGACGGGAGGGCTGCTCGGCCAGCTGAGCGTCGTGGCCATCGAGACGGAATCTCAGAAGGACGTATATCCCGAGGACCTTCTGGACCTGGTGGACCGGCATGCCCTGTCGCCAATCTATTCCTTCCTGACCAAAGAGGACCAGGAGTTCGTGATCAAGAAGATCCACACCGAGAAGAGAACCAGCGTCGTCATGCTCGACGAGATAAGAAGCGAACTCGCCCAGAACCGGAGCCTGGATTTCTACTCGGTCAAANNGGCGTACTCTGACCCGAGCTTGCAAGCGAGCGGCTCACTCGAAGCGTAGGGCATCGATGGGGTTCATCTGTGCGGCCTTGCGCGCGGGATAGAACCCGAAGATCACCCCGATCGCCATTGAGATCCCGAAGGCGACGAAGATCCACAGGGGCGAAAGTACGAACGGCCATCCCATAGTTGAG
>PMLB01000324.1 GCA_003158735.1 Myxococcales bacterium | reverse complement strand
GGCGAAATCACGCGGCGGCTACGAGCGCAGGGTGTGCCGACCAGGACCGGGAAGGGTCACTGGGATCGCTCGGTGGTGTGGGCGATCTTGCGCAACCCTGCGTACGCGGGGCAGGCGGCTTATGGCAAGACGGAATCGGTCGAACGCCGACAGCTCTTGCGGCCGATTCGCAATAAGAACGTCGTCCCCCGGCGGGCCAAAAGCACATGCCGAGACAAGCCCCCCGAGGAATGGGTCTCGATTCCCGTTCCCCCCATCGTGTCGGCGGACACCTTCGCGGCCGCACACGAGCAGCTAGAACGGAACCGTCGCTTGGCCGCGCGAAATGCGCGAGGTCAGCCGTACCTGTTGCAGGGTCTTGTCGTTTGCGGACGCTGTGGCTATGCGTTCTACGGCAAACGAGTTTCTCCGGCGGCCGCCAAAGGTAAGCCCAGGCGGTATGCCTACTATCGCTGCGTCGGCAGCGACGCCTACCGATTCGACGGCGGTCGGGTTTGCCACAATCCACAGGTCCGCGTGGATCAACTCGATGGCTTTGTCTGGGATTCCGTGCGCCGCATTCTCGAAGATCCTCGTCAAGTGGTCGAGGAATGGACGAGGCGAGGATCCGAGGACGGGACGATCGCGGAAATGCGCACCCAACGAGACGACGCGACGAGGATGGTCGTCAACCAGGAGCAAGTCCTACGGCGCCTGCGTGATGCTTACGAGGCTGGAGCCATTGAACTCGATGACCTCGTCGCGCGCAGCGAACGGGTCCGCGCACGCCTCGTGCGGGCGCGCGAGGAACTTGGGCAAGCAGAGAAGCAACTCACGCAGACGGTCGAGATCACCGCCATCGTTGGTCGCCTCACTGATTTCTCCGCGCATGTTCGAGCCGGCCTTGATCGCCTTGATTGGCAGCAACGCCGCCAGATAATCCGAACGCTCGTCTCCCGCGTCGAGATCGGCGAAGAAGGCGCCACCGTGGTCTACCGCGTGCCTGCCATCACGAACCCTGAAAGCGAGGGCGCCGGCCCCGATCGTGAGGCTGAGCGACCTCTCGACGGCCAGATTATTCCATTGTGTGGGGGGAGTGCTGTCACCGCTCTTGGCCAACGTGCTGCTCGACGAAGTGGACAAGGAGCTGGAGAAACGCGGGCACGCATTCTGCCGCTACGCTGACGACTGCAACGTATACGTGCGGTCGCGGCGCGCGGGCGAGCGCGTGATGGGGCTGCTGCGGCAGCTGTACGCGGGGTTGCGGCTCCGAATCAATGAGACGAAAAGCGCGGTAGACCTGGCGTGGAAGCGGAAGATTCTGGGCTACTCATTTTGGGTGGCCAGGGATTCGACGGTGAGGCGGCGGGTGGCGGACAAGGCCCTTGCCACAATGAAAGACAGAATCCGCGACATCACGAAGCGGACGGGCGGGCGAAGCATTGAACAAGTGTGCAAACGGCTGGACGAATACCTGCGCGGATGGAAGGAATACTACCGTCTCGCGGACACGCCCCGCATCTTTGACAACCTCGACCGATGGATTCGCCGTCGCCTGCGGGCTTCTTGAAACACTAGGGACAGCAATCGACCGTCTATCGGGAACTGCGGGCTCGTGGAATGTCCGAGGACGCGGCCGACGTAGTGGCCGTGAACTGTCGCCGCTGGTGGATGAACTCGGGTAGAATCATTCATGTGGCACTTCCCAATCGCTACTTCGACCAGCTGAGCGTGCCCCGACTGGCCACGCAACCTCAACTTCGCGAACCGCCCGGTGCGGACCCGCATGCCGGGTGGTGTGGCAGGGGTCCTTGACGATCAGTCGAGGGCCCTATGCCGATCCAGCTCCGCACCCGCCGCCCAAAGTCCAACGGACAGCGGGACCACGTCGTCCCGACCCCTGCCGTGGTATCTTCGCCCCAGGACCCAAGGGGACATTTCTACTTGGAATGGGGACATTCCTAACCAGCGCGCCTGCCGCGTCCGCGAGCGAGACCGCCGCGTGAGGGATCATGGTTCCCAAAAGTTGACGACTCCGGCATCTGTGGTCGCGCCCGACAAGGAGATAGCCGATGGACCCAAGGCCGCTCTCCCTGGAATTGCGGCCCCTGCACCACGGGGCCTACAGTCAGATCACGCTGAAAGGCCCAGTGGCGAAGGTGCCACGAGCCCTGCAAGTGCGGCGGCTGATGTCGGTGCTGTGGCTGTGGCGCGGCAGTCCCGTCGATGTTGTGTTGTGTGTGGACGGGACCAACACGGGCGCCTGCTGGCTGGAAGTCTGGGAGGACGTGCTTGGCCGCGTCCCCAGCCACCACCTGAATCTGCGCTATCTCATCTCGCGCAACACGCTCGCTCAAGGGTCACCGAGCGCGCAGAGACCTTCATCCTCGAGGGGAAAGGCTACAAGCCGAGCAGTTTCTGAGCATCACCAGCCTGTCCGGGAGGGAACGCTCAGCCCCGCGCTGTCGCCACGGTCGCGGCAGATGCCCTACGCCACCCTCGCGCCAACGGGCAGCGCGAAGATCCGTCTCCGCGCCACCGGGTGGGTCCCTGGCCCCGGTGATTCTGGTGAAAGTGGGACCCTCGCTGGCCGCTGGCGACGGTCCGAATTGAGGTGGAACAAGGAGTGCACTTGGCGTGGATGATCGCAACCTGCGGGCGCGCCGGGTCGGAATGTGGGCGAAAAGTCGAATAGCCCTGTGAGTCATGTCCCTGAATGAACGCCGCATGAAGTAGCAAGTCGTGATGGATGAGATGATCGGAACCGTCGGCCGGATCGATGGTGCCATTCCTGCCTCGCACCGGGACTGCCGCGTCCCCGAGGCCCCGGCGGATGACGGCGAAAAGGCTGGCCCGGAGGGAAGGATATCTTCGCACAGCCATGCCAGTTCCACTGCGAGGCAGCAAGAGATGATTGCGCTACTTTGCGTATTCCGCCTTTCTCTACCCGGTCGCTTCACCTATATTTCGCGCATGACTCGGTTGTTGGAGTCATGGCACTCCTTGACGTTGAGGAAGCGATATCACCTGCTGAACTATCTGGTTCGCAGTCGTGGGTACACTAGATACCTTGAGATCGGGGTGAGAAATCCCAGGATTACCTTCAACCGGATAAGGGTCGCCAGAAAAGAGGCTGTTGATCCGGCGCCCTTGGCACCCCTAGGGCACGTAATGAGGTCGGACGATTTCTTCAGCATGATGGATGCGAATGGTCGCGCGGCGGAGTTTGACCTGGTATTCATAGATGGGCTTCACCTGGCAGATCAGGTCGAGCGCGACGTTGAGAATTCTCTCCGGTACCTCAGTCCCGGGGGAACCATCGTTCTCCACGACTGCAACCCTCCGAACGAGGAGGCCCAGGCAGAATTCTTCGACGGGACACAGAAAGTCTGGACGGGAACGGTCTGGAAGGCGTGGGCCAAGCTTCGCGCGACCCGAGCCGACTTGTCGATGTGTGTCGTGGACATCGATCTTGGCTGTGGTGTCGTCCAACGCGGAAGCCAGACCTGTTACCCA
This sequence comes from Myxococcales bacterium, assembly GCA_003158735.1. Taxonomy (GTDB): domain Bacteria; phylum Myxococcota_A; class Polyangia; order Fen-1088; family Fen-1088; genus Fen-1137. The sequence continues at coordinate 24,885 of PMLB01000324.1, read as the reverse complement.
GCGCCAGTACAATTCGACCAGATGACCTATCGGTTTCTGACGAGCAATCGCCGCGAGCTGCTGAACCTGGTTTCGGCGGCGCAGTTTCTGAGCCTAGAAGGCCGAACGAGCCCGCTGTTGAAGGTCAGTGAAAATGTCCTACTAACAGGTCGGTGAAAATGTCGCCCCCCTCCTGGCAGAAGGGGGGATGCTCTTGAGCGAAAAAGCTTGGAAACGGCTGGACACGGCAAGACGAATCGAGGGAGGGGAGTTGACGGTTGGGGAGGCAGCCAAGGCCTGTCCATGTGCTTTCTCGGTCGTGGCTGGCCCATCCCATCCTGTCCCAGTATACGATCGGCGAAAAGGGGCGCAAATCCAGATGGTTGGGTGCAGTGCCAGTCGTTGCGAAGGGCACGGAAAGGGGTACAAGGTGCCTCGTGACGAGGAAGAAGGACGAGCCCACTGGGTCGATGCTGCCGCTGCCGTTGCAATTTCTGGCAGCGTGGCTGGCGGTGTGGCTCGGACGGGTATTGCAGCAAGAGGTCGACTACCTGACGGCCGAGAACCGACTCCTGCGCGAGAAGCTCGGCGGCTGAAAGCTGCGACTGACGGATGCCGAGCGGCGGCGTCAGATTTCGACGGATAGCGATTGCCGTCTGCGAGCAACTGGCGAACCACGACCGCCCACGGTCGCCACATCATGGCAACTTCAGTCTCAGAGCCAACCGGCCGATAGGAAGAGAAAGTGTTTGGGCGGCTAGATGAGACGTCACGCAAAGCTGGTGTCCTCCTTGGCCCTTTGCCTGGTGGCGGGGGTGGCACTGCTCACCTTCCTTGCCAACAACCTGCGTTGCGGGAGGGCTCCTCCCGCAATGCAAAGTGCTCCGAGGGCCAAACGGAAAATCCTATTCGTGAACTCGTACCACGAAGGCTATCCGTGGAGCGATGGCATTACCCAAGGAGTCCTTCAGGCTCTGCACCTAGGTCGTTCTCCCATCTCGGGCACCCAGTTCGAGGGAGATGCGAGCAACGTGTCGCTTCGCATCTTCTACATGGATACCAAGCGCAACGATTCGGAGGAGTTTGGGCGGGCGGTAGCCGCGCGGGCCAAGGCCGAAATCGATTCCTGGAAGCCAGACGTCGTCATCTGCTCAGACGACAACGCGGTGAAATACCTGATTGTCCCTTACTTCAAGGGCTCGACTCTCCCATTCGTCTTCTGCGGAGTGAACTGGGACGCCTCGGTCTATGGGTTCCCCTGGCCCAACGTGACCGGCATGGTCGAGGTCTCCTTGATTCCCGACATGCTCAAGCTGATCCAGGCGCACGCCAAGGGTGTGCGAGTGGGGCTCTTGGGCGCCCGCAACGAGTCGAACCTCAAGGAGATTGAGGCCTATCGCACCACCTTCCATGTCGAGCTAGCAGAGGTCGCCCTCGTCGACAATCTTCACGATTGGAAACAACGTTTTCTCGCGCTCCAGAAGAGCGTGAACATGCTCATCCTCGCTCCGCCGTCCTTTCTCGCCGCCGGCGAGGACAACCGTGCGAGGCACACAGAGGCAGAGCAGTTCGTGCTTGAGAACACGCGGATCCCCACCGGAAGCGTGGAGGACTGGATTGCTCCCTACTCCCTGGTCTGCTTTGCGAAGAAGGCTTCGGAGCAAGGCGAATGGGCTGGCCAGACCGCCCTGCGGATCCTCCACGGAACGCCACCTTCCGAGATTCCGATCACGATGAACCAGCAGGCCACCATTTACCTGAACATGCCGCTTGCCAAGAGGCTGGGCTTCCGTTTCCCGGTCGAGCTCATCGAGAAGGCGGTCCTCCTCAATGGACAGGAGCCATGAAGATTGCCAACCTCACCCTCCGGGCAAGACTGTTGCTGCTGGTCGGCGCCGGCTTCACTTTCGCCACCCTCGTGCTCGCCATCACCGCGAACAAGGTCCTGACCGCTCAGGCGAACCAGATGCAATCGCAGCTGGTCGCCGAGCACCTCGATTCCATATTGAGTGTTCTGCAGCGCAAGCAGGAGATGCTCGAGAAGACCGGGATGCCGGACGTCTACCGGTCGGCGTTGCAAGAATCAGCACGTCGCGAGCTCTCTGCCAAGTACTACCCGACCGGCGACGTTCTCTCGTTTCCCTTCATACTCGATGCCGAGCGGCGAGTGGTCATGCATCCGTTGCTGCCGCCCGGCGACGACTCGCTCGTGGCTCGCTTCGCGGACCTCGCGAACCCGCCGCCGCAGAGCATCGGCGAGGTCGAATACGAGAGCAAGGGCGTACGCAAATGGGCGTTGGTGCGTTCCTACGCGCCGTGGGGTTGGACCCTCTTCTATTCCACTCCACTCAGCGCCAAGTACGGAGTGGTCCGTGAGCTGCACACCACGTTGCTGGCGACGATGGTTGCCGTGGCGGCGCTGGTCCTCGGGGCTCTCTCCTTGATGATCGCCTTGGTGACCAAGCCCATCCACGATCTCACCGGCGCAGCTCTTCGCATGGTCGGCGGCGAACTCGACGTGCCCATCGACGTCCGCGGCGCAGGAGAAATCGGCATCCTCGCCCAAAGCTTTGCCAAGATGCGCGACGCGGTGCGATTGAAGATCCACTGCCTGGACATGGAAATCGATGAACGCAAGAAGGTGCAAGAAGCCCTAGGCCACGCGCTCCAGACCACCGAGCAGATCATCGACTTTGCACCATTTGCGCTGGTTCTCGTCGACGCCGACGAAAGGATACGCCAAGCGAACGAGCTCGCGGGAAAGATCCTGGGCGCCAGCCCGGTGGAACTGGCGGGGCAGAACTGGGCCAAGTTCGCTCCTGGCCTGCTTCATGATCGTCTCCCCCACAAGTCCGAAGAGACCGCCGTCGTCGATACCCAAGGCAAGCCGCTCCCGGTGCTGCTCTCGGTCATCCCGGTTCTCCTTGGCAACGAAGCGATCTGGATCGAGGCATTCCTCGATCTGACCGAACGAAAACAACTGGAAGCGCAGCTGAGGCATGCTCAGAAACTGGAAGCCGTTGGCCAGCTCGCATCAGGCATCGCCCACGAGATCAACACCCCGGCCCAGTTCGTGGGAGACAACATCCACTTCCTCGCCGAGGCTTACGCCGGTGTGAAACAGCTCATGGACGAGTATCGCCAGGTTCTCGGGAATCTGACCGCTCTCCCTGGCTACGAGCACTTCGTCGAAAAGCTCAAGCGAGCCGAGGAGGGCGCCGACCTCGCGTACATAGAGGAGAACGCGCCGACGGCGTTCGCGCGTGCCTCCGACGGCATCGCGCGCATCTCTGGAATCGTGGGCGCGATGAAGGAGTTTGCTCATCCTGCTCACCGGGAGAAGAGCCTGGCCGACCTCAATCGCGCCCTGAAGGCGACACTGACCATTTCCCGAAACGAATACAAATACGTGGCTGACATCGAGACCGAGTTTGGCGACCTGCCGCCCGTGATGTGCCACATCGGCGACATCAATCAGGTCTTCTTGAACCTTCTGGTCAACGCCGCCCACGCCATCGCCGACGCCGGCAGTACGAGCGACAAGCTGGGACGGATCCGCGTCCGGAGCGCGCCCGAAGGCAAAGCCCAAGTCCGCATCGAGATCGAGGACACGGGGTGCGGCATACCTGCCGAGATTCGTGACCGCATCTTCGATCCCTTCTTCACCACCAAGGAAGTCGGCAGAGGTACCGGGCAGGGTTTGGCCATCGCTCGCAACATCGTCGTCGACCAGCACCATGGCTCGCTGACCTTCGAGAGCGAGGTTGGAAAGGGAACAACCTTCACCATTTTGCTTCCTGTACTGTCGCAATAGTGGGCTTGCCGGCGCGCGAGCGCACCTACGCGGTGTCGCCTGAATTGGCGCACAAACTGGCGCTGCGGCGTTAGGGCTACCACGGCCTGTATCACCAGGCAGCGTCACTGGAAACCAGTCGCAGCTTGCGCAAGCGTGGCCTCGATCACCCGGCGCGGATTCTTTCCATCTGTCTTGATGCCCAGCCTGAGATCGCCGCGGTGTTGGGCCGCCGGCCCATCACCGTCACCGGCGGCGCCACGCCACTGGAAGGCCTGCCGGGTGAAACCACGATGGTCCCTACGTCGACTACGGAGCTAATTTCGAGGCGAGCGGTCTGCTCGCCGACGACAGTGGCTGGCCCGCGCAATGGCGGGGGGGCGCTCTAGAACATGCCGCCGAGCATACTGCGCGCAGGAATGGTGGCGTCGGAGCCACCGAAATCTCGCGGTCCGAGGCTTGGATTTCGTGAGGAGTTTGGTGCCCCTCTCTGTTCCCTGGCACCTACGGATGCGACGCGGACATGCCCTGCATGTGAATGTTGCGTGGGGTGCTATTCCAGCCGGCCGGCAATGGTTGGCAGAAGACTTGATCATTCTCTGGATTGATGACCAACCTGGCGCTCGCCGTGTAGGTCAGATCGTAGTCTTTGGGCTGGAAGCGAGCCACGATATTCGAGGTTTGGGCGAACAGAATGGTTTGGCCGGGTACGAGCGAGAAGACCTGGTCTCCTGCATAGATCATGTCCTGCAAAACAGCCACGGCCGCGGCATTGCCGGCATTGACGATGTTCACGTTCAACTTGCGCGTGGCTCCGACGTTGGCCGTGCCGAAACTCCATTCGGTGGGCCAAAGCTCGTTGGTGATGATGACGCCCTTTGCACCCATGGTTAGGTCCACCGGATGGGGTGTGTCGTTGATGGCATCGGTCGTAATCACCAAAGTTCCATCATAGGTCGCGTGGTCAGGAACGCTGTCGACGGTTCCTGGGATGGCGTTGGGGGTAATGGTGATGGTTGCGGATCCAGCAGGAGCCACCGTGATGGGGACGGCCGAGTAGTCCAGCACGTAGTAGCTTGCATGATTGGCCGTGACATCGGTAATCCGGTAAGACGCGCTCCCCGGGTTGGTGACGACGATCTGTTGCGGGGCGGCCGTTGCGCCGCAATTTACCAGGCTGAAGTCCACGGATACCGGAATACCGGCCACCATGGCTAGCGTGGCCGTGCCCGTGGCTGGGATATTGCCTGAGGCAGTGCCGCAATTGACCTCCGAGCCGATCTGCCAATGGACTGCCGCGAACAGATCGAGTTGATTGCCGCTACTGATGATGGCGGGGTTGGCGCCGGGAGAGAACGTCACCGTGACATCGACGTGGCCCCCGGCGGGAACGCTGACCGACGATGGGTCCACAGTGAAATACGGCGCTCCGCCCCCAGTGACTGAGAAGGTGACCGCTGCGGGATCTGAATTCGGGTTGGCGCTGTTTGCAACCGTGAGGGTAATGGGAGTCGCCTGTTGCGCTGGTGAGGCAATGGGAACGGATCCGAAGTCGAGCGCTGTCGCGGCAATGACGGTCACTGCGTCGCCAAGCGGGGTTTGGGTCAGCGTGATGTGGTGAACGCTGTCACCGATGATGGTGGTGGAGATGTCGATGGTGTCCGAAACGATGGTCGCGCCGCTAGGACTGTCCGTGCTCACGGCCACGTGTGAGGTTGGCGCGGGGTTGCCGTCTACGGGCGCAGTAAGGGTGGCCCCCGATGAGGAGAGGTGGAAGATTGAGCCGCCTCCGCCTTCGAGAGCGGCCGTCCAGGTCATGGCTGCGGTTCCAGTGTTGGTGATGGTGAAGCTCTGATTGGCCGCGCTTGCACCGCAAGCGGTGGCGAAGTTCAGCGACAGATCTGACAGTGCGATAGCGCCATTGAGAGAGCTTCCGGTCAAGGAAAGCGGGCTCGGCAAGGGTTGGCAAGTCGCAACCGGGGTTGCCAGCGCTAGCGTCAAAGTGCCCGTCGCCGGTCCCGCCGCATCAGGCGCGGTAAAGTCCACGGTGCCGTCGGCCGAGTGGCCCGCGGTAATGGTAACAGGGGAGGTACTGGTAACGCTAAACGCCCCCGTTGCAACCAAACTAACTTGTGCGTCTAGGTTGCCAGAGTTGAGGACATGGAAGTTGTCACTCGTTGTTTCTCCTGGCGGCAGAGAGCCGAACGATCCGAAGGTGTCCGTCGTGTTCCAAGCAAGGACTGCACCTCTCGCGCGCTCCGTGACGTTCACCAGGTGTTGGTCGTCGCTCGGCACGTCAGTCTGAATGGTCAAGGTGTCATCGAAGCTGGCTCCCGGGGTGGAGACCTGCGGGATCGCCGGTGCGTGAATGGTCACCACCAGGGTTCCGCCAGCGGGGATCGTCTTTCCCGCGGCGTCGGAGGTGTAGCCCGCCGAACCCGTGAATGCCGCACTGGTGATGTGCGCTGCCGAGCCACCCGAGTTCGTCAGGGTGAAGGTCTGGACCGCTGGCGCCTCGCCCGCACAGGGATTGAGACCAAAGTCGAAGATATCGGTCGGCCACCCGGTAATTGAAGCGGGTGAGACCGGCGCATCGGGAGTGGCCGATCCGCCAGTGCCGCCGGCGCCGCCGCTACCGCCCGCCCCGCCGGTGCCGCCCGTGGCACCGACGCCACCGCTACCGCCCGCCCCGCCGGTGCCGCCCGTGGCACCAACGCCGCCGCTACCGCCCGCCCCGCCCGCGCCGTTGGCGTCGATGGCGCCGCCCGCGTCACCATGGCCAGTTTGCGTGCTTCCACCCGCGCCGCCCGAACCGCTCAGCGGGCTGTCAGCCGGCGAGCCATCTACAAGAGGGAGGCCGCCGTCTGCTGTGATGGGAGTGTCGTCGCCTGGGTTGGCATCTTCCGCGCTGCTGCCAAGAGAGTCATCCGCGCTGGGGACGTCGATGGTGGGGACGCTGGCTTTGTCTTGGGCGCCGTCATTGTTGATCTCGACCACATCGTTGCCAGCCAACCCGTCCGGCGCATTGCCGGCCACCTCAGGTTGGCTCACACCGGCTTCGAAGTGCGCGCTAGCCCCATCCAGACGGCCATCGACCACAGGTCCGCCATCTGCGGGCCAGCCAACAACATCTTTCTTGGCATCGCTTGGCGCGCTCGCGTCCTTCTTGGTCGCGCTGCCCCCGCAGTTGCAACCAGCGATAGTCATCGTGCCGACAAGTCCGAACAGGGCGATAGGGAAGAACAGGTTGGAAATTTGAAAGCGCTTCATTCGTCGATCTCCAGTGAGTTGTCTGATTTCGATCCGTGCGAGCGCGCTATGCGATTGCGAGCAAGCCTGAGTCGGTATCGGCGGAACACGTGAAGGACCTGAGGACAGTGAACAGGCAGCTCGAAGGCTGCAATCGCGCTTACACATGGAATGACGCACGATCAGCCGTAGTAGTTGCTGCCATTTGTGATTTAGCCCGAATCGCTGGATCGGATGACTCTCGCGGACGTGCGCGCGTTCGCGGCCAAGCATTACACGCCCAATGCGGCAACGCTGATCGTGCAAAGCCCATTACCGACCAGCGCGCAGCGAGCGTTGGTCGAGCGTGTCTTCGGCGATATTCACCCGGCGTCGGCGCCGCAGAGGAGCCCGAGCAACCGCGCGCTCGACTCGCCCGCCAGCAAGCTTCGCGAGTATTCCGCTGCCGTCGCGGCCCCGGTGGTTTGGATCGGCTGGTCGCTGCCCGGCATTGGCATCGAGCCCCAAGGGCTGGGGCCTCTCTTGGATCAGCTCGTAAAGTGGATGCTTGGGCGGCGACCGAGTAGTGCCTCCTTGGTGCATCAGAGGGCGTCTGAAAAGCTGTCTTGGGCGTTCACCCGGCGCGAAACCGGCCTCAATGAGCTAGGGCCCAGCGCAGGGCCGACTCCAGGTCGGGATGGGCGAAAGCAAATCCAGAAGCGAGCAGTTTCTTTGGCAAGGCTTTCTGGCCCGCCAGTAGCAATTCGTCACCCATTTCCCCGAAGAGCAACTTCACCGCAAAGGCCGGGAATGGCAGCAGCGTGGGGCGGCCCAGTATCTTTCCCAGGGTACGCGTGAATTCACCGTTGGGTACCGGCTGTGCAGTGGTGAGGTTCACCGGCCCGGAGAGATCCGCAGCAGCGATCGCGTATTGGATGGCGGCCGTCGCGTCGGCCAGCGAGATCCAGCTCATCCATTGCCGTCCCGTCCCTACCACGACGCCCGCACCCATCTTGAAGCGTGGAAGCACGCGCGCCAACATCCCGCCCTGGCGGGAAAGTACGATGCCACTGCGCAAGTGAACCGTACGAATGCCAGCGTCCCGCGCGGGCGCGGCGGCTTCTTCCCACTGGCGGCAGACGTCCGCCAGAAAGCCTTGGCCCGGGCCCGAGGCTTCATCCAACAATTCATCCCCGCGCGACCCATAGAATCCGACCGCAGAAGCGCAGATGAAGACTTTCGGCCTGGTTGGCAGTTGCGCAGCCGTCTGGGCGAGCAGGCTGGTGCCCTTGACCCGGCTGTCGCGGATGGCCTTCTTGGTTGCTTCGGTCCAACGAACGTCGATGGCTTTCCCCGCCAGGTGCACCACCGCGTCCACACCATCCAGACGCGAGGCATCCAGCACCCCGGCCTCGGGATCCCAGGCGATTTCGCCTTCTGCTTCCTTGGGCTTGCGCCGTACCAGGGTGCGTACGCTGTCGCCGGCGGATCGCAGGCGTTCAGCCAAGGCGCGACCGATCAAGCCCGAGACGCCTGAAATCAAGACGCGCACGAGAGCCTCATCGCGGGAGTGGGCCCTTTGCCCAAGGAAAGGTTGGTCGCAACAAACACTTCTCCACGCTACAAGCGTGCCACGAGCGGCGCCAGCGAAACGTAGGAGATGTAACGTAGGAGCGACAGAGATCGCTGTACTCAAATCACATGCGTGAGATAGTGCCTACCCACGCCACCGGGCTGCACAGACCAGGGAGGACACCATGAAGCGAACCACACTTTTCTTGGGAGCCGGCGCCTTGTTTCTGGCCGCCGCCTGCACCGAGCAGACCCCGCCACGCAAAGCCGAGCCCACGCCAGCGCCTGCCAAGCCGGTCCTGCCCGCGCGTGCTGCCGACGCGGGACCAGTCGCTGACGCACGCCCGGCCGATGCGCATCTGGGCATGATGGCGCGCTACGAACTCTGGAAAGCCAAGAAGGAGGCAGACGCGAAGCTGGCCACCCAGCTCGCCGCCGAGGAGCAGGCGCGTCTGCTCAAGTTCGACAAGAGCAAGATGCCCAAGCATCTGGCTTTGTTCGCATTCGAGAAGAAGACCCGCAAGGCGCTCGACGATGCGGCCGAGAAGCTGAAGGGCAAGCCGGATGCGCGCGACCAGCTCGCCAAGCTGGTGGCCTCGCAGCGCAAGGCCATCGAGGCCCAGGCCAAGATCTTGCGCGCCATGGATCCACAAGGCGGAAATTCCAACATCGCCACCGATCACGACGTCAGCCTGAATTCGCTGGCCAACGACTATCCTGAGGCCATCGCGGCTTCTTTCCAGGGCGACGCAAAGCCGCTGGCCGTTGCGCGCGCCGAACTCGACAAGCGCGAGAAGAAGATCACCTCGTGGCTGGCCGAGGTGAAGAGCAAGAAGTAGCTACTCCACCACCAGCGCATTGAACGCCGCCACCAGGCGACGACAGGCGCCCAGCGCGGCGAATTCGCTGCGCGGCTTGCCGTCCGTGGGTCGCACCACGGCCATGGTGTCCTGCGCGGCTTTCATGAAATCGTTGGCCCCGGTGGTGCGCGCCAGCTCCGGTCGTGCGTTCTCGGCATAGTCGAGGAACATCGAGTAGGCGTCGTTGAGGGCGCTGGCCTGCTCGTCCACTGACTGGTGCGCCGGGGGATCGGACTTCATCGCGCGCAGCCAGGCATTGGCGCCCAGGGCGAAGCGGCGCATGTGCCAGGCCGCCTTGCGCCCGTCGAGCTTCTCCTCGAGCGCCAACTCCTGCCACTGCCACTCGCTGCGCGCGGCCAGCAGCTCGGCACGCAAGGCCGCGCTCGCGCGCATGACGGCTTCCAGCTTCTGTCCCGCCTGAACCGCGGAAAGGTAGCTGTCAGCCGCGGTCTCGAGGGCTGCGATGGCCGGCGCCAAATCGCGCGCCTCGCGCACCAGGGTCTGGCAGCGGGCCAGGTCCTCGCCGTGCAGGCGAACCCGCGCGCCGGCCGAGGCCTTTTCGCCGCCTTCGCTGGTGTCGCTCGCGGCCGCCAGGCACTGGGCGTACTTGTCCAGTTTGGCCAGAGCACCGTCAATCTCGTCCGACGGCCGTGGCGTTTCGGGATAGCGCAGGGACAGTTCGGCGGGTGCGGGCGGTGGGTCGAGAGGCGAGGGCGGCACCAGCAGGTGATTCATGCGCACCACCAGCTTGAGCCCAGGTTTGGCTTCGAACGAGAACCGGCGGGTCAGGCGCCCGGGCGCCGTCGCGTTGAGCAGGTGGGGCGTGGCCGAGTCGAGGGAAAGCTCGCGCTTGGCAGCGGGGATATGATCGATCTGAACGCTGGCGTCCGGCGGATCCAGCACCAGCGTCACTTTGCGCATGACCCCCTTGGCAGGGGCGGGCGCGCTCGCGGCAGAAGGGCCCTGCCAGAAGTGATACCCGACCCGCGCAGCGATGAGGACTCCAAGCCCGATTGCCAGCTTGACCAGCAGGCGGCGGGTGCGCGCCGACAAGACCTGCTCGGGCGCCAGGGCTGCCGGGGCCTGGGTAGGCGGCCTGGCGCGCGGCCGCTCGGCCAAAGGGGGAGGCGGGGCCTGCTCGAAGGGCCGCGCTAGGGCCGGCCATTGAGCGTCGTCGTCGAGCGCTGCCGCCGAGGGGCGCGGCCGGTCATCTTCGGAGCGCGCTTGCGCCCGACGCCGGATCTCCGGACGAGGCGGTGCTTCAGCGCCTGCCCCTGCCGGTGCTCGCGGTGGCGGCGACGATCCCCAGCGGGTGCCGCCCAACTCCAGCGGCGCTTTCTGTTCGGGCGTGGGCGCGAAGCGATCGTCTCCCGGGCCCCGGGCCACGCGCGGACGCCCTGGCGCAAGTGGCCGGGACGCCTGAGGCGGGGGAACGTTCTCCAGCAGCGCAATGCCAGGCGCCGGGGCTTCCTGCCCGTCGAGGGTGGCCAGCTTGAGCGACAGGCCATCGCCAGCCGCCTCGGCGCCGAGAGCGATCGGCGTCGGCATCGCCGCGGCGCTACCATCGCTGATGGCATCGCGCATGGCCGCGGCCGACGGGAAGCGCTTTTGGATGTCGCGGTCGATGGCGCGCACGATGGCTGCTTCGATGGCCGGCGGAATGTCGGGCCGCAGGGTGTGGGGCGGCGGGTATTTGCCCTCCAGAACCGCGCCCAAGATGGCGGCGTAGCCCTGGCCCTGGAAGGGCGTGCGACCACACAGCATTTCGTACAACACCACGCCGGCCGCGTAGATATCGGTGCGGTGGTCGATCTCCGCCACCTGGCCGATGGCCTGCTCGGGCGACATGTACAGAGGCGTTCCCATCACCGTGCCCACCATGGTCCCGCTCATGGCGGCCGGACTCACCTGCCCCGGCTGGCGCGGGGAGAGCTTTTTGGCAATGCCGAAGTCGACGATCTTGACGAAGTTGGGGCGATCCTCGGTGTTGATGATGAAGATGTTGTCGGGCTTGAGGTCGCGGTGGACGATGCCGTGCTTGTGCGCGGCCGACAGGCCGCCCAGCACTTGGGTCATCAGATTCACGGCCAGGGGCACCGGCATCAATGGACTCTGCTGCAGCAGCGTGGTGAGCGGCTTTCCGTCGAGCAGCTCCATGACCATGAACAGCAGTCCGTCGGGTGTGCGGCCCAGGTCGAAAACATCGATGATGTGTGGATGGCCAATGGCGCTGGCCGCGCGGGCCTCGCGTTGGAAGCGGGTGGCCAGGTCGGCGTCGTTGCTCATCTCGTGGCGCAGGGTTTTGACTGCCACGCGGCGGTCGAGGGCGACGTGCAGCCCCTCGTACACCACCCCCATGGCGCCTCGGCCGATCTCGCGAATGATCTTGTACTTTCCCTCGAGCGCCTGGCCGATGGTCAGGCCAGCGGAAGGGTGGGGCGTGCCTATCTCCCTGCCTGTGACGGGGCAGCGGCTGGCGTCGGGCGGGTGGCTCTCACCGCAATGCTTGCAGGCCACAGCCGCAGGATATCAGCAGGGCTGTGAGCTGTCAGTAAAGCGGCGCCATGGAGCGCAAGCCCGGCGTTCTCGAATTCGGAGCAGGAGGCCGGGGCGGGGACGGAGATGGGGGCGGGGCCCGGGGAGTGGGTCAAGATGGTGGTTCCACTAGTCGCCGCAGCCCAAGGGGGGCGTCTCCCTTTTGATGGTGCGCGCCGTGACCTGCCCAAAGCCAGACGATCCGAGAATGCCCATGTTCGCAACCATGGTAGAAGGAAGAAGAAACTGGCCTAGCGGTTAGATAGCCAGGACGATTGACACGGCGACAACATGGCAATTCGACTCAAGATTCCAGAACGTGATCACAAGCCCCTGGGGAGAGTCGCAGCCCTTCCTGATGGCGATCTGGACGCACTCCTACGGGCACTAGCGGAGTGTCAACCCTCGCTTCGAAGACGGGATCTCGTCAGGCAGCTTGCCGGGAAGACGATCCTTTCGGAAGGGGAACTCACGGCACTGCTCCGGTTGTTCCTGACGCTATTCAATCTTCGAGAGGACTACCATGTTGCGACCGAGGTGCTGGTCGAAGAGATCTGCCGTGCGGCGACGGCGGTCGAGGAGCTAGGGCTAAAATCGGATCAGGAAAAGCGAGAGAGACTGAAGGCAAGGCTGACGAGAGTGCTCTCGTTGGAGCGAAGCCTAGGAGCGACGGCCAAGGCTCTTTCAGTTGCGTTTGAACACAAGTACTTGCTCCACCAGGCCCGGATCGTGACGGATCTGCGCCCCATTTTTGGCGCGAACGCTTCCGAGCCTCCGGCTGCCTTCGTGGTGAGTCACGTGCTTTGCCTTGAATGCCACAAGGACAAAGGGGAAGAGGAGCTGTTCGTGGCTCTGGACTCCGCAGATCTCTCAAGGCTTGCAGACGTCGTGAAAAGAGCGCAACAGAAGGACGAGGCGCTTTCCCGAAGCATAGCGCCGTGTGGAATCAAGGTTTTGTCTTTCGACGAGGACTGAGCCATGAACGGATGCGCCCAGTATGAGGAACATGAGGGTTCCAAAAGCTCCAGCTGGTTTCGCAAGAGACCATACAGGCGGGCGGAGTGGGATGCGCATGATGCCAAGACCGAGCGTCTGGATTCCGGGCCGTGGACAGTCGGTTCGGAAAGGCAAGAACTCTTCCCTGGGTTGAGCCAGTCGGATCTGCGCAAGGACCTCTTCGAACCATTGGATGAGGCAATCGAACGCTCCTCGTTTATCGCTACCCTCGAAGATGGCTGGGATGATCAGGGAAGTCCGGCTATTCGACCAGCCACGTGGAGGCGCGCGGTTTCATTTCTTCGCGCCAGCGCCGCAGCAGTCCTCTCCGAAGTCGGCGTCGTCATCGACATTCCGGAGATTACGCCAGGCCCCGGAGGATCGGTCGACATTCACTGGCAGAGAGCCGGATCATTCATGCTAATCAATGTTCGCCCCGACGGCCCTTCGGACTTCTACGGGGAGACAGTAGATGGGTTATTCGTGAAGGGGAACTTTCAGCCAGAGACCCATCACTTCGGAGTGCTTTCATGGCTGAAGAACCAAACTCGGTAGCGGCATGGCCAAAGGAGCATGTTCCAGATGAAGATGTCCTCTTCTTGAGGGTTCATCAGAACTACTTGCGTGGACGTCCTGTGCTGATTCCGCCGGGCGTGATTCCGCCGGGCGTGTTCACAAACAAGCCGACGCCCACTGATGGGATGTCGACGAACTGGAAGAAGTACTGTTCCACGGCAGCAGAAGCACGCGCCAAAGCCAAGGAGCCTTTGAAAAACGCAGTGGTGGAGGCGGAGGCTGGGCTTGTGCGTTCTATTTCCAGCCTGTCCGTGGAGCACACGCCGACTCAGATCGACCGCTCTCACTGTGACGTCTTTGGAGAAAAGACAACCGAGGTAAGAGCCAAGCTTTCATCGATATTCCGTTGGGCACTTCCGCTGGAATCGTTGTCAAGGTAACTCAGCCGCGGGCAGGTCAACCCTGCCCGCTTTGGCCCTCGCCACGACCTGGGGCTACGTCGCCCAGCCCCAGGTCGCCCCGGCCTCCGCGCTGCTCGACCGCGTCGTCGCCATCCTTTGGCGCGTGACCCACCCGAAACGCTGAACCCATCCTGACGGGCCCCCATCCCGGGCTCCGTCCCCGTCTCCGTCCCCGCCACGGCCTCCTGCTCCGAGTTCCCCGAGCGTTTAACTCCCACCACGTGATGTGGTGAATTCTTAACACCAGGTGAGGGTGAACAAAACTTGAGTCAGTAGTTCCGACACGTTAGACCTGCGCTCCCCTTGGCGCGCCACTTGCTTCGACTGAGAAACGCCATGCTAGGTACCACGCTTACAGCCACTCGCCCGGAGGTTCGAACTTCCGCACCGACACCACCACGTCGCGTGGTGTGCCTGGATCTGCCCGAGGTTTTGCTTTGTGATCTGGACGGGACGCTTATCGACACCATGCCGGTGCTCGCCGACCTGGCCACCGAGGTCATGACGGGTATGTACGGCATCCCGCGGCCCTTGGCCCGCGAGTTCTACCTGGCCACCTGCGGTTTGCCGTTTGCCGAGCAGCTGCAAGACATCTTCCCGGGTGATCCGCGCAACTCTAGCGCGTCTGATTTGTTCGAGGGCCGCAAGCCTGCGCGTTGCGGGTCCGCTCTCATGCCCGAGGATACGCGAGCAGCCCTTGTCGACTTGCAGACGCGCGGCGTGCGCATCGCTGTCTCCTCCAACAACGGACGCCAGAACGTGGAGGCGTTCGCGCGCCTCTCAGGCTTTGCCTTTGACTTGGTGATGGGACACGGCAATGGGCTGGCCAAGGGCCGCCCGCATATCGAGCTGGCCGAGCGAACCTTCGGCGTCGACCGCCGCGAGATGCTTTTCGTCGGCGATTCGTTGCACGACGGTGAGATTGCCAGCGTGGCGAGGATTCCTTTCGTGGGCCTGGCCGGGACTTTCGCCAAAGAGCGCTTCACCCTGCGCTTCCCGGGGCAGCCGGTGATTGGTCGCTTTGCCGAGATCCTGGATCTCTTGCCGGCATCGCGGGCCATGGCGGCGGGCTAGGCCGCCGTGCAGGTCGTCCTGCTGGCCGCGGGTCTTGGCAGCCGACTGGGCGCGCTGACCAAGGACATTCCCAAGGCCCTGATCAACGTGGCGGGGAAGCCGCTCATGTTCCACGCGCTGGAGTTCGCGGCCCGGTTGCGACCTGCGCAGATCTTGGTCGTGGGCGGCTACGGATTTCCCCTGGTCGCGCGTGCCCTCGACCAGGGCCGGACCACCAACCCGGTGCTGGCTGGCCTAGCCATCGAGCTGGTCGAGAACACCAGCTTTCGCGACGGCAACCTGATCTCGCTGCTGACGGCACGGTCGCGTCTGAGCGAGGGCTTCCTTCTGCTCAACGTCGACCACATCTACCGGCCTAGCATCGCCACTGTGGTGGCGCCCGAGGTGGCGGAAGTCACCGCCTTCATCGACACCGATCGTAGCCTGGGGGCCGACGACATGAAGGTCGAGCGTCGGCCCGATGGCAGCGTCCGTCGCATTGCCAAGACGCTCACCAAGTTCGATTGCGGCTACGTGGGCATGACCCGCGTGCCCCCATCAGCGCTGCCTCGCTACTGGCAGACGGCCGATACCGCCCTGGCCGAGGAAGGACGCGCCATCCACGTCGAGCGCATCCTGGCCCGCTTGGCCGAAGGCGACTCGGCTCCTTTGTGTCGCGACATCAGCGGTCCCGGCTGGCTCGAGGTCGACACCGCCGAGGAGCGCGCCGCTGCCGAGCAGGCCCTGCTGGCAACGCCTCTTGGGAACGCGTAGCTGGTCGAGCGACCGGCCATGGCCCGTGCCGTGGGCGAAACGGGTTTCTCATCGGCAGCGGGTCGGCTGTTACCTCCTCTGTCGACCACGGCGTCGGCTTCTTTTCCTTGACGCCGCGAGCGATCTACGCGAAACCATTAGCTTCGCGATCTCTGAAACCCGATCCGTTACGCCAGCCGCCATCCCCACAGTTTCTCGCGGCGTCTGACGTGTTCTCGGACGGGGACTTGCCAGCTGAATCTAGGACAGGACAGGCTCAACAGCGCGTGTGCGCGATCTTGAGACTACCAAAAAACTGAAGAACTTCGATGATGGAGAATCGCTTCACAATTGGGGAGGCAGCTTACCGGCGATAGGAAGATGGCTAGACGGCGTTCCAAAGTTCTCGTGGTGAATGGGGAGAGCGAGATAGCGCTCGCTTTGCATCGCGTTCTGTATTTGGGGAACGAGCGTTTTGACGTGCTGGTCGCGGGCAGCGCGGAGGTGGCACGTGAGATTGTTCGCGACACAGGGATCGATGTGCTGGTCTGCGACGCCGATCTACCTGGCATGAGCGGGGTTGATTTTGTCTGCTGGGCCGCCATCGAGTTTCCGGAAATGCTCTTCGTCGTGCTGACGGGCCAGGACGTGCACAGGATACAGGAGAAGATGGAGGGGCTCGGGTGTCTGCGCCTGGTGCGCAAGCCATGTGAGCCGCAGGAGGTCCTCAAGATCGTCCACGAAGCGCTCGATTGTCGTCATCGACTCTCGGGATCCTTTGCCGCCCTTTCCGCAGCGGACCTGATTCAAATGCTCTGCTTGGCACAGCGAACTTCGTCTCTACGAATCACAGCCCACGGGATGCAGGGCGCGATTGTGGTCAAAGATGGCAAGTTGGTCCATGCCTCCTGGGGCCCGCTGGTCGGGCAAGATGCCCTGCGCGAGATCATCGCAGCCGAGGACGGTGTGTTTCGCACGGCCCCACTCCCGGCTGAGATCGAATACACCATCAGCGGCGACTGGCAATACGCCTTGATGGAGGCGGTTCGTTCGCTCGATGAACGGGCACAGGGAAAGCATCGCCACTCGGGATCGTTTCCCGCCATCCGCATCGATGACTCTCTCTTCGACAACATGCAGAGCACCGCGTCCACCCAAAATGCGAAAAAGGCGAAACACGCCCCCAGCGACCGCAGCGACGGGCGTGTCATGCCCCGCTCGCCCGGCGCGTCCTCGTCGCTGGTGGACAAGGGCTTCGCGGCCCTGCGTGCGGGAAACATCGACGAAGCCCGCGAGTGCTGGCTGGCGGCCAAGCAACTCGATCCCGAGAATCGGTCGTTGGATTTGAACCTGAAGAGGCTGGAAATGAAGGCCTCCCAATAGGCGCACAGGCGACTTGAGGGAGACCAGATGGGAGATGAGCATGGGTCTGGCTGAAACCAGAGACGAATTGCAGGGCTTGCTGGTGGTCATGGCATCGCTGTCGCACGGCCTGGAGCAGAACTTGGGCCGCGGGGCAGAGACCGTGACCTTTCGGGCGGGAAGAACCGTGGGACTGAAGAGTCCCGTCAGCAAGCAGGAACCAGACTTGCTTGCCGCCCTAACCGTGGTTGGTGAAGAGCTCAAGGCCAAGGGAATCATCTGGCCGTTCGAGCCGTGGAAACCAGCGGCGGCGCCCGGCTTCGTCTATGAAAAGGACGGCAAGCAGGCGGTCAAATTGGTGTTCCGCAACTGCATGGTCCGGTGTTCGCTCTTCCGCTACGGCCACGAACAGAAACAGTCGCTGTGCATGATGAACCACGGATTGTTCTGCGGGTACGTGCAGAAGATCACGGGCAAGCGCGCCGAGCTGGACATCATCCATGCCGGCGAGAACGCCTGTCTCAAAGAACTCGTGTTGCAGGGCTAGGAGGACGCCATGGCCAAAGTGACGGTTTCATTCGAATGGCTGTCCGGCTGCTCGGGCTGCGAACTATCCGTCGTGGATCTGCACGAGCGCCTGCTCAAGGTTCTGGAAGAAATCGACATCGTCCGGCTGCCCATCCTGATGGACGTGAAGGACTACCCCAAGGCGGCGTTGGGGATCGTCACCGGCGCACTTCGCACGGACCACGACGTCGAGTGCGCCCAGAAGATGCGCGCCAGCTGTGACGCCATCCTGGCCTTTGGCACATGCAGCGTGTACGGCGGACCGCAGGGCTCGGGTTACGCCCACACCAAGGGCGAACTGGAGGAGAGCGCATTCACCAAGAACCCCACCACCTCCACCCATTTTGTGCCCGACCAGGGTGTCCCGGCCTTGTTGGAAGAAGGCGTCTTGCCGCTCGATGCGGCCATCCCGGTGGACCTGTACTTGCCCGGCTGCCCGCCCCACGCTTTCTACGTTTTCGAGGCGCTGTCCGCGATTCTGCACAAGAGCAAACCTGACTTCGGCCGCCACAATGTGTGTTTCCACTGTGATCGCCACATGAAGCACAGCGAGGTGGCGAAACTGCGCCGCGTGCACGAAGGGGCGATGGAAAAGGACACCTGCTTTCTCTCGCAGGGAATCCTGTGCATGGGCAGCGCAACTCTGGATCGCTGCCGTGGCGCCTGCCCCACCCGGGGCATGCCGTGCTCGGGCTGCACCGGTCCGTCCGAATTCATCGTGCTGGAACCCTACCGGGACATTCGCACCGAGATCGCCACGCGCATGTCCATGATGACCAAGATACCCAAGGACACCGTCACGAAAGAAATCGAGGCGCGCGCCAAGACCTACTACGCCTATGCCATGGCCTCGCCGGTCTTCCGCCAGAAGCCGACGTTTCTCCTGCGACGCTGGATTTCTCAGCAAGGAGCTGCCCGATGAGCCGCACCCTATCCATCGATCCGGTGACCCGCATCGAGGGTCACGCCAAGGTACACATCGACATCGGCGACGACGGCAAGGTCAGCGCGGCGACCATGCACGTGCTGGAATTCCGCGGGTTCGAGCGTTTCGTGCAGGGTATGCAAGCCGAGCTGATGCCGACGATCACCACCCGCATCTGTGGCACCTGTCCGCACGCCCACCACTTGGTGGCGGCCAAGTGTCTGGACAAGATATTTTCGGCGCCCCCGCCCAAGACCGCCCTGCTGCTGCGTCAGCTGCTCAATTGCGGCAGCATGATCCACTCGCACGCCATTCACTTCTTCGCGTTGGCGGGTCCGGATCTTTTCCTCGGTCAGTCAAGTCCCGTGGCCAAGCGAAATCTGGTGGGCCTGCTGGAAGTCGCGCCCGACCTGGCCAAGAAGGCGCTGCGCCTGCGCAGCATCGGCCAGAAGATCGCCGAGGTGGTGGGCGGCCGCGGCACTCACCCTGTCACCGCTGTCGCCGGCGGTATGTCGTGCGGTCTAAACAAGGATGACGTCGAGACGCTGAAAGCCTTGACCAGCGAGGGACTGGATTTGGCCAAGGTGGCGCTCGACGCCGGCAAGCAGGCCCTGCTCAAGGATCCCGCTCTCCTCGGCCGCCTGCCCCTGGCGGTCTACGACATGGGCACCTTGCAGGGCAATGCGCTCGATCTGTACGACGGAACCCTGCGCGTGCGGCGGCCTGATGGCAGCGTCGCGCTGGATTTCCCTGCCGAGGACTACGCCAAGCACATGACGGAAGAGGCCTTGCCCTACAGCTATGGCAAGCAGGTGCTCTTGCGGGAAGGCGGCGCCACCCGGACCTATCGCGTGGGCCCGCTCGCCCGTCTCAACTGCGCCGAGGTCACCGGCACGCCGCTGGCGGACCAGGCCCTGGCTGAGTTCAAGAAGACCTGCGGAAATCCCTCGCCGCAGATCGTGGCGGGTCACTGGGCGCGTTTGGTGGAACTGCTCCATTGCGCGGAAAAGGCGACACTCCTGCTGCGCGACGAAGCGATTGCGTCGGACCAGGTGCGCAGCAAGATGGGCGCCGTCAGCCGACACGCGGTGGCCCATGTGGAGGCCCCGCGCGGCGTGCTGATTCACGACTATCAGGTGGATGACAACGCCATCATCCAGTCCGCCAATTTCGTCGTGGCGACCCAGCACAACATCGCCAGCATCAACACCAGCATCAAGGATGCGGCCAGCAGCCTGCTCGGCAAGAGCGATCAAGAATTGCTCGACGGGGTCGAATTTGCCATCCGCTGCTACGACCCCTGCCTGTCTTGCTCGACCCATCGGGTGGGCCAGATGCCCATGGACATCAGTGTGAACCAGAACGGCGCCTGCGTGCGCAGCGTGAGGAGATAGCCATGCCCATTGTGCAAATCGACGAGCCTGGTTGCCGCGATTGCGGCCTGTGCGTGGACATTTGTCCCACCGAGGTGTTCGAGCACAACGACACAGAGAACATCGCCAAGGTCGCGCGTCCGGATGATTGCATCGGCTGCACCTCCTGCGTGTATATCTGCCCGTCCCGCTGCCTCACGGTCAGCGACGCCATCGAACAGCGTCCGTTCCATCGCATCGAAAAGAATTCCGCCTTGATTGCTCGGTTCCTGCAACAGACGCCGGCCGTCGCTCAGCTTTCGCAGGCGGACTATGACGAGGCCCTACAGGACACGCACGTGCGCCTGAAAGCCCTGGCCGATGCCTTGAAGGAGATCATGGGGCGAGGACAAAGGGCGGTTGGTCGCTCGGCCGGTACGCTATCCGCCGCCCACCTGCCCGAGATGTACGAGACCAGCAACGCCACCGACCTTCTGGCAGCCATGCGCCGCCGTTTCGCCAATGCCTTCGACTTCGATGCCAAGGTCGAACAGGAAGGCGAGTCCATCACACTCACCTTCCCCAACTGTGCCTTGCGCAAGCTGGTGACCCAGCAAGGCGAGGTTGTAGGCACCGCCAGTCTATGTGACCTGTTCCACGAATACTGGGCGGGCCTCATGGGCGCCTTTTCCGGCCGCAACTACAGCGTGGCCACGCTGTCCACTGTCGGCCAATGCTCGATGAAGTTACAAATCCGTGGCTAGATCGATCACACCACCCAGTTAGGAGGATAGGACCATGGCTTCGCGTACTGAGAAAATGCAGGACATCTTGCGCGGTCTTCGAGGGGCCTCGCCCGACATCATTGGTGCCGCCGTCGTCAGTTTCGATGGCTTCATCGTCGCTTCGGTGTTGCCCAGCGAGGTCGACGAGGAGTTGGTCTCGGGCATGACCGCGGCCATGCTCGGCGTAGGCGAGCGCATTTCGTCCGAGCTGATGGCATCCACCATGGAACAGGTCTACGTGCGCAGCGAGAAAGGCTACGTAGTGCTCAATGCCGTGGGCCCGGATTCCGTGCTGGTCGTGCTGACCACCAAGGATGCCAAGCTCGGGTTGGTATTCATCGAGGTCAAGCGACGCTGCGCTGAAGTGGCCAAGGCCCTGCAAGCCTCCGCGTGATGGTCTTCACGGGCGCACCCGTGGCAGGCGCGACTGACCATCGCCTGCCCGGGGCCTCACGCTCGCGCTTGTCTCCCACTGCTCGAACCGTCCTCCTGGTTCTGCTTCTGCTTATCGGGATGGCCGATTTGGTGGTGTTGGACGCGGTCGTGTTGCCCCGCACCCTCGCCCGCAAGGCGAGGCCTGCGCCTGCTTTGTCTGCGCCAATCGTGGCCGTGGTGCCTGCCCCGGCCCCGGTTGTCCTTCCGCCGCCGCCGGTCCCTGTCCCGCAGGAGATCCCTGCGCCGGTCGAGCCCGTGGTCGCGCTCCCAGAGGCTGTGCCCGACTTGCTGTTCTGGAGAAACGCTGCGGTTCTCACCAAGAACGCCCAATCAACCCTGGAAAACCTGCGCACCCTAATGATAGCGCGACCGGAATTGCGGGTCCTTCTCAATGGACACACCGACGATCTTGGGCCGGAACGGGTGAACAGCCTCCTGTCTTTGCAGCGGGCACGGGCGGCGCAGAGGTGGCTGGTGCGCCACGGCGTCGATCGGGCGCGCATCGAGGCGGAGAGCTTTGGCGCCAGCAAACCGCTTGGGGGCGTCATTGTCCCGTCGGCTCGGCGCCAGAACCGACGGGTCGAGATTGAACTGCACTGAAGGATGCTGTGATGTCGCTTCTGCACCTTCTCATTGCCATCAGCGCCGTGGGCGCCGTGGCCTTCTTCCTGGCCGGCTGGCTCGCCAAACCCAGAGGCGCTTCCGAGCCCGCGCTGGCAAACGAGGTGCGCCAGCGTCGCGAGGCAGAGGAGGCACGAGCGCTCGCGCAGGCGGCGTATGATGAAGCGCGTGCTCAGCTGGATGTGCTGCGGACGACGTTGAAAGAAACCGCGGCCGAGCTAATTGCCCGGCAGCACAAGGGCGTAGCGGACCGAGAGGCCCTCAGCGCGGCGGAGCGCCAACTCGACAGTGCGCGCGCGGATGTCCAGCACCTGACCAGCGAAGCCAAGACCCTGAGCGACCGATTGCGAGCCGCCGAGACCTACAATCGACAAGCGTTCGAGCGAGACCAGAAGACGGCCGAGACCTGGGAGCGACAGCTAGAAGAACAACGAGCTGAGCAGTTGCGCCAGAAGGAATTCGCCGAGCAGGAGCTGCGGCGAGTCCGCCAGGCATTGGAGGAGCAGAAAGCCGAGGCACTCCGTCTCGCGGAACGAGAGCGAGCCTGCCAGCAAACCCAAGCAGCCACCGCGCTCGAAATCGCGCAGGCGCGTGAGCAATGCCAGCGCTGCGAAGCCGAGGTCAACGCCCTGACCGCGTCCCTGCACCAGGCCGAGGAGAGCCAGCGGGCCGCAACCATGCTGCAAGCCCAAAGCGAAGCGGGTTGGCTGCAGAAGGTCGAGGGCATGCTGGCAGAGAACCAGGCCGAAGTTGCGGCATTGCAGGCCAGCTGGGAGGCCAGGCAGGAAACCCTGCTGGCCGATGCCCAGCGTCTGACAGAAGCGCTGTCTCAGTGCAAAGGCGAGTGCGATGAGCTGGGGGCGCAGAATCGCGATTTGCTGACCAAGCATCGCGTGGTCAACGAGGCCCTCAGCGCAATGGGATCGAGCGCGGCAGCGACGCACGAGCAGTGGCAAGAGGCCCAGGGCCGGTTGCTGGAGCTCGACCAGCTACGCCAAGAGAATGCGATCTTGCGCGAGGAGAAGGTCCACGCCGAGGCTTCGGCCCGTGAGCTGGCCACCCGCGAGGGCGATGCGCGCGAGGCGTGGGTGCAGCTGGCAGCCGCGCAAGCCAAGTTGTCCGATCTGGAGGGGATTCTGGAAGAGAATCGTACGCTGCGCGACGAGGTCGCGGACCTGCGCCTGCACGGCGAAGCCTCGGTCGAACTGGAGCGACTCACAGCCGAGCACAAGCGCCTGCGCTTGGACGCCGAGCTGATGGCCCGTCGGCTGCACGAGCTTCTGCAAGATCAGGCGGAACTGGCGGATTTGCGCGTCCGGGCTCAGGACCTGCAGGCGCTGGGCGAAGAAGTGGCCTACTTGCGTCGGCGAGAGAAGGATCTGGAGGCGCAACTCTATGCCAGCGGTGCTGCGAGCCCAGACGACCAGCCTGCCACAGCTGGTGTGCCGGCGTTGCACAGCGTGGGAACCGACATGGAAGCGAGCCTGCGCGCCCTGGTCCAACCCGACGGAGCCCGCAGCGCCGTGCTGGCCGACACGCAGGGTTTTCTCATTGCCAGTGCCGGCGAACCGATGCCGCAGGAAGGGCTGGCTGCCTTCACCGCCATCGCCAGCGAGATGGTGGCGCGGACACGCATCTTGTTGCCCCTGGCTGATGTGGATTCTATACGCGTGAGGGACACCAACCGCATCGTCCTATCCTGTCGGCTCTTCGAGACCGGCGGACAAGGCCTCGGGCTCGCCACCCTGGGGCCCGGAGAGCCGAGTCTTCCGGATGCGGACCGGGTGGTGAATGAGTTGGCGGTCGCGGTGGCGGGCAAGATCGTCGAACCTGACGAGTCGTAGCCTTGTCGGAAAACTGCGGGCCGCTGGGGAGGCCGGGNNGTGAGCGAGATGGGATGAGGAGGCCGTCGACCCCAGCCCGCAGGTAAAATGCGGGTTGAAAACGCACTCAAGGTGCAAAGGAGACGACGGCCATGACGAAGACTACCACCCTCGAGACCATCGGATGCGACATCGGCGACAAGACCAGCGAGATTTGCGTGCTGAAGACAAACGGGAGCAAGGCGGAGGCAAGCATTCGCACGACACCGAAAGGAATGATGGAGTTTTTCAGCGGGCGGAAACCGGCGCACGTCGTGATCGAAGTGGGCGCGCATTCGCGGTGGGTGAGCCAGGTCATCGAGAAATGCGGGCATCGGGTGACCATCGCCGACCCGCGACGACTGAAGCTCATCACGCAAAGCAACAACAAGACCGATCGACGAGACGCGGAGCTTCTGGCGAAACTGGGCAGAGCCGACGAGAGTCTGCTCTCGCCGGTCACGCACCGAAACGATCAAATGCAGGCGGAGCTTGCGGTGGCCAAAGCCCGGGATTTGTTGGTGGCGGTGCGCACGAAGGTGGTGAATCACATCCGGGGCGTGACCAAGTGCTACGGCAGCCGACTGCCGAAATGCAGCGGAGAATCGTTCGCACGACAAACGGCATCGCAGATCCCAGCAGTGCTGAAACCAGCGGCCGACCCGCTGTACGCGGTGCTGGAGAAGCTGGAAGAAGAGATCCGACACTTCGACAAGCAGATCGAAGAGATCGCCGAGCGCTATCCCGAGACGAGGGTCGTCAGCCAGCCGAAAGGTGTGGGGACGCTGACCGCGCTGGTGTTCATGCTGGCCGCTCACGCACACGCCGGCCGCACTCACGCAGTTCGGAGCATAGTCATTTGAAGCGCCATTTTTCCTCACCGAATCGCATCTGCACAAAATGTCAGGCCCAAGTAGAAATGTCCCCATTCCTGCCAAGTAGAAATGTCCCCCTGGGTCCTGGGGCGAAGATACCACGGCGGGGGTCGGGACGACGTGGTCCCGCTGTCCGTTGGACTTTGGGCGGCGGGTGCGGAGCTGGCCGATCAGCGGGCCCCACCAGCCCGCAGGCCGGCGGAGCCGTCGACGCTGGGTTGACGGTCCTCGCCGCCCCGACTGAGCTCGGCTTGGGTCTTGAGTGCCAAGAGCTCGCGGTCGCGCTTCCGCTGCTTGCTCATGTCGTTGTACTTTTTGCGCCGCGCTTTCAGTTCGGCGGTGAATTTCGCAAAGA
>PMLB01000409.1 GCA_003158735.1 Myxococcales bacterium | reverse complement strand
ATGTTCATGATGCCGATCCCGCCCACCAGCAAAGACACGGCGGCGACGTTGCGGAGCATTCCGGTCTGGGCGTCGGCCGCCTTCTCCTGGGTAGCAGCAAGGTCCGCCAGGTTGCGCACGGTGAAGTCGTCGAGCTGGCCATCCAATTGGCGATGTTGCTGGCGGAGAATGCCGATCACCTGCGTTTGCGCGTGCGACACCTCGTCGGGCGAGATGGCCGAGACCAAGATGCTGCCGACGTGAATGCGGTCCTGACTCATCATGCGGGACTTGTAGGTCACCCAAGGCATCACCACGAGATCGTCTTGATCCTGGCCCTGCGAGGACTGTCCCTTGCCCACCAGAACGCCGACCACCTGGCAAGGCATCGACTTTACACGCACCACTTGGCCCAACGGCTCGCTGGAGCCGAAGAGCTGCGTCGCCACCGTCTGCCCGAGCACGCAGACCTTGGCGCCTGAGTCGGACTCGCTGCTGTTGAAGAACCGCCCTCGCGCGATGACCCATTCGCGAATGGCAAAGAAGTCGGGCGTGGATCCGTAGACCGTGGTGAGCCAGTTCTGGTTGTCGAGCACGACTTGCACCACGGTTCGGTCCAGCGGTGCGGCGTAACCAGCCGCGCTCGCCCCTTTCATGATAGCCAAAAGGTCGGCGTGGGTGAGGGGCTTGCCGCTGCCCGGTCCGCCGCGCGCCCCGCCCAGCGTACTGGAGCCGGGAAGCACGATCAGGAGGTTGGTCCCCAGTGTCGCGAGTTGCTCCTCGAGCACGGCCTTGGAGCCCTCGCCCGACGCAACCGTCACGATGAGTGCGCCCACGCCGATGATCACGCCCAGTGCGGTCAGCAACGAGCGCATCAGGTTGCGCCGGAGCGCGCCGAACGCCAGCGGGATGATGGACGCGAGCGCTCTCATGCTGCCTTCTCCGGCATGGCGGCCAGATCAGCCACCGCATCGTGGGGGACTTGCGTCTTGTCCGACTGGATTCGCCCATCGCGCACCACCACCAGCCGATCAGCGTAGGCGGCGATGTCCGGCTCGTGCGTGACCATCACGACCGTGATCCCGCTCTTGTGCAGGGACTGAACCAGGCCCAAAACCTCCACTGACGTGCGCGTGTCGAGCGCTCCAGTGGGCTCGTCGGCCAGGATCAGGCGCGGCCGGTTCACCAGTGCGCGGGCAATGGCCACACGCTGTTGCTGGCCACCGGAAAGCTGCGCTGATGTGTGGTCCTCGCGGCCGGCCAGGCCAACCCGCGCCAGTGCCTCTTTGGCCCGCGCTCTGCGTTCCTCCACCGGCACGTCGGCGTACACCAGCGGCAGTGCCACGTTGTCGAGAGCGCTGGTGCGCGCGATGAGCTGGAAGCCCTGGAACACGAAGCCAAAGGCCGAAAGGCGCAGCGCCGAGAGATCGCGCTTCTGCAGGGTCGCGACCTCGCGCCCCTCGAAGAGATAGCTGCCGCTGGTGGGCTGGTCGAGACAGCCGAGCAAATTCATCAGCGTCGATTTCCCGGAGCCAGAGGGCCCCATGATCGCAAGCATCTCGATCTTCTCGACCGTCAGGTCCACGTCCACCAAGGCGTGTACCTCGATCTCGCCAGTCTTGTAGGTCTTGCTGATGCCCGCCAGCCGGATGATCGGCTCAGCTGCCATGGCCAGCGCCTCCGGTAGCGGGCGCCTTGCTCTTGTCGCGGATTACGTCGACGATCACCTCGCGGCCCGGTTCCAGACCCTCCACCTCGGTCATGTTCCCGTCGGTCACGCCAGCCTTGATGGCGACGCGCACGGCGCGGCCGCCTTCCACCACGTAGACCGCGGCACTCTGCTGGACGCCCGGGGGCACGACTTTCATGCTGCCCGCTGTGGCTGGCCCAGTCGCCGGCCGGAAACGCAAGGCCTCGTTCGGCACGGCCGTGACCTGGCTCTTCTGCACGATGAGAATCAGCACGTTGGCCGTCATCCCGGGGCGCAGCTTCAGGTCAGGGTTCTCCACGTCGAGCACGACATCGTAGGTCACCACATTCGACAAGGTCTGCGGCGCATTCCGCACCTCGTGCACGACCGCACCAAAGGTCTGATCACGGAAGGCGTCCACTGTGAATGTCGCGTTCTCGCCGGTGTGGACCCCGCCGATGTCGGCCTCATCCACGGCAGCGTGGACCTGCATGTGGTGCAGATCCTGGGCTATTGTGAATAGCGTGGGAGCCGTCAAAGTCGCCGCCACGGCCTGGCCAATATCGATGTTCCGCGAGATGACTGCTCCGTCGACCGGCGCGCGAATGATCGAGTGCTCGAGGTCCAGCTTGGCCTTGTCAAGCTGAGCATACGCCTGCGCGATCTGCGCGGTGCCAGAGCGCGATTGCCCGGCGGTCTGGCCGAAGACCGCCTCGCTCGCGTCCAAATCGGCGCCGCTCACCAGGGACTTGCGCTCGAGCACCCGCGTGCGGTCGCGCACGCTGACGGCGCCGCGCGCGCTAGCGTGCGCGCTGGTCAGGTTCGCCTTGGCCTGGGCCAGTTGCGCCGTCGCCATCGCCACCGCGTTCTGGAAGAGCGCCGGATCCAGCTCCACCAGGAGATCCCCAGCTTTCACTTGCGAATTGAAATCGGCATAGAGCTTCCAGACGATGCCCGAGACCTGCGCGCCGACCGGCGAAGTGAGAACCGGCTGCAGAGTCCCGGTGGCGGTCACGCGCTCGGTAATGTCGGCGCGGACGACCCGCACCGTGCGGAACCCTGATCCGGTGGGATGGCTCCGTCGATACCAGGCGAAGCCACCCAGAGCAATGAGTGCCACCAGCACCAGCACCAGCAGCGCAATGATTCTGTTTCGGTGCATTCCCAGCCAAGACTTCTTCGGAGCGATTTTGATCGGGCTGGCGGGTGCAGCGATGGCGAGCGTGGCAGCTGGACCTGGGTTCGGCCCGTCTGGCGGCCCTGCGATATTGCTTGCGGCAATCACTACAATGTCCTCTAGGTCTAAGGAACAAGCACGATGTGTACCAGGATTGCGACGCAGTCGCAGACGCCACTCGACGCAGAATATGCGCGTTCTGGCTGTCACCACTCGGTTCTGTGCGAATTGGGCCTGTTAACAAATCTGAAATCCACCGCGGCCAAACTTCCAACTCCTTCGAAGCGACGGACATACTCATTCGTATTGATTGGGCCTAGCACCGTGCACTCACAGTCGGTGCAATTGAACGGCATGGCGCGCATCTTGCTTTTACCTTTTGGCGACCCCCCTGATGAGAGAAGAGCGTGGCAGTATTCCGTGCGAAATTGAACACCATGATTGACGACAGCGAATCGCCTCGTAGATCGGACGCAACCCCCGACGCCGGACCATCGGCGGCCGCAGGCCCGGTGTCCGACATAGAGTCGCCCCCAACGGCGGCCAGCCTGGAGCAGCAAGTGGCGGCCCTGGAAGCCGAGAAGACCGACCTCGACAACTACAAGAGGCGCCTTCGCAACGAGATGAGCGAGCACGAAACCAAAGCACGCGAGACCATTCTGTGCGACTTCCTGGAGGTCGCGGACAACCTGGAGCGTGCCATCGCCTCGTGGAAAGAAGGCGGCGAGAGAGACGTCAAATCAGTGCGCGATGGCGTCGAATTGGTCCTGCGCCTCTTCAAGGCCAAGTTGGACCGCCATTCAGTCACGCCCATCGAGGCCAAAGGCCAGCCATTCGATCCGCACGTGCACCACGCAGTCTCGCAAGCGCCCAGCGCCGAAGCTACGCCGGGCACAGTGCTCTACGAACTCCAGAAAGGCTATCGTGCGGGTGAACGACTGCTTCGCCCAGCCACCGTCGTGGTCGCATCGGCGCCACCGGTTCCGTCGCCCGTCGCCAGTCGCCCGGATCAGGAACGAGGTGCAGACCACAGGGTCGTTGCCGGAGGGCATGGGCATCGACACCATGGGCGATGACCTGCGCACCGACGGTCAGGCTTTTGAGCGGCGCAACAGACTCAGCAGGAAGAAGCCCGCTGCCACGAGGACAATCATAGGTCCCGGAGTCCGGTGCAGTGAGAGCGAGAGCCAGGTGCCTAGCGTCGTCGATGCAATTGAGACCATCACGGATATGGCCAGCATGCTGCGCAGGCTGCGAGCGAGGCGTTTGGCTGTGGCCGCCGGGATGATCACCAACGAGCCGACCAGAAGCACCCCGAGGTAGCGCAGACCGAGGGCGATGGTCAGCGCAAACACGAGCAAGAAGCAGAGATTCAATCGCTGGACGTTGATTCCAGTCGTGTGCGCGATTTCGGGAGAAACCAGCGTCAGCACGAGTCGGTGTCTTTGCCACAGTACGAACAGAATCACACCCAACGCCAGGACGAGACCGACGCTGGTTTCGATCGTGGTCAAGTGCCCCACTCCGCCAAAGAGCGCTTCAATCAGTTCTTCTCCTGAGGTAATCAAACTGCCAATGGCGAGCGCGGTCGAAAACACCACCCCAATGACTGTCTCGGTGGCAAGTCGTGTTCTGTTTTCGATGCCCCAGACCAGGAGCGTACCCACCAGGAGCGCGGTAGCGCCCCCCAGAATCGGGTGAATCCGCAGCAGCAGCGCCAACCCGATGCCGGGCAGGGCAATATGCGAGATCGCGTCCGCGGCGAGAGTCATCCGGCGCATGACAGCGAAGCAGCCGACCAAGCCCGCGGCCGCTCCCGCGGCGACGGAAAGCGCGATGGCGTTAGGGTCGATGGTCATGGTGCACGTGGTAGGCGATGGGAGCGCCATAGAGTTCTTGCAGCAACTGGGGCGTGAGCACCTGTTTCGGGACGCCGAAACACGCGTGCCCGCGCGACAGACACAACACATTGGTGGCGTAGTGATACACGACGCTCAGATCGTGCGAGATAAACAGTATGGTCAACCCGCGTTCGTCACGAAGACGGTCGAGTGTGTGGTTGATGCTGTCCTGCCCCGGCTCGTCCACACCCGCGGTGGGCTCGTCCAGCAGCAAGACGGTTGGATGTCCGATGAGCGCGGCCGCAACCAGCATCCGCTGAAACTGGCCTCCCGAGAGCGCCCCGATGGACTTGCCGACGGACTCTGGCTTGAGCCCGACGAGTTCCAAAACATTGGCGACGTCGCCTTGGGACGCGCGTGCGACGACCGCCTTTGCGTGCAGGAAATCGCCGCCCGTGACCGGCAGATCGCGCTCGATGTCGAGCTTCTGAGGCACGTAGCCGATCTTGCTATTGTCCTCCCACCTTATCGTGCCCTCATGAGGCAGGGCACCGATGAGCGCCTTGGCCAGAACGCTCTTGCCCGCGCCATTCGGCCCCACGATCGCCAGCGCGCTGCCGCGCGGGACTCCAAAGGACAGCCGCTCAATGACGACGATCTGATCGAACCCAACTGAGAGGTTGCTCACCTCGAGAGCTAGGGCACCCCTTTCCGTCGAGATATCCATCGGACGCCGTTCTGTTCATCACTATCTGTGACGAAACAACCGTGCGCCTGTTCTGGCTCCGCGCCGTGTCGTCGACGAAAGGAAGCAGCACAATGCGTGCCATGACCTGAAATCGCGGTCGCGCGGGCCAGATCGCGCAAAAGATGCGGATTGCCGCCCCGCCGCCGGGGCAGGCCTGTCAAGGCAGCTCACAGACCGCGCACGGGTCGTCCAACTGAACCGTATTGACTGAGGGACCCTTCACAATGAACGGGCTCGCGGTCGTGCGTGGCGGAGGAACGACACTGACCCTGTCGGCACACATCGTGCAACACCTCACGACATGAACAATGACCTGCGAACCGAGACTGTCACCCGCGACAACGTCCTGAAGCTGCTATCCGATGACGAAGTCGCCAGCGTAAGCACGGCAGAGACGGCCACTCGTCTCTTGGATGGCGAGGAATACCTCGACCTGGAGCACCTCGACCGAGGTGTGCAAAAGACAAGCAAGTCTCCCACGGCCATGGCGGGCCTGCTGCCGCGCAGAACTGTGCACAAGGACACCTGGGGAAAGATCGTGGCCCTGCTGGGGCGGCCCAGCAGCGCCGTCAAACCAACCTAGTGAGGATGTTCAAATGAAAAAGCTCATTACGTGTGTGTTGATGGCCATTCTCCTTTGCGTTCCATCGATTGCGCGGGCAGCGATTCCTGCCCAGCCTACGGCGGCGGTCACCGAGGTACCTGGCGGCAGGCCCGCCGCATCCGCGCCCGTCGACGACTCCGTGAGAAGCACGCCGAACTACGCCGCGCGCGAAGCAGCCACTCCCCAGCTGGCCGACTTTGAGGGCGGCGGCGGCGGGATTTGGCTCGGGACCGGCGCGCTCGTCGTAATCGCCATCGTGCTCATCATTGTCTTCGTCCGCTGATTTCCGTGCGCGCCAATACGGTTAGATCTGGCGCCGCGCTCCTCGCACTTTGCGCGAGCGGCTGCTATCTGGGCTCTGCCCGGAATGCGAGACTCGCCGACCTGGCAGGCGACGACGGCTGGGAGTTCGTCGAGGGAGTGCCGGCTGTGCGCCAGGCCGCCAACGAAGATTGCGGTGCCGCCGCGTTGGCCATGGTCCTCGGCTACTGGAAGCGACCGGTTACCCGTGAGGGCATAGTAGCCGCCAATCCACCGGCTCCGGACCGAGGCATCAAGGCGGCTGCGCTCCGCGATTTCACCCGGCAACAGGGTTTGCAAGCCTTTGTCATTCAGGGCCAGTTCGCTGACCTCGATCGCGAAATCCACTGGCACCGCCCGGTACTCGTGGGCGTGATGAAGCGGTACGGTCGTGGAGTCTATTCCCACTACGAGGTGGTCGTGGGCATCAACCGCAAAGACCAGCGCATCCTCGCGATCGATCCGGCCCATGGCCCGCGAGTGGACAGCCGCGAGGGCTTCGCCACTGAGTGGGCCGCTGCCGGCCAGGTCGCGCTGGTGGTCTTCCCGCAATAGACTTCAAGTCAGCGCCAGCAGAGCGTCACCACGGCCCAGAGCAGGCCGACAAAGACCACCGCCCACACGAAGTCCCCACGCCATCCCCAAGCCTGATGGCTGAGCACTCCGGTTTCGCCGACGGTCGTTGCCCGCGCACCACGACGCCGCTGAATGTATCTCGGGTACGGCGGCCCCCATTTGCGGTAGCCCCAGCCATAGCAGCCCGTGGTGAAAGTCCGAATGGGCACCAGACGCGCTTGGGCGCGTCTGGTGCTTGGTTGATGACCTGAACATCTGATCAAGATCGACGGCAGATCTTCGGTGGTGTACGAAGGCGGTATGGCAATGGGCATCCGCGACGGCGAGCAGGAAGAGCTGTTCATCACGCACCAGCAGCTTCGTTCGCAAAGCCACCCCTACTATCAGGCGGTCAACAAGGTGTTGGCCGAAAGTGGCTTCGACAGGTTTGCGGAAAAGACCTGTGCGAAGTTCTACGCGAAAAAGATGGGACGGCCGAGCATGGCACCTGGCGTGTATTTCCGTTGCTTGCTGCTCGGGTACTTCGAGGGCATCGACAGCGAACGAGGGATCGCGTGGCGAGCCGCTGATTCGCTGAGCCTGCGCGACTTTCTCGGTATTGCAGCAAGCAAAGTGACGCCGGACCACTCGACGATTTCGCGAACACGGCGACTGCTCGACCTGGAGACGCACCAGGCTGTCTTCAGCTGGGTTCTGGGCGTGCTGGACGGCGCGGGACTCATTCGAGGCAAGACCCTCGGTGTGGACGGCACGACCCTGGAAGCAAACGCGGCCATGAAATCGATCGTGAGGCGCGACGACGGGCGCAGCTACGAGGAGTTCCTCACAGACCTGGCCAAGACGTCGGGTATCACGACGCCGACGCGTGAAGATCTGGCACGGATGGATCGCAAGCGCGAGAAGAAGGGGTCGAACGCGGACTGGTACAACCCGTACGACCCGGAGGCGAAGATCTCGAAGATGAAGGACGGGAGCACGCATCTTTCGCACAAGGAGGAGCACGCCGTCGATATGGACACGGGCGCGGTGGTGGCAGTGACCCTGGACGGCGGAACCGCGGGGGACACGACGACGCTGGAGGGAACGCTGGCAGCAGCCGAACAGAATCTCGAAGAAGCCCGAGAACACGCGGGAGAAGATTCAAAGCGCAAGCACGAGCCGAGCGAGGTCGTGGCCGACAAGGGGTATCACAGCAAGATGGTGATGCTGGCGCTGCGGCTCGGGGGATGGCGCAGCTACATCGCCGAGCCCCGTCGTGGCCGACAGAATTGGGAGGGCGAGGCCGAGGAGCGCGACGCGGTTTACGCCAATCGTCGGCGGAAGAACGGCCATCGCGGTCGCCATCTCATGCGTCTCCGTGGCGAGATCATCGAGAGGACCTTCGCCCATGTGCTGGAGACCGGCGGCATGCGACGCCTGTACCTTTGCCACCAGGAGAACATCGCCAAACGGCTGCTGGTGCACATTGCCGGTTACAACCTGGGTCTGCTCATGCGCAAGTGCTTCGGCGTTGGCAAACCGAGGTGTCTCCAGGGCCAGTCGGCCGCCCTTTGGGCTGCCCTGGTTACACTTTGGAACCTCCTGGCTTCGCTCATGCGGCTGCCAGGGCACGCCGACCGCGAGAATCAGCTCGCCCCCATCCAATCACCCGTCCCGTGGCTCGCTCGCGCAGCCGCATGAGCGAAGCCATTCACACCACTAAAACCACGGGCTGATAGCCAATGGGAGACACGAGAAATAGGAAGATGAATATCATCCACAACAACCACGACGCGCTCATCATTGGTGATCTTCTCCCTGCCCTGTGGCGCAATCATTTCGAACGTAACAGAGTCTCGTGCACAGTTTATGCCACAGTGCTCGCTCGGATCGCCGGCCGTATCGGCTTTCCCTTCCTCTCGATTTGAAGGAATCAGCCCTTCAATCTGATTGAACAAGCAAGTCCTCAGGGACCATCTGCGGCGCAACTATCGGATCTGATGTGCTTTCTCCTCAGTGGCTCGAAATATGCTTAAGCCGCGTGCCGAGACGCTGTCCCCGCATCGGCTCGGGCTGGCAAGAACTGCTGTGCGGAGATGATCTCTGCCAGGACCAAACGTACCCGGAGGCCAAAATGACTCGAAGATTTCAACTGGCACACCCGGCGAGGATCGCCATCACGGCCACGGCGTTGCTGTTGGTCTCCCCTTTCACTCGGGCGAGTGAGGCCGAGAACTCAGGCTCCACCACGGGCAATCCAGCACAGGCCGGTGCTTTCGCCTTGAAGCTGGAACCCGGAGTGGCGTTCCCGCTTTCACACCCGCAGTCGTCGCTTTTCAAGGTCGGCGGCGGTGAAACCATCAAGGCCCTCTGGACGCTGAACAGGTATCTGGACGTCGGGCCCAGTGCGACCTTCATTACGCTGCCCGCCGAAAACTCACTGGGCGATTTCGGTACAGCGTGGGCCTTTGGTGGAAGTCTGCGCCTCCGCCGTCCACACGATCTTCGCGCCCGCAACGCGCTTTACGCCAGCTCCCCGTGGCTGGATGCTGACGCACTTTACGTGCGCACTGGCGGGCTCAACCGAGCGGGCTTCGCGGTCGCTGCAGGTCTTTCGGTACCTATCGGAGAATCGCGGATCTTCTGGCTCGGACCCTTCGTGCGCTATTTCCAAATCATGCAGGAGCCCGAGCGATCGGGCTTCGACAACCGCGACGCCAAGATTCTGAGCCTGGGCCTTAGCCTTGAAGTAGGCACCGGTGTCCCGCGCCAACCGGAGGC
This sequence comes from Myxococcales bacterium, assembly GCA_003158735.1. Classification (GTDB taxonomy): domain Bacteria; phylum Myxococcota_A; class Polyangia; order Fen-1088; family Fen-1088; genus Fen-1137. The sequence continues at coordinate 21,337 of PMLB01000409.1, read as the reverse complement.
CGTTGCCGCCGCAGAGGTCCGAACCATCACCAAAGAGATCTTCCTCTGCCCCGACCGTGACAGCGACGGGGTCCCCGATAGTGTGGACCACTGCCCTGACGTGGCGGGTCCGCCGGACAACTGGGGCTGCCCTCTCTACCAAAAGCTCGTCGTGAAACGCGATAAACTCGAGCTGAAGGAGAGGATCTACTTTGCCTGGGACCAGGCCATTCTCCAGGACGTATCGTTTCCCGTACTCGATGAAGTCGCACAGGCGCTAAAGGACAACAAGGGCTTCCGCGTACAGGTCGAGGGGCATACCTCGTCCGAGGGAAGCGATGACCACAACCAGACGCTCTCCGAGAAACGGGCGGAGGCGGTGCTCGACTATCTCGTTGCGCACGGGATTGCCAAAGAGCGCCTATTCTCAACCGGTTTTGCCTCCTCCGTTCCAGTTGACAGCAACTCCACAATCGCCGGCCGTGAGAACAACCGCCGCGTCGAGTTCGTCGTCCATTTCACCATCCTGAATGACGGGGGCAAGTAACATGAAGACACTCAAAACCGGCGCTCTGTATCTGTTGCTATTCCTGCTGCCCGCGTGCGGACAGCGGTTGGTAGAGTTCTCCAAGGCCGGCGATGCCGGCACCGATGCGAGAACCGCCGATGCGAGAATCGCCGATGTCCGGAACGCCGATGTCGGGAGCCCCGACGTGGGGAACTTTGACCTGAGAAATGTCGACGCCGCAAACGCCGATGCCTCGAACACTGACCTGGGGAAGCTAGACGCCACGAGCACCGATGCGATGAACGCTGATGTCGCCAACTCTGATGGTCCGAGTTCCGACGTTGCGCGCACCGACACAGCCGACGCGGGCAACGCCGATGTCGGACATCCCGACGCTCCGAGCGCAGACGCCTCGCGCATCGACGCCCCGAACATCTCCCCCCCGGACGCCGACGCGGGCAGCAGCGACGCCGAGACCGGCGACGCGGGCAGCAGCGACGCGGAGACCGGCGACGCGGAGCCGCTTGTCGCGATCAACCTTGGATTGGCCGCCTCGTTTGCGATCGCGGCGACAGCGGGGGTCACTAACACCAGTACAGCGCCAATCACCCAAATCAACGGGAACGTGGTGTTGGACCCAAATAAGACGTGCAACGCCGTGACCGTTGATAATGCCGGGGGGTTTGGCCTTTGCGGAGGCATGCCTCCCACAATCAGCGGGAAGGTCATCACCAACTTGTATCCGGACACCACGAGTTCAGCCGCCATCAAGGCTGACTTGAATGCGGCCTTTCTCAGCATTACTCCCTTGGCCGGTCCCCCAGCCGTCGGCACACTGGGAGGGGGCACCCCTATCGCAGCTCCCACTACTATGGGAAATGTGGCTGGAAGCCCGCTCGCGCTCGGCGACAACTGGTTCACTCCCGGCATCTACGAGTCCACCACGTCGATCTTGATAGCCGGGGATATCACCCTCGACGGCCAGGGCGATCCTAATGCTATGTTTATCTTCCAGTCGCACAGTACACTTACTACCGCAGATGGCGCCCCGAGCCCCGCGGCACACACCCGCATTCTACTGACCAACGGCGCCAAGGCTTCCAACGTCTGGTGGCAGGTCACCAGTTCGGCGACGATTGGATCGTACTCTGAATTCCAGGGCAACATACTGGCTGCCCACGATATCACGATGAAGACCCACGCAACGGCCTGTGGCAGATCCATGGCAGGGGCCTGGGTAGGTGGCGCTGGCGCGTTTGTATTCGACTCCAACGTCGTTTCTGTGCCCGGTAATGGCTGTCCGTTGTAAGCCTGCCGGCTCGGCCCTGGAGCACGGCCGGACCGGCCATCACGCTGAACGGTGCGCCCGAGAAAGCCGGAGGGTCCGTCCCGGCATAGGCGTCAAGCGGGCCGGCGGCTAGACCAGATGGCAGCCGAGACTCCCAGATTGTCCCCGCGCGTCTTCGGTCTTTTCTCTCGAATTGAACGGGATGGTACGTCACTTCGATTGGATCGTCAGGTTGTCCTGCCCCGTCAATGGCGCAACCACCTGAACTGCTTCGTATCTTGTCGCTGGCTCGAAAGATGCTGTAGCTGCCTGGGTAGATGAATGGCGCTACGCCAACTGCGGAATTCGCCAAGGACAAATGAGGTGAGCAACCATGAGGACCAGGGTTAACAAAACGGCACAGTTCGGGGAGTTGGTCGCGGCCGCGTACGATGGCGCCGCTTCCTACAGCAGAGATCCGCTGGAGGTATCGCGTCTGGCAGCCGGGGCAGTGACGCTGATGCTGCGACACACGCGCCGAAAGGCGTTTTGCCGGTTGCAGCCAATCGCACGCATGCAGACAACAAACTTGTGTCAATCGACATAGCCACCTGAAGGGAGAATTTCATGGAGAACACACCGGCCCACATGGGCAAGATGGAAGAACAGCTCAAGCATTGGGGTGCGCAGCTCGACCACCTGATGGCGAAAGTCGAAAAGGCGGGTGCGGACGTAAACTCCGAACGTCGCAAGCGCGTTGACGCTCTGAAGGTGAAGTATCAGGCCGCGCAGGCGAAGCTGAGCGAGTTGAAAGCAGCGGGGGGCGAGAAATGGGACACCCTCAAGACCGGCGTGGAGACCGCATGGAGCGACCTCGAGGCCGCTTTCAAGAAAATGAAGAACTAATCGGCATTCAATGAAACGGGAATCCAAAGAGGAGGATCTGATGAGACACACATTCAAGACCGCAATCATGATGTTCGCCATGGCCGCCGGGACCGCCGCACTCGGTCTGGGCTGCGCAAGCTCCCCGCCGCTGCGCACAGAGGCGTCGAGCTCGGGAATCCGTGCCGCCGAGGAGGTTGGCGCTGCCAAGGTTCCGCAGGCCTCGCTGCACCTGCAGCTGGCCAAGGAAGAACTGCAGAACGCCAAGGCGCTGGCCGCAAACGACGAGAAGGAACGGGCAGTGTCGATGTTGTCGCGTGCTGAAGCCGACGCCGAACTGGCTGTCGCGCTTTCACGCGAGGATGCCGAGCGGGCGGAAGCTCGGGCAGCCGTGGACCGGGTGCATCAGCTCCGGCTAGAGAACAAGTAGGTTGTGGAATAGCAGAAACCGTCCAGTGAAAGGAAACTCGAATGAAAACCACTAGTCTTTTGATCGCCGTCCTCAGCGCCGGAGTTCTCAGTTCATGCGCAACCACCGTTCCAAAGGAACTCGTTGACGCCCGGGAGGCATACCGGCGCGCCAGCTTCGGCACCGCCAGCCAGGCCGCGCCGGCAGAGCTTCACGTAGCCAACCAGGCACTCGCTGAAGCGGAGCAGTCCTTCCAGAAGGATCCCGACTCGTATCGAACGCGAGACCTTGCCTACATTGCCCAGCGCAAGTCACAGTTCGCGGAGGCGACTGCCTCCATCAACATTCAGCAGAAGAACGAGGCGCAAGCGAAGAACGATTTCCAGACCACCCAGGGCAAGGTCGTGGCCAAGACCAAGCAGGATCTGAACCAGACGCGCTCAGCGCTGGCAGCCTCCGAGCGCAACGGCGAGGCGACGGCTGACAAGCTTTCCGCTGAGCAGGTGGCTCGGGCGGACGCCGAGAAGCGAGCGGCTGACTCCCAGGCGGCACTAGCTAAGCTGGCTGCTGTCAAGGATGAGGCCCGCGGAATGGTCATTACCCTCTCCGGAAGTGTGCTCTTCGCATCTAACCGGGCCGTGTTGCTGCCTGAAGCGAGAACGCGACTCGACCAGGTGGCCGAGGTGCTGCTCACAACCCGCGAGCGAAACCTTACCGTTGAGGGATACACCGACTCCCAGGGCTCCGTGAACTACAACCTTGACCTGTCCCAGCGTCGGGCCGACGCGGTTCGCAGCTACCTGGTGGAGCGAGGTTACCAGGGCGACCTGATCCAGTCCCACGGGCTTGGCAAGGCAAACCCAATCGCTGACAACGCCAGCGCCGAAGGCCGCGCCAACAACCGCCGGGTCGAGATTATCATCGCACACGAACCGCACGCATCCAACCCATAGGGCGATGCTCGACAGGCTTAGCTTGCAACATCCTCGGACAGCCGAGACGATCCCCGGGGGCGAGGCTGGATTGGCCACGCTCTCGGGTTTTTCGTTAGTCCGCGAAAGTCGATGAAAGGCAGAACCATGAGACACGCGATACTGGCCACCACCTTGCTCGGCGCGGCCGCTCTCGCCGTGGGGTGCACCTCGAAAGAAGTCAAAGCGTCGGTCGAGCCGAAGCAAGCGCAGCCCTCGGCGGCGCACCTGGAAAAGGCCAAGGCAGAAACCAAGCAGGCGGAGCAAGAGATGCGGAACTACGCCTACGCGGAGAGGGCCGAGTTTGTCGTCAAGATGAAGAAGGAACTGGTCAGTATCCAGGACGAGCTGGATCAGCTCGGAGCCAAGGTCGAGAGCGCCGGTGGCTCGGCAAAGGCCGACGCCAGGGTCAAGCTCGCGGCGGTGCGCGAGAAATGGGCTCAGGCGAAGAAACAAGTTGACCGGGCCGAAACCGCGACTGCGTCCGACTGGGACAACGTGAAGAGTGGATTCAAGCAGTCCTATGTCGATCTGAAGGACTCCTTCGACAATGCGCGGCAGTGGCTGAGCGACAAGATCGCCCCCTGAGAGACGAATCAGGATCGCCCGCATATACAATCCATTTGACTGAGGGTCCCACCACGGGCGGAGCAAATAGTGGTAGACGACGAGATCGCATGCCCCGAGCCTTCGCAACCGTCATCCAGCAGATCCGCCACGACGTCCTGACCCACTGTTCTAGATTCAGGCGGTGCACGACGTGATCCCGTTCGCTCTGGTAGCGTTTCCCTCGCTCATCGTGATCATCAACCCGGTGATGGTCACTTCGGTCTTTATCACCCTCACCTCCAACGCCACGCCGCAGGCCAAGCGAGCGATCATTCGGAAGACGACGATCATTGCCTTCATTGTTCTTCTCGTCTTCGCAGTCTCCGGGACGCTTATTTTCAAGTTCTTTTCGATTACCATCGGCGCCTTCCAGATCGCCGGGGGCATCGTCCTCTTTTCCGTCGCCATGGGAATGCTCCACGCCACGCCGTCGCGCACGCGACAGACGCCCGAGGAAATGGACGAAGCCATGAACCGCGACGACATTGCGGTGGTGCCACTGGCGATCCCGATGGTCTCGGGGCCGGGCGCGATCACCACCGTCATCGTGCTTTCCGGCGAGGCGCGCGCCATCCCCAACATGGCGATCCTGTTCCTGGCGATCGTGGTGGCCATGGTCATCGTCTTCGTAATGCTGCGCAACGCTGCGCGGATCCAAAAGTACCTGGGGCCCTCTGGCCTCAACATCACCACACGGCTAATGGGACTGGTCCTCGCCGCCATCGCTGTCCAGTTCGTTATCCGCGGCGTGGAAAGCGTCCTGCCCGAGCTCGCCGCTGTGATGCGTGCCGCACCGAGACTGTAGGCCGTTCGCCTGCCCATGCTGCAGGTTCTGGCAGTCCTTTTCGATTGAATGGCACCTCACTTTGATTGGACGAGGCGACCTCACAGAGCGTCTGGGGTGGCAACTACCTGCACTTGTACCGCCCCCAACATGTGGCTCGAAAGCTGCATCGAATTGTTTGGGATGAAAATGGAGGTGCTAAATGAACCGCTCCGGCCTCCTGACTGTGGGCAACACCAGAGACCTGCTGGCACTCGAGCCGGTCGGACGTGAAAGCGAAGTGTTGTCTGCCAATTTGGGAAGAGTGACGGGGCCATGATCACGGTCCGCAGAGCCAAGGAACGCCACTGCGACCAACGCCGCAAGCGCGAGATCTGGCTCACCTTCTCCCCAGCGGAGTCAAATGACCCACTCGCCGGCGGCCTTGGCACGCTCGAAACTCTGAGCGAGGAGCGTCTGCCACCGGGCGCAGGCACTCCGCGCCGCTCGCATCGCGACGCCGAAGTCGTCACCTACGCGCGCGAGGGAGCACTGGCGTACGAGGATTCGCAGGGTTGCTCGGGTGTCATCCAGACGGGCGAATTCCAGCGCATGACCCCCGGACGTGGCATTCGCTACAACGAAACCAACGCATCAAGGACCGAGTGGGCTCAGGTCTTCCAGATTGGACTGCGCCCCTGGCAGACCGGGCTCGATTCAGGCTATGAGCAAAGACGCTTCAGCGCGGCGGAGCGCCGGGACGGGTTGTGCATCGTCGCCTCGCCTGACGCTCGCAAAGGATCGCTGCGCATCCACCAGGACGCCCTGGTGTACTCGGCCATGCTGGACCCCGGGCAGCACCTGGTCCACGAGCTTTCACCCGGGCGGAGGGCGTGGCTGCACGTTGTGCAGGGCGAGATCACCTTGGGCGATCTGGTCCTGACCACGGGTGATGGCGCCGGTCTAACGGACGAGCGAGCGGTTTCCTTCACAGCCGAGGCCAAGACCGAGATTCTGCTTCTCGATGTCGGCGCGGAGCTGCTCGGTCCTCCTGGAACAGACGTGTCCCATGACCCCAAACCCGGAACCGATACTCGGTTGTCGTAGCTGAGGAGTCCATCATGAATCCAACCGTCATCTATGTCGGAGTCAGTGTGATTGTATTGATCTTCTTTGCCGGAGTCCGCGTCGTCCGGCCCACTAGCAGAGGCCTGGTTGAACGCCTGGGCAAGTACCAACATCTGGCGATGCCCGGGTTCAACTGGATTATTCCGCTGATTGACCGCATGTACCTGGTCAACGTAACCGAGGTGATGGTGAACGCGGAGCCGCAGGAGATCATTACTAGCGACAAGCTGAATGCGCGTGTAGACGCGCAAGTGTACTTGAAAGTCAAGAGCGACGAAGAGAGCGTGAAGGCATCCCAGTACAACGTCTTCAACTACCAGTACCAGATCGTCAACCTGGCCAGGACCACCTTGCGCAACATCATCGGCACGCTGACCCTCAAGTCGGCGAATAGCGAGCGGGGCAAGATCAACAGCGAGCTACAAAGGACGATGCGCGAGGAAACCATGCACTGGGGAATCGAAATCGTCAGAACGGAGCTGAAGGAGATCGATCCGCCCAAGGACGTGCAGGAGACGATGAACAAGGTGGTGAAAGCGGAAAACGAAAAGGTCGCGGCGGTCGATTTCGCGACAGCCACGGAAACCATGGCAGACGGCGCGCGCAGAGCTGAAATCAAGAAGGCCGAGGGGGTCAAGCAGGCGAAAATCCTCGAAGCCGAAGGCGAGGCCCAGGCTATCCAACTCGTGAATGATGCTGCCGACCGCTACTTCGTCGGCAACGCGCAGTTGCTGAGGAAGCTCATCACGGTGGAGACCGCGCTCTCGGCTAACACGAAGATCGTGATTCCCGCCAACAGCGAGTTGGTCAACATCATCAGCGACATGGCCGGGATCTTGCCGCTGGGCAGAACCGCCATGCCGCTGAAGCAGGCGTCCGCTCCCGCGGGAGGCGTGCTGGCAGGGCACTCCTGATGTGGTCCAGACACCTGAAAGCGAGTCTGTGTGAATAGCGCTAAAGCCCTGAGCAAGAGCCCGGTTGAGACAATCTTGCGGCCGGGCCAGATGGTCGGTGGCCAATACCGAGTCGACCACTTGCTTGGCCAAGGTGGAATGGCCGCAGTGTGGGCCGGCACCAATGAACACACCGGCAAGCGAGTCGCGCTGAAGGTGATCCTGCTCTCCCTGGCGAACACCGGCGAAGCGCAGAGCCTCTTTCGCAGCGAGGCCTTGGCCGCGAGTCGAGTGAATCATCCCAATGTCGTGACGGTCTTCGACGTCATCGAACACGACGGAATGGCGTGCATCGTGATGGAGCTGCTCGACGGAGAGCCACTGTCCAGCTACATCGCTCGCAAGAAGTTTCTCAGCCTCGACGAAGCCGCAGCCCTGCTCTTGCCAGCCATGCGCGGGGTGGCCGCCGCCAATGCACAAGGCGTAGTCCATCGAGATCTCAAGCCGCAAAACATCTTCATTTGCACTGAGCCCGACGGACGCATCGTGACCACCAAAGTGTTGGACTTCGGCATCTCGGTCATGCTGGAACGAGTGACAGATCACTCGGCGGGGCCGGTCGTGACTGCGGGCACGCCGGCGTATATGTCTCCCGAGCACATCCGCGGCGTGTCACGCATCGATGCACGGGCCGATGTGTACGGCTTCGGCGTGCTGCTGTACGAGGCGTTGACCGGACAGATGCCGTTTCCCGGGGAACCAGGCCCCGAGCTCTTCGACCGCATCCTGAACCAACCCCTTCCGTCCGTGACGTTGCTCCGTCCCGACTTGCCGCCTGGTTTGGTGCGCATCATCGAAAGAGCCATGGCCAAGCAGCCCGACCAGCGCTACTCGGACTTGAATGCGATGGTGAACGCCCTCGAAGACGAGCTGATGCCGCCCACTCCTCCACCGCGTCTGCTCACGCCGCTCGCCGGGGTGCCATCGATTGCCATGCGCGATCCCGCATCCGGGGAGCACGCGGTGCAAGCCATTCTCAAGAAGGAGTTGTCCGAGCAGCATCAGGAGACGCGGTTTCTTTTCGGGTTTCCCGCGGAAGCGGAGAGCAAGAAGCGCGCCCCCCATGCAGGGCCGGTTCTGGTGGATCCGAGACCCTCCTTCTACAAGGTGGTGCTTGCTAGCAGCAGGTCACTCGCTGCTCCTCGCAGGTGGCGTCGCTTCGTGGGCGCAGGCTTCGCGGTCGCGCTCGGGTTCTTCGCGGTGTGGATGGTCATGGGGGGCGCCACCAGAGCGCAAACAGGCGCGCCACTACCCACGGCGAATGCCACGCCGCCAGTAGCCGCAAAGACCGCCGTCCCTGCCGCGGTGTCAGACGCAACCACTCTTCCTGCTGCGGTTCCAGACCCGCAGGCAGCTTCACCATTGCCACCTGCCTCAGGCACTCTCGCACCCGACAAACCCAGCAAGCCCACCAGCCGTGCGCATCCCGTGCGCGTTTCAGGCGCATCGGCAAGGTCTGCAGCGCCACGAGCCGGTCGCCTCTTCAAGGACGATTTCTAACGCAATCACATCAGCCAGGAATGCCCGACTTGCCTCCGAATTGAATGAAAGGGCGCCTCATCTTGATTGAAGAAGCCTGCCATATAAACCGTCTGCGCTGCAACTAGCTGAACTTACTCGCATCCTGTCGATGGCTCGAAAGATGCTATCTCTGCAAGTGGCGGTTGAGGCTTTGGAAGCGCTCAAGTCTCCAAAGTTCGAGGTGACACACATGAAACTCCTACTCCCAATTGTAGTATCGGTCTTGCTTCCCGTATTCAGTCTTCCCGCCTATGCGCAAAGGGGACACCCGCAAGAGGCTAGGCCCGCCCAGCAGCAGGCCAGGCCGGCACCGCAGCAGCAACGGCAAGCCAGACCTGCGCCACGGCAACAGACGGAACAGGCCAGGCCCGCCCGGCAGCCACAGCAGCAGACAGCACGTCCCCAGCGGCAGCAGCAAGCGCATGCGGTCGCCCGCGCGCCGCAAGGCAATCCCGGACGGAGCCAGGCGCGCGCGCAGCAAGCACAGCCGGCCGCTCGCATCGAAGCTGGCCACGAGCATGGCCGCATTTCCAACCAGCGCTACGAGTCTCGTTTTGGCAACAGGCACAGTTTCCATGTCAGCCGCGGCGACTACGATAATCGGCGCTTTTACTACGGCGGCTACGGGTTCGCCTTCATCGATCCCTGGCCACTCGGCTGGGGATACTCCGACGACGTGTACGTCGAGTACGGCGACGGTGGCTACTACATGTACAACCGCTTTCATCCGGGTGTGCGCATCTCAATCAACATCCTTTAGTGATTCACGTCGGGAGGTATTCAAATGGGCGAATTCAGCAAGAAAGCAAAGGGTCGCGTCGAGCAGGCCGTCGGCGGCCTCACTGGCAACAAGGGACTCCAGAAAGAGGGCCAAGACGACGAACGCGCCGGCCAGGTAGAGGGTGCGGTCGCGGACGTCAAGCACGCCGTGAAGTCCGCAAAGCATGCGCTCAATGAGGTTTCGAAGTAACAGCCCGAGCGCCATCACGCTGATGGCGCCTGGCAGCGCGTTCGCGCCGACAAGGCGCGCAAGGCGAGAAGACGAGGGCCACGAGGGTGGTTCATGACGGACAAGGGAGAAATTCTATGCTTCTGACAATCCTGCTTGTTGTGTTTCTGGTAATCGCACTTGGTGGCGGCGGCTGGGGGCGATCCCGATACGGTGCCTGGAGTTGGTCACCCGCCGCCGTCATTCTTCTGGTCGGCGTCATACTGATTTTCACCGGCCACGTGCGCTTCGGTTGAGACGACGCACCGGCGTCCCCGTCCGGTGTTGCCTAGCTGGGAGACAGTTACAGATTCGTAACGCGAGTTCCTGTTGGCCCAGTCAATTTGGCGATTCTGCGCCCCCCGCCAGCGGACCGGAGCTTGCGGGGATTCAGGCGCATTCTAGAGTTGAACCGGACATTCGGATGGCGTTGGCGGTGTAGTTGACGATTGGGGGGCGAGGTCAGGCGATAGCTTAGGCATTGTGGCGGAGTGGCTGCCTGGAAGGTTTTCAATTGCAAAGCGTGCGCATTGTGGCCACCGGGCAGAACTCCGCCACTATTTCGAAGCGTATTCATCCCATGACAATGTGATTCAGGTGGGCATTCTGAACGGACTTTGACGACGCCGAGAGGTGGTACTTAGCAAATGGGGCGCATTCAAGGGTCGCGACGGATAGTTGCGACCCTGTCGGTTCTCGTTGCGAGCCTCGCTCCCTTCGCAGTTCTTGCGCAGGACGAGGCCGCTCCGTTTCCAGAAGTTGTGCCCCCAGTTTCTGGGGTAGCACCTGCTGTCGTACCTGGGTCTGGTCCTTCGGCTACTCCTGCGTGGGCTCCGATGGGCTATCCAGATGCCTACGTGCTTCGTCCTCTGACTGTCCCGCCCGGCATGTTCCAGGGCACGTTGCCCGTCGTCTTCAGCTTCTCCCAGAATGCGGTTTTCAAGCCAGTGTGGATTCCGCTGGACATGCGCTTCGGCATGACCGACCAGCTTGAATTCTTTCTGACCCACAATGCCCTGGGCGCACCGCTGGCGGCTGGCAACGGAGGTCTTTGTCTGGGCACGAAGCAGTACTGCCAGAAAACGTACAACAACCTCAATGTTGGTGGGCAGTTTTCCTTCGCAAAGGGCAAGGGTCTTGAGCTGAGCGGCCTGCTTGCCGCCGAGTTCAAGGAGTTCTCTCCTCACCTGCTGTTCGCCGTCGACGTAGGCGTTGGCGTGAAGTATGTCAACGCGATCTTCTCAGCCAAGGCCACTCCTCGGCTCGGCATCGAAGTCAATAGGCGTAGCACGGAGAACGGGCAAGAGACCATCGGTATGCCGGTTCAGTTCGCGCTACAGGCTGCACCGCGGATCGCTGCCTTTGCTGACATGGGCCTCTTTGGTCCGACCAATCAGTTCGGCAGTCGCTACACCATTCCCGTAGGCGTTGGCGGCGACTTCCTTCTGAGGCACGGCTTCGATGTCGGCGCCGAGTTCATGTTTCCGGCGTTGGGGCGCGGCTCGGCTGTCGCAGGAAAGGCAACTGACTCGCGCACCCTCATGCTCTACGCCGTCTGGCGGAATCCGTAGCACTACTGATTGAAATTCGGACCGGGCCGGCGCGTTGCGAGGAGGCCCGGCCGCGACGAGCGCCGAGGGAGGATACTCGACGTACCTGGCCGAGAAGCGAGAAAGCGGACGGGCCCCGCAGCAGCGACGGCGACGGGAGAAAGTCAATCAGTAGTGCTAGCCAGTCTCAGACTAGAAGAACGCGCGCACGCCCAGGCCGAAGTCGATATTGAAGCCCAGCGGGAAGACCGCGATGCCGGGCACGATTTCTAGGTAGGCTTCGAGGAAGTCGGGGCGTCGGAAAGAAACGGCAATCCCGATGGGAACGCGCGCGATGACCACCACGTCGTGGCTGAGGTTGTTGTTCCCATAGGCTGACATGATCACCCGGCCGCCAAAACCCGCGTACCAGTCCAGGCGGTTGGTCATGTTGACTATGTTGTCTTGGTACAGGTAGTCGGCGTGCAAGCTGATGTCGTGATTGACGTCGTCGCAGCGGTAGCTGTTGCCGGCGCCATCCCTGCACCAGCCGTAGCCCCAGCCGCCGAACCCGAGTCCGAAGTCCAAGGCATGGCCGCGCCCGAGAAATGCCTTGGCCGTGATGGCGGTTGGATCGCCAATCTGGAAGCCCAGACCGAAGTTGCGCGAGTTACCAACTTCGGTTGCCTGCGCGCGACTTGCGCCGACGGACAGGATTGCCGCCGCTGCGCATGTGAAGAGAATGAGACGCTTCATGGCGGAATGCTCAATGCGTGTCCGAGCCGATCGATCGGTCCGCTTCCTTGGTCGAGCACACCGACTGAACGGAACGCGGTGAGCAGCAGCGACCGAGCCAGTGAAGGTCTGGTTCGCTGAAGGGGCCAATTGGGTTCTTTGATTCATTTTTCACTCCGCTTACGTGGGTCGTGGCAAGTCTTGCACACGGCAGTTCTTCTCGGGCCCCAACCGGCGGAAGGGATCCCACAGTCTCGCTACAGCAGCTTTCGAGCCAGCTACGAGAAACGTGTAAGTCCGAGCAGTTGGAGCGCAGACGAGTTTGGAGGACGGGCGTGTTCGACCAGGATGACGTGCCCTCTCCATCAATTTGAAGGAGCAACCACCCCCTGCTCCCATCGGCGTCAAGCGGCGGAATTGCGCCGGAGGAACTGGGGTAGACCACCCTCTCCCGAAAGGGAGAGGGGCACCCCACCGAAGGCATGTGTCCTCGAATCACGAATGGCCATTTCATTCCGCCCATTGAGCCGCTTAACGACTGTGCCCCCCGCCCCCAAATCTTCCACAGGTCCGGCGCGCCCGTGGCATGGCTGCGAGAGCGGTTCGTCTACCCGCCCCCTCGCGAGGGCGGCTCGCCCTCCAATGGTCCCTCCAACGCCTCGATCATCGCATTTGGGTCCACCGCCTCTTGCATGGCGTCGGCCTCGCGATCGATCCGATCTCGTACCATGGGCAGATCGCGACGGAGTTCTTCGACCAGCGCGATGAGCTTGGCCACCTTGTGCTCGGCGAGCAGATTCACTTGCAAGTCGAGGTGTGATCGATCTTCGGCGTTCCGCGTCTGGCGATTCGCGGTGATGAGGACCAGCGTCGTCATCAGGAGAGCGGATAGCGCGACCATTCCCTGCAACCAAAAGAAGGGAGGTGGGTCGATCCTCTGCCAGCCAAACAGCTTGGGCGTCACCAGGTTGAAAGCCACCCATCCAGCGACGATCGACAGGGTCACATACACGGTGCGCGGTCGTCCCAGCGCCGCGGTCAGTACCTCCATCATGCGCTGGTGTCTGTCCAGACGCTGTTCGGCGCGCGCGCGGATTGATGCAACTGATTCGACATCTTGCAACACCTAGCCCTCCCGTCCTGTCCCACTACCTTCTGCCGTGCCACCCGCGCATTTGCAACGCAAGAGTCTTCCGCACGGCAACCGCGACACGGACAACCTCACTCCACCAGGCCGATCACGTTGCGGGACCGGCGCGCGATCTCCAGCGCGTCCTGGAGCTGCTCGAATATCGAGCGAGAACCGGGCAGTCCCCAGAGCAGAAGCTGGGGTGTCGTCACGTCATGGCTGAATACCCGGATGCGGGACACTCCGAGCAGCCGATCTGTCATGGTCTGATGGAACTCGGTGTCGCGCACCCTCCAGAGCTGTAGCGTCTCGATGTTCTTCGAAAGCAAGCCCGACTCGACGTCGATCGCGCGCGTCGTGATGAGGAACCTGAGCGTGGCCCGCGCGGCCCACAGGTAGAGCAGCCAACACCCTCCCAGCCCCAGCGCCACCGCCCCAGCGATCAGCGCCCAGCCCCAGACAACGCCGAACGACAGGTGGAGGATCGGGGCGCCGCACAGCCCGCCCACGCCCAGCACGATGGCCGCCACCACCGACCAGAACTGAGCTTTCCAGGAAGGCGTCCCCTTGAAGATCGTCACGACGGCCGGCGCCGCCTCCGTTGCGGACGCCAGGGGGCGGGATGCGACGGCCGCTGCGGCGGTCTCTCCCAGCATCGAGCCGCAGTGCCGACATTTGATGGCGGCGTCCTGGATCTCTTCGGCACAGAAAGGGCAAGGCTTCATCGGACCGCTAGGATACGCCGAAGCGAGCCCGGCGGCGATGTGGGTTGAGCGCTACGACGGCAAAGTTGGCTTGGCCGACAGCGCGAGGTGCACGCCAGAAACTCGAGTTTTCGCCACGTTCTCACGCCGCTTTCTCCGCGTGTTCGCCAACCAATCTGTGATGGATGCGCCTGTCTCGGCATCAAATCGACCAAGGCGAGTCTTCAGTCTGCGCTCACCGTGTCCAACCCGAGGAATTCCGCTCATCAGCTCGCCGCACAAAAGAAAGGTCACCCATGTCCCTGATATCAGTCGTCTTGGTCTTGATAATCGTCGGGATGGGGCTCTGGCTCGTCAACAGGTACATCCCCATGGACGGGAAGATTAAGACCATCCTCAACATAGTCGTTGTGATCGCGGTGGTTCTCTGGCTGCTGTACGGCTTCGGTGTTTTGGGCCGCGCGGGAGGACTTCGGCTGCCTCGAATGAGGTAGACTAGACACACGATGCCGACAGGATGATCTCATCGCAACCGCCTGTTGTTCCTTCCCCCAAGAAGCCCACACTGGAAATGTGGCAGCTCTTTGTGTGGCCCGCTTGCGCTAGCGTGTCGCCATGATCGAACCTGCGGCCCAGCCACGTCATTTCTCCATGGTCCGCGGGTTCCACCTGGCTGACTTGTTCACCCTGGCCAATGCCGCTTGCGGAACGGCTTCCATGTTCGCTTCCATGACCTACCTGCTTACGCCCAGCATCGGCCTCTTCACCCTGGCGGCCGCGTTGATACCGCTGGCACTGGTGTTCGATTCGCTGGACGGCCGGGTGGCACGCTGGCGCCACGCGCACTCGACGCTGGGGCGTGAGCTGGATTCGCTGGCTGACGTGATCGCGTTCGGCGTGGCGCCTGCGGCGCTGGCCTTTGCGGCTGGCATGCGCGGCGGTTGGGACTGGGCCGTGTTGATCTATTTCGTGAGCTGCGGGGTCAGCCGACTGGCGCGTTTCAACGTGACCGCTGACGCCCTGTCCGCGGGGGGCGACAAGGTCAAGTACTTCGAGGGCATGCCCATTCCGTCGAGTGTGGTCCCGGTCATCGTGCTGGCCGTGGCGGCCTGGCAGGGGCGGCTGGGGGCGGCCTTGTATTTCGGCTCAGTCGAACTGGGCCTGGTTCTGCACCCGCTGGTTCTGATGTTCGCGCTCTCGGGCAGCCTGATGATCAGCAAGACCCTGCGAATTCCCAAGCTGTAGAAGAGCGTCCTCTCCGGCGTCGTGAGCCGGGGCGACATTTCTGCCCCGAGATAGCCGCGCCCCGGAGTATGTCAGGCTGCCGCCGCTGCCAAGCTCGCCGAATTTCTCGCCACCGCTGTCTCTGGCAGGGTTCTTGCTTGCTGGGGTCGCCACGTCCTCGGAGTCAACTACGCGACCGAAGGGCGCAACCACCACAAGGAGACCCAATGCATATTCAGAACTTCTTCCTGGGAGCTTCGTTGTCAGCTCTGCTGGCCATGACCGCAACCGGAAACGCCGCCGAGAATTCCGTCCAGAAAGAGGGCAACGCCATCGAAGCCAAGGGCAACGCCCAGGAGCAGAAAGCTGTGCACGAGAAGAAAGCCGCCGAGAAGACCGCAGGCGCAGGCGAGGCCAAGGAAGAAAAGGGCGCAAAGATGCAGAAGGAGGCCAAGTCGCTGAAGAAGAACCACAGCACCGCCGCCGAAGGTGCGCAATTGGATCACGCCGGGGCCGCGGAAAAGGCGAAGGGTGAGCGGATGGAGAAGTCCGCCAAGAGCCACAAGGAGCACGCCAAGCGCACACAGAAGGCGTCCGACGTAATGGACAAGTCCGGCGAGAAAGTCGAGAACGCCGGGACCGCGATCGACAAGAAGTAGAACCAGAAGATTGACCGAAGATCAGGACGCGACACAGAGAACAGCCGTTGTTCCCTGCGGCCGGAGCACGTCCGCGTTCCCTGCGCATTGGCGCGGACGTCAGCCGCTTGTCGGCGCGATTTGGTAACAGCAAGGCGCGCGGTGTTACCCGCGGGTGACGGGTAGAACTGTGTCCGAGCCTGACGAAGGGCAGTCTTGCCTAAGGATGACGCGGTTCAGACCAATTCCCGCCAGTTAGCCGCGACGGTATCCAGCACATCCCACGTTCTCCCGACTTCTTGCCGCCGCGGCGCCCATGTTGCAGCACCATCACCCGCAGCCCAACAGTGCCGTGCTAGGGGTAGCGATGCCACTCATCAAATCGCCATCAAAGACAGCGCGAAACCAAAATATCAAGACCGAGATCGCAGCAGGCAAACCGCCAAAACAAGCTGTCGCAATCGGATACGCAGTACAGCGCCGGGCCAGGGCCAACGCCAAACCCAAACGATGATCGAACCCAACGTGTATTTTCAACAAGATGGCTTTTCGCATGATGGTCAGCTTGGACACCGACGCCATGCGCCGGTTACTTCCGCCGACGCCGCAGAAGGGCGAGCGCCACTAGACCAGCGAAGGGGAAAATGGCTCTGCTGTCCGAGCCAGAGGTACCGCCATTCACATTGCACGAGCAGCCAGAGGACCCGGCTGAAGTTGTGCTGCCGCCGCTGTCGGCGCCTGCGTCGGTAGCCGGCACCTGCGATTCGAGATAATTGCCGTTGACCAGGGTCGTGATCGAACTCGGAGGCAGCGTGATGTTGCCCGCAGTGACGGTGCCCAGATCGACCGCATTCTCGCTTGCCGAAGTGCGAATCGCCTTGTACGACGACGGCAAATTACTGCCTGCCAGGGTCAGCGGCGTCGCGGCTGTCCCCGTGTTGATCGCGACAATGGTGAAAGCCCCCATTTGCGTGTTGTCAAAGGCCACGGCCAGGACGTTGGAGTCGCTGCTCTTGGCATCCACCATCTCCGCGCCCGGGCGGATGTAACGATAGTATTGCTTCGAAACATAGTAGTTCTTCCCGGGGTTGTCGGGACCCGCCATGAGATCATTTTCATTCAAGTCCGCGGGCGTGGTGCCGCCGCTTCCCTGCGCGTAGAGCCACGCCGTCATGTGCCCGTAGTACAAGCCCGCGTAGATCGCCTGCGCCAGATCGAAGGCTCCGGAGCAAGTGCTGATCGCATTCGACGTGCAGGGGCCACCGCTCCAGGTGTGGTTGTAGCCGGATGTTTCGGTCACCCACAGCGACTTGTTGGTGGATGCCGTCGCGGCCCGATACGAAGTCGAGTACGCTGCGAGGTTGCTCGTGGTCATCGGCGTGAAGCCGTCCACGTAGCCATGCACGGCGAATTTGTCGATTACTGAGAGTGCCCCCGAATTGCTCATAATCGCCGCGGTATAGGAGTCTGGATCGAAGTCGGTGCTGTTGGTGCCCACGTCGCACTCGATGCCGAGCATGTTCTCCGGGCCAAAGAACCTCACGCCCGGGAACGACGCCTTGATGGTCGGCCCGACCTCGGAGAGGTGCTGCGCGTACTGCGCTTGCCCGTAGAAACAGGAATTATACCCCTGCCAAACATTCGGCTCGTTCTGCATGCTGAGGCCGTACACATCGACGCCGATGTCCTTGTACATCTGCAAGCCAGCGACCAGCCAGCCCGCGAAGGAATTGACCATCGTGGGATCGAGGATGTTGCCGCCCGTGGTGTCAGTCGGTCGTATCAACGGCGTATAGCAGGTGCCCCAGTCCGGCAGGCCGTTGGTGGCGACAACGCACTTGTAATCGGCCGGCGGCGACCAAACACCGAGCAACATCTTGAGCGGCACTCTGCTCGCGTTGGCCGCGGCGTAGAGCGACTGCACCACGGGCTTTTGCGCGTTCCACTGCGTGTCCTGAGGCGCGTCCGCCGTCGCCGTCGGGTAGTACTGGTTGCGCCACATGGTGATGCCCAAGTCGTCAATCACCATCTGGCTCCACGTCGCATTGAGCACCGTGGCCTGGTTCTTCCACGCGTCGGCCGCTCCGAAGAATC
Organism: Myxococcales bacterium; assembly: GCA_003158735.1. Lineage (GTDB taxonomy): Bacteria > Myxococcota_A > Polyangia > Fen-1088 > Fen-1088 > Fen-1137. The sequence continues at coordinate 3,303 of PMLB01000409.1, read as the reverse complement.
CGAAACCTTCGATGCTCTGGTACTTCGTGGCGCGATCGATGGTGACATCCGCCGATGCAATCGGAGCGCTCAAACAGAGGACGAGGCCTGTAGCGACACCTAGATGGTATACCTTCTTCATGGGGCTTCCTTTCGCAATCGAGTCCACCAAAGCCCAGCGCCATGGTGAACGGATTCAAAGACGAGATGCGTTAGAAGTTGATCTTCTAGTGTACTCCGGACCACTGGTACGTGATCAGGGTTTGCAGGTAGGAGCCCACCCATGAAGATCATCGATCCTCGCACCGTCCACGTCCTCAAGAACCCAGTCGCCTTCGCGCTCCAGGTTCTGAAAGCCTTCCAGGCAAACCAGGGCCTGCTCCTCGCCGGTGCTGTCGCGTACTACGCGCTACTCTCCATCTCGCCGCTGCTCATCCTCATGGTTATCGCGCTGTCGCGAGTGATCGACCAGGACGTGCTCTTGGCAACGTTGCGCCAGGCACTGGAATACGTGGTGCCGGGCGAAGGCAAGGCGGTGGTGACGGAGCTGCGGAGGTTCCTCCAGCACCGCGAGGTGATCGGCTGGGTGCTGCTCATCACTATGCTGTTTTTCAGCTCGCTTGGCTTCAAGGTGTTGGAGAGCGCGATCTCGGTGATTTTCCTGCACCGCGTGGCCAAGCGCAGGCGGCATTTCCTGGTTTCCCTGCTGCTGCTGCCCTTCGGCTACATCGCTTTCATCGGCGCGGCGCTGTTCGTGGGCACCTTCGTGATCGCCGACCTGGTGACGATAGGCGGCGCGAATCTCGCCATCCTGGGGCATAGCTGGTCGCTGAGCGGCTTCTCACGCTTGCTGATCTACGTCGGCGGCGTGACCGTGGAAATTCTGCTCATCTCAACGGTCTACTACTTCATGCCGGTAGGCAGGCTGTCGCCGCAGCACGCGCTGATCGGCGGCGCCACGGCGGGCCTGCTTTGGGAATTCATCCGCCATGGGCTGCGCTGGTATTTCGGCACGCTGTCACAGGTGGGCGTGGTGTACGGCTCGCTCGCCACGGGCATCATCGTGCTGCTCAGCCTGGAAGTGGCCGCCACGCTGCTGTTGCTGGGCGCGCAGGTGATTGCGGAATACGAAAGGATCGAGACGGGCGAAGCGGAGAAGCCGCGGGGGCCGATGTTCGCTGAAGGCATCTGAGTCAGCCGGGGTGCAGCCGCCTGCCGTCCTCGCCTTCCTGCATTCACGCCGCGCCCGCTACCACGGACGCCGCGAACGGCGGGGCGCCGGAATTTTCGCGGCCGCGAGATTGGGCAGCACCCCGGTGGCCAGGAACCCGTCGACGTGCGCGAGCAGCCGTGCGGTTTCGGCCGCGGTCATCCAGGGCGTGTCCAGATGGTCGGCGACGTCCTCGCCGGTCATGCCCAGCCGGCGTCCTTCCTCGATGGCGACGGCGTAGCCTTCTATCTCGGTGGGACGATCCACGTACGCGAATCTCTCGTCCCACAAATCCAACCCCTCGTCGAGCTGGCGCAGATGCGTGAGTTCGTGCAGAAGATCGAGATAGAGATCGCGATCCGAGCCGCTGCGAAAGTACCAATCCGACAGCACGATGCAGGGCACGTCCACGTCGACGAAGGCGTAGCCTTGATGGCCGCGGATTTGCACACGCGCCCGTTCCAGCAGGTGATCGCGCGCGGCCGGAAGCGCGGCGATGCGCGCCAAGGCCGGACTGGACTTCACCGCCGGCAGAACCTTGAGATAGGGATGCTCTCCGGTCGGTAACGACCGGTCCACCTGCGGCCATGCTGGCAAATCTTTTGGCATCGGCTTGTCGAGATTGCAGTCAATGGTACAAACAAGGCAATCGAGAAGGAACCAGTATTCGATGCTCGACATCGTCTATGAAAACGTCACCAGCGCCCCGAGCGAGACCATCGTGGACCTCTATCGCGCTGGCGGCTGGTGGCAAGAAGAACCCGCCTGGCGCGCGGCGATTCCGCAAATGATACGCGGCAGCCTCTGTTTTCTCCTGGCGCGCGAGCCCGGGGGCCGCGTCGTGGGCATGGGGCGCGTGATTTCCGACGGCGCCAGCGACGGATACATCCAGGACGTGGTCGTGCTCCCGGAATTCCGCGGACGCGGCATCGGCCGCGAGATCATCCGGCGCCTGACCGATCGCTGCGTGGCCGCGGGCTTGACCTGGATTGGCCTAGTGGCCGAGCCGGGCACGCAGAAGTTCTACCAGGCCCTGGGATACCAGCCCCTCACTGGCTTTCAACCCATGCTCTACCAGGTGCGTTCCTGACCGTGACGGTTTTTCTCGGGTTCCCCTTCGCGCCCATCGAGATCGAGCGCCGCGCACTCGTGACCGACTTTCTTGCCCGCCACCCGCAACCCCTGTCTGACTACGGCTTTGCTTCGCTGTACGTCTGGTCGTCGGTTTTCCAGTACCACTTCGCCGTCGCCGAACCGGACACGCTCTTGCTTCAAGCCCAGGTCGACCCCGATCCTCAGCCGAGACTACTGCAACCATTGGGACAGTTTTCCGAGCCCGTGCAGGAAACCCTGCTCGCCCACGCCCGCAAACTGCCCACACCGCTGGTCATCGAATCGGTCAGCGCCGAGTTCTTGGCCCGCCATCCGACTTTTGCTGCCCATTTCCACGTGGTCGAGAATCGCGACAGCGCGAACTACGTGTACCGCACTGAAGACTTGGCGGCGCTGGCCGGCAGCCACTACGCCAAGAAGCGCAACCTGGTCCAGCAGGCCACGCGGCTCTACGCCTGGCGGATCGAACCGCTCGGCCCGCAGCACAGCAAGGAATGTCTCGAAGTCGGCGACGACATCGCAGCCAAACGCACGACGCTTACCCTGCAGCAGGAAAGCCAGGCGCTGGAAACCGCGATTCGCGACTTCGGTGCGCTCGGGCTTTGCGGACTGCTCCTGCGCATTGACGATCGGCCGGCCGCCTTCTCTATTTACGACCGTCTCAACCCGACCACCGCGTTGGTCCTGTTCGAACGCGCGCTCCGCGACAAGAAGGGGCTGTATCAGGTGATCAACCAGGAAACCGCCCGCGCCATCGCAGCCCAGGGGCTGACCTTCATCAACCGCGAAGAGGATCTCGGGGATCCGGGGTTGCGCCGGGCCAAGCTCTCGTACCACCCGATCCGGCTGGAAGCCAAGCACACCTTGACCTTGCGTCGCTGAAGCAAGGGGCCTCCGGATCCAGCGTGCAACTGACTCGTCCCTGTCATTGATATATTCTTGCCCGATCCCTATCATCCTTGTGGAGGAGGAGACCGCGATGAGTCCCACCGAGTCAAAGA
>PMLB01000381.1:6619-17533 GCA_003158735.1 Myxococcales bacterium | reverse complement strand
CTATCCCCGCATGAAAACGTGGGGCGGCACGGGCTCGTGGTAGGCGCCTCGCAGCCTGACCTTGCGCTCCAAGTCGGCGACGGCAGCATCGCCCAGGTCAACGCCGTACAGCTCGTTCATGTTGTTGATTCCACCCGGGGCAAACACGTTGATCTCCAGAATCTTGTCGCCCGCGATGTCGACGCCCACAAAGTAGAGCCCGTCGGCGATCAAGCGCGGGCGAATCAACTCGCACACGCCCCGTTCCCGCGTGCTCAGCTTGCACGCCCGTCGCACGGCCCCAAGGTGCATGTTGTTGCGCAGGTCATCCTTGGGGTGCACCCGCCGATAGGCAGCCACGCGTTCGCCGGCCTGCAACGGGACGCCGCCCACCATCAACACGCGCTTGTCGCCTTTCTCCGCCGCAGGCAGGTATTCCTGCACGATCAGGTAGCCTTCGCTCTGCACAGCGGAGATGATCTGCGCCAAGTTGGCGGTCTCGCCGCGGGCTACGAAAAAGACGTTTTGGCCCCCGTAACCGTAGAGCGGCTTGATCACCGCAGGCCCGTCCAGCTCGCGCAGGAAAGCGCGCACACGCTCCGGCGACCTAGTGGTCAGCGTGCGGGGACGGATCTCCACCGGGAAACCGGCCAGGTACATCTTCGATCCCGCGCGCAGCAGTCCATCTGGATCGTTGACCACCATCACGCCTTCCTGCTTGAGGCGCCGCCCAAACTCGATGGCGGGGTTGAAGCGAATCCCTGCGCCACTGGTCACGTGAGGATTGTTGCGCAGAAAGATCACGTCGAAGTCGTTGAGGCGGGCGTGCTCACAGGGCGCGGACGACCCGACCAAGGCGCGGACGAATGCAGTCGCGTCCGGCTGCTTTCCGGAGACGCGCACGATGTCCCCGAACACGATGCGCTCGCCACCATGCGAGAGATCGTCCACCGACACCAAGGCTACGTCGTGTCCGCGCCGATGTGCGGCGAAGGCAAGGTGGGCCGTGGTGTAGGTCGGCCGCTGTGTCCTGACGCTGTTGACCACGAAGCAGATGCGCATGGCAGCGGCCAGGTTATCGCGACCCGAAGCCAAGGGCACGCGTCCATTGCCAAATGTCGGGTTCCTGGAAACAGCGGCTGGCGTGGGATACCCTGGACCTCCGGACATGTCGGGCAGCAAGACCAGACCTGGCTTCTTCAGCGGCGGCGAGCCCCCTGCATCGCAGCCCGATGAGGAGCCTTCTCCGCGCGCAGCCCGCACCGTGATCGGACATGAGATCCATCTGCGAACGCCTCTCGTTCCCGGCCCCGCGGCCGAGGCGCCGCCGCCCCCACGCCCAACAACGTCAGGGGGCGTACTCGAGCCCATAACCGACGAGACGACCGAGGAGCTTCCCCCGCGGCCCAGCCACACCGGCAAGAGCAAGTTTCCCGCCCTGGCACGCCTGTTCGGCCGATGGACCACTGGGGGCGGCTTCCTCTCGCGCAGTCACATGCCCGTCGACGATGACGACCTGCCGCGCGTGCCGCGCGATGCTTGGGTCTCGCGCGTGACCATTTTCGTGATGGCCGCCCTGCTGAGCTTCCTGGTGGCCCTGGCGGTGCTCAAGCTGCACCAATGTAACCAACCCGGCCCGCCGCCATCTGGCACAAGGCGCGCCTCGATATCCCCTACCCCCCCGGCACCGCCAGCCGCCAGCGCTGGGCCTGCGGTGCTGCCGGCGCCGTCCGCGCCGCCTGGCCCACTTGCGGCTGCGTCGCACCCGCTGCTCGCAACCGCTTCCGCCACGCCCCTCGCGCAGACCCCCGCGGTTCGTTCCAAACACCCGCCCACCAGAAGGACGGGCGCCTCGTCGGTGCGGGCCGCGCCTAGCGCCACCGGAAAAGTTCGCGCCCAGCGCACGCAGCTCGATCCCCCGATATCCAGCACCAAGAACGCGGATGCCCTCCTGCCCCTCCGTATGTAGTCGCGGTAGACCGCAGGTCGCCCCTACCGGCGGTCGCCCACAAGCCTGCGACTCCGTCGCGCCCCCCATAGGTGCTAACCACGATTCTCTCTGGACTTGACGGCCGCCGACGCAATCCGGAGTCTCACCACAGAGGCCACAGAGGCCACAGAGGCCGGAAGGAAAGGATTTCGGATCCGGCTCCGAACCCTTCCTTCCTTCCGATCCGTCTCTGTGATCTCTGTGCTCTCTGTGGTGAAATCTTGGGCAACCCCGCGAAAAATTGTGGTTAGCACCTATGTCGCACCCCCCAACTCCGAATTCCAGGGAAGATTTCACCAGTCTTGCCCGAAGTTGTAAGCCATGCTACGGGACACGAAATGCAAATCAGGCGCGATCAGATCGATCCCGATGCCGCCAGGGTGGTTGAGCGGATTCGTCAGTCCAAGCATGAAGCCTATCTGGTCGGCGGCTGCGTGCGCGATCTGCTGCTGGGGCGCAAGCCCAAGGACTTCGATGTGGCGACCAGCGCAACGCCCAACGAGCTGCGCCGCCTGTTTCGCAACTGCCGCATCATCGGTCGACGTTTCCGATTGGCCCACATCTTCTTTGGCCGAAAGATCATCGAGACATCCACCTTCCGCGCCAATCCGCGCGCCGCTGCAGATGACCAAGGCGAGAATGGAAATGGCAACGGTTCCGGCAAGAGCGATCTGCTGATCCGGCACGACAACGAGTTCGGCACCGCCGTGGAGGACGCTCGCCGGCGCGACTTCACCATCAATGGCCTCTTTTATGACATCGACACCGAACAGGTCATCGACCACGTCGATGGGCTGGTCGATCTGGAAGCGCGCTTGGTGCGAACCATCGGCGATCCCGATATTCGCTTCCGAGAGGATCCGATTCGCATCCTGCGCGCGGTGAAATTCGCGGCGCGCTGCGATCTGACCATCGAGCCGGAAACCTACCGACGCATGATGGAGCACAAGGGTGAGATCGCCAAGTGTGCCCAAGCTCGGGTTTCCGAGGAGTTTTTTCGCCTCCTGCGCGCGGGCGCGGCCCGGCGCTCATTCGAGCTCCTGCTCGGCACCGGCCTGCTCCAAGTTCTGGCGCCCGACCTGGCCAGGGCGCTCCAGGAGGAACCCGTCGACGAACCAGGTCGGATTCGCCTGGCTCGCTTCTGGGCTTACCTCGCGGCTGTCGATCGCTCGACCATCAGCCACGAAGAAACCCCCTCGGATGCGCTGGTGCTGGCCACGCTACTTTTGCCGCCCTTGCGCGACGCTTTGCACCCGGACACGGCGGCCTTTCCCAACCCGGGGCAGTTGGTCCTGCAATCGGCACAGTCGATCGTCGAACAGCTCAAGGCCTCGCGTCGCGATTCCGAACTGGCGCGCCAGATCCTGCTGGCCACGCGCTACCTGTTTCCGTCGAGCAACCCGCAACGCAAACGCCCCCATCTGGACAACCGCGAGTACTATCGGGATGCGCTCCGGCTGGTGGAAATCGTGACCGACGCGGAAAGCAGCAACCCCGAGCTGGCGGGCCGGCCGCTGCCCGCGCCCGAGGGCGGAGCCGGGACCGTGGCAGAGGAAGTGCTGCCCGATGACTTGCAGCCCTCAGCCGAACGTGCGGGTCGTCGTCGCGGGAGGCGCGAGCGCCGTCCGGCCCAGCCCAGCGCACCGGGCCGGATGGGCGAGCCCGCGAGCCCCCCTCCGTCGCGCGAGGCACCCGCACCTATCATTGTCTCCGGCCGTCGCTCTCCCCCCGCATTCACGCCCATCCCCACCTTGGCTGAGCGGCCCCTGCCCCTTCGCCCCGCTTTCTTGGGAACCGGACCGTTTGGCAGCCGCTGGGGCGCGCGGGCGGAGTGATTTCTAACCAGGATCTCGCAGAGCGCGATCCAATACGGTGCTGGTCACCTATCCCCCTGCGGGGGCTTCGGGACGGCCAGCCACCCTGCCCGCCCCGCGCGCTGCGCGCGCGCCCTCGTCCACACAGAGGCACAGCGGGCACAGAGATCGGATGAGAAGAAGGGATTGGGGCTGCGCTGTATCCAACCCTTCGCGCTCTCCTCCGCCTCTGCGGCCTCTGTGCCTCTGTGAGAAATAGCTAACTTCGATCCGCGGTCCAAGAGATGCTGGTTAGCTCACGTAGCGCGTGGGGTCTGCGACGCCGGCTTGCTGGAAGCCGCGCCGCCGGAGTTGACATGAGTCGCACCCGCCGCAGGCAGCGCCGTCGGGCGCAGGATCGTAGCAAGAATGGGTCAGACCATAGTCGACCCCAAGCGCAACCCCGGTGCGGATGATCTCAGCCTTGGTCATGTTCACGAGCGGCGCCACCAGTTCCACCGGCCGTCCCTCAACACCAGCCCGGGTGCCCAGGCGCGCGGCCTCTTGCATGGCGCGCAACCATTCGGGCCGGCAGTCGGGATAGCCCGAAGAATCGAGCACGTTGATTCCCAGTGCGATGCGCTCGGCCCCCAGGATCTCGGCCACCGCCAGCGCGTGAGCCACGAATAGGGTGTTGCGCGCGGGCACGTAGGTCGAGGGAATCCCGCCGCCCATCTCCGCGTCGCTGCGACCCTTGGGAACCGCGCCCTGACCGGTGAGCGCCGAGCCGGCAATCCCCCCTAGATCGATCTTGCACACGCGATGCGAAGCCGCTCCCAAAGCCCGCGCCACGCGTGCGGCTGCCTGCAATTCCACCGCGTGAAGCTGGCCGTAGTGGAAACTCAAAGCGTGGCACAGCAGCCCTTGGGCGCGGCACATGGCGAGCACGGTGGCCGAATCGAGCCCACCGGAAAGCAGCACGATGACCTGCATGGCGGGAATTTATTGCATACTCTGGCACCTGCCCATGCCCGCGAAGAAGGTTTTTCTACGCGCCGATGAAGAAGCGGGTGGTCGCGAGGCCTTCGCCGACGCCGCGCTGTACGATTTCGAGTACCGCCGCCGCCGCGCTGACGTCAATTTCTACCGACGCCTGGCCAAGAACCGCACGGACTTCGCGCCGGCCGGCCCCATCCTGGATCTCGCTTGCGGCACGGGACGGCTGCTGCTGCCCTTGCTGCGCGACGGGCACACGGTGCTCGGGCTGGATCGCTCGGCGTCCATGCTGGCCGCGGCTCGGCGCCGGGTCGCGCGCCTGTCTGCCACCCGCCGCGCGCGCTGCCTGCTCTTGCGGGCGGACTTGCGCGCCTTTGCCTTGCGACCACGCTTCGCCTTGGCAGTGGCCGCCTTCCACAGCGTGCAGCACCTGTATGGGCAGGCCGATCTTCAGCATTTTCTGCGAGCCGCGCGTGCCTGTCTGGTTCCCGGAGGCTGGCTGGCGTTCGACGTCCTGCCGCCGGATCCAGCGTGGATCGAGCGCGATCCTCTGCGCCGCTGGGGCCGCACCCTGTTCCGCCACCCGGTTTCCGGGCAGCGGCTGGTCTACACCAACAACCACCGCTTCGACCCAGGTAGGCGCGTTCTCCACATGCGCCTCTACTATCAACCCCTCGACGAGCAGGGCCGTCCCTCGGGGCCGGAGCACGTGGTACGCCTCTGCCACCGGCAGCTTGAGCCAGCCCTGGTCAAGTCTTTGCTGGCGCGAACGGGCTTCCGTCTGCTGGCCTGCTTCGGCGGCTTCGACGGCAGGCCCCTCGACGGAGATTTGGGTCTGGCAGACGAGCATGTTTACGTGGCCGCAGCGCGCTAGCCTGCGTCCTACTGCCGCACCGCCCCTCAATCGTGTCTCTGCTTGCCCGTCGAGCCCGCCCAAGTTCCTCGACGGAAAACTCTTGACGAAGTTTGGCTCATGGCTACGATGCGAATGGTTCTAATTTCGCCACATCAAGCCGGAGGGCGGAGAAATGCAGGAAAAAGTAGCAAGGCCGGGAATTGTTCGTGAGAAGGACATGATGTACTACGTGAAGGACGGCGCAGTCTGGAAGGTCCGTCGCAAACAGCCGGGTGTGCCGAAGGGGAAGCCGGAGAAGGTTGAGGAATGCGGGTTTGAGATGGACAACAACTACATCTACTTCCTCGACAAGGCGGGCGACGTAGCTCGCGCCAAGCGCGCCGTCGGCGGGCAGAAGCGCAAGAAGGCGCCCAAGAAGGCCAAGAAGGCCAAGAAAGCCAAGAAGCCGGCCAAGAAGGCCAAGAAGGCCAAGAAAGCCGCCAAAAAGAGACGACGTTAGCCCACTTTTCCGATAATTCTGTAAGAGCGGCGGCCCCAAGGTCGCCGCTTTTCTTTTGGTCTTTCGCCTGCGGGGCGACCACAGGCCGCCGCGGCCGGCAGGCAGTTGCCACCCCGTTGTTCCTACCTGTATGGTAGGGCTCAGCAATGAAGGCTTCGGGGCGCCCCAGAATCCTGATCTTCGTGATCGCCTATCGAGCCGAGAAAACGCTCAATCGCGTGCTTGACCGCATTCCCGGGGCTCTCTTCGAGAACTACCAGTGTGAAGTCCTGGTGGTCGACGACGCGTCTACCGATCGCACCTTCGCCATCGGACGAACCTGGCAGGCGGCCCACCCCGAGCACAAGGTCACGGTGCTGCGCAACGAGTACAACCAGGGCTACGGCGGAAATCAGAAGGTCGGCTACCGCTACGCGATCAAAGAAGGATTCGACCACGTCGCCATGGTGCATGGCGATGGGCAGTACGCCCCTGAGGAACTGCCCCGTCTGCTCGAACCCTTGCTGAAAGGCGAAGCCGACATGGTGCTGGGCAGCCGCATGTTGGAAGCGAGGCAAGCGCGCAAGGGAGGAATGCCGCTGTACAAGTGGCTGGGCAACCGCGTCCTCACCACGATGCAAAATGCCCTGCTGGGGTCAAACCTGTCCGAGTTTCACAGCGGGTATCGCATCTACCGGGTGGCCGCCCTGGCCCGCCTGCCCTTCACCCTCAACGCCAACGACTTCCATTTCGACAGCGAGATTCTCATCCAGTTCCTCAACGCTGGCCTGCGCATCGTCGAACTGCCCATCCCGACCTACTACGGCGACGAGATTTGCTACGTGAACGGGCTGAAGTACGCGAAGGACGTCGCGCGCGTGACCCTGCAGAACCTGGCGCATCGGATGGGTGTCCTCTACCAGCGGCGCTTCGACGTGGGTCCCAACGACAACACACACTACGGTCTCAAGACCGGATACCAGTCCAGCCACAGCATGGCGATCGAGGCCGTGCCCGCGCACGCCTCGGTCATCGATCTGGGGGCGGGCCCCGGGGGGGTGGCCCAAGCGCTGGTCGAGAAAAGCTGTCAGGTAGCGGTGGTGGATCAGCACCCTCTCGCAAGCGAAGTGGCGGATGTGCAGTTTTTCATGCAAGACCTGGATGAGCCGCTCGCCTTCGACACCAAGCCCTACCAGCACATCCTGCTGCTCGACATGATCGAGCATCTCCGCAATCCGGAGCTCTTCTTGCAGCGGTTGCGCAGTCAGTTCACCCACGAGAAGAAGACCGTCATCATCACCACCCCGAACATCGCCTTCCTTCCCGAGCGGATCATGTTGCTTGCCGGTCAGTTCAACTATGGCAAGACTGGAATTCTGGATGTGACCCATACTCGGCTTTTCACATTCCGCTCGCTCAAACGTCTGCTGCGCGATCACGGCTTCCGCATCAAGTCCATCCGAGGGGTGCCCGCGCCCTTCCCCAAAGCGTTCGGCGATGGCCGGCTCGCCCGGGCCTCCCTGGCTGTGAACCAAGCGCTCATCGGGATATCGAAAACCCTATTCGCTTATCAGATCTACGTCGAGGCCGAGACCACGCCCGACGCTGACTTCGTGCTGGAGACGTCCAAGGTATCTAGCCGAGCGCCACAACATTGACGCCCAGGGGTGCATGCGTTGGTTGTTTCTTTCACCGATTTTCCCCTGCTGAAGCCACGGAGTGTTACTAGGACATGAAAGGCTCTCCCCGAATCTCTCTTCACCACGCCCCCATCTGGAGCGTGCTTGCCATCGCTGTCCTGGTGGCGGCGTCGTGCAAGCTCACACCGCCCGCTCCCACGATAGCAGGCACCGGCCCGGATGCTTCGGCACCTGGGGGCAGCGGCGGAGGGACAGCGAAACTTAGCAGCAGCGCCAGCGGCGGCAGTAGCGCCAGCGGCGGCAGCAAAGCCAGCGCGGGCACGCCCGGCTCGGGCGGCCAGACCGGCAGCGCGGCAAGCGGAGGCAGCGGGGCCTTGAGCAGCGGGGGGATCGGCGCCGCGGCTGGAACATCGAGTTCGGGCGGCACGCGGGCCAGCGGTGGAAGTTCGAACAGCAGCGGGCCAGGGGGAAGTGGCGGCGCGGGAGGAAGTGGGGGTGCCGCTCCGCCCGAGGCCCGCGATGCCGCGGTCCCCGACGCCCCGGTCGAGACGGCTCCGCCTCCGCCCTCGCGCGGGCCCACCGATTCGCAGCCTGGGGTGAAGTTCCCGTTCCCGCAGAATCGCGAGAACAGCCGCTGCATCTACCCCCATCTCTATCGCAACGAGGACGTGCAGGCCGCCTACACACAGTGGAAGAACGATACCGTGACCAGCGACGGCGCCAAGGGATTCCGGCGGGTGAAGCGCCCCAACGAACCGGGGACTCTCGAGCCCAATTCCACTGTGTCCGAGGGGATCGGCTACGGAATGCTCCTGGCCGTGTACATGAACGACCAGTCCCTGTTCGACGATCTTTGGCAGTACGAACAGCAGCACCTGGGCCAATACGGACTGATGGACTGGAACATCCATGCGGACGGCTCGGGCCCGACCAGCGGAGGCTCGGGCCCAGCCACCGACGCCGACGAGGACATGGCCTTCGCCCTGGCCATGGCTGACAAACAGTGGGTCACGTCGACCACGCTGAATAAGAAATACGCCGACATCGCCAAGGGAATGATAACCGCCGTATGGAACAACGAGATCTACGACTACAAGTACCTGAAGCCGTGGCCCACGGCCGATTCGTCGACCATCAACCTTTCCTATTTCGCCCCCGCTTATTACAAGCTGTTTGCCAAGATCGACACGGCGAATACCACCAATTGGAACACCACTGTCGATACCATGTACCAGGTTCTCAATGCCTCGCTCAATTCGACCAATGGGAATACCAACAATGGCTTGGTGCCCGCCTGGTGCGACAGCAGCGGCAAGCCCAACGGCGGCGCCTTTGGACCGGGACAGACCGCGCCCACCAACTATCAATATGATTCGTGCCGCACACCCTTCCGCATCGGCCTGGATTGGTGCTGGAACGGCGAGACGCGCGCCCAGGCCTATGTCGCCAAGACCAGCCAGTTCTTCAACGGCATCACCGTGGCCAAGATCGTCGACGGCTACGACCTGAATGGAACTCCTCACGCCCAGTGGCAGACCGGCACCAACGCCCAGATTCAATCCTGTGCCTTCATTGGTCCTGCCGGCGTGGGGGCCATGAGCAGTGCCAGCTATCAGACTTTCGTGAATGACGCCTACGGCGTTCTCACCACCGGCAAGGCCCTGGTGGGCGGCACCTACTACGATGATTCATGGATGGTCATGTCGCTCTTGATGATGACGGCCAATTTCCTCGACTACACGATGTATTGAAGAAACGGTCGCCGACCGTTGGCTTGGCCGGTCCGCCATGGCATCCTTGGCAGATTCGATCCGGACTCGTTCGACGCGCAATTCTCAGGAGGTTCTCCATGCTTAGACTGTCACGATGCACGCTATTCACACTGCTGTTCGTGGGGGCGTGCGGCGCCGGAACGGAATCGGGCGGGACCGGCGGGACTCCGGCGGCTGGCCACCCGACCGGTGGCAGCCCAGCGGGTGGCAGCACGGGTGGAGCCAAGCCCGTGGCCTGCACGCCGATGAGCGACACGTCCAACCTGGTGTCTGCCAGCGCGTATGTCTGCGCCGCGAGCACGCCTATCCAGATCGAGGGATCGTTCTATGGATACACCGACGGATCGTCATGCCAGGTGCTCAAGCCGCTTTGCTATGCGTCGTCAGGCTGCTGCATGACCGGCACCACGGTGGTTGACACCACCTACGCAAAATGGGGTTGCGGCTTGGGCATGGAACTGAACAACACCGGCACAAAGAGCGTCTACAGCGGCCCAGTGAAGTGCTTCGACATCGAGCTGAGCGGGAGCAGCGGAGGCAACGAAGTCCGCATCGGCTTCACCCAGAGCACGAATACAGACAAGAAGGTTTCGCCTTTCGTCTCGGTTGCCGCGTTCGCCAATGGATGGAGCGGGCGGGTGTGCTTCACTGACGCTGAGTGCCCGGCCTGGGCGGTCACGCAAGGCACCTGCTCGAAGACCGTGGGCACGGCGGGCCAGCCCTACGATCTGCAGATCCAGGTTTCCGCGGGCAGCACCGCGACGTCGGTCGGCCTTTTCAACATGTGCGTGACCAAGATCGCGCCGGTGATCGACCCGGGCAGCACTGGAACCACCAATAGTTGCAGCACGGTTACCGGCCAGGGCACCATCACTGACAACAAGGGCGGCACGGCGCATGTGACGTGCAACGGGCAAGACTACCTAGTCCAGAGTAATCAATATGGCTCGGAGGCGGGCCAGACCCTGACCTATGGCCTTGGCACGAAGTTCGACGTCACCGTGCAGAACGGCACCGGGAACACCAGCGGCAGCCCCGCGTCGTTCCCCTCTATCTTCATTGGCTCCAATGCAAACCACACCACCACGGGCAACGGTCTGCCCAAGCAAGTGAGTTCGCTGGGCACGGTGCAGACAGCCTGGACCTGGGCCGACAGTGGCGTTTCGGGAATCTACAATGCCACCTACGACGTGTGGTTCTCCACCACTGCTGCCGGCGATCCCCCGAGCACAACCGTCCCGAGCGCAGGCTATCTCATGGTCTGGCTGTACAAACCTACCGGGGCCCAGCCCAACAGCAACACCGGCAGCAGCACCGCCTCGGCCACCATAGCTGGCAAGGACTGGAACCTCTGGGTTGGAACCTCAAACAACAAGCCGTGCTATTCATACGTGGCGCTTCAGAAACTCA
>PMLB01000381.1:0-6520 GCA_003158735.1 Myxococcales bacterium | reverse complement strand
GCGATCCTCAAGAAGCTGACCCTGGAGGAGAAGATCGACACCATCGGTGGGGTCAACTCCTTTTGCATCCGGGCCAACCGGCGGCTCGGCTTGCCCGAGCTCAAGATGGCGGACGGTCCATTCGGGATTCGCACGAGCGGCCCATCGACGACTTATGCGGCCGGAATCGCGTTGGCCGCGTCCTGGGACGTGGATCTGGCCGAGCGTGTGGGCACGATGCTCGGGCGCGATGCTCGGGCGCGCGGGGTGCACTTCCTCCTCGCACCCGCCGTGAACATCTACCGGGCGCCACTATGTGGCCGCAACTTCGAATACTTCGGCGAAGACCCGTGGCTCGCGTCGCGCGTGGCGGTGGCGTACATCAAGGGCGTGCAATCCCAGGGCGTGAGCGCCACCATCAAGCACTTTTTGGGCAACAACTCGGAGATCGATCGCCACCACACCAGCTCCGACATGGACGAGCGCACCATGTGCGAGATCTACCTGCCCGCCTTCGAGGCTGCCGTGCGCGAGGCGCAGGTGGGCGCCGTCATGGTTTCGTACAACCTGGTGAACGGNNGCCAACGCAGGCCTGGACCTGGAGATGCCCTCGGGCAAGTTCATGAACCGGGCGACCCTGATTCCGGCCATCAAACAGGGCCAGGTCTCGCTCGCCACCATCGACGACAAGATCCGGCGTATCCTGCGCACTGCGATCCGGTTTGGCTGGCTGGAGCGCGAGCAGACCGATCGCACTTGGCCGCTCTTTCCGGCCGAAGGGCGCGTGCTCGCCCTGGAAACTGCCCGTGCGAGCATGGTCCTGCTCAAGAACCAGGGCGATTGGCTTCCCCTCGACAAGGCCAAGATCAAGTCCGTGGCAGTCATCGGCCCTGACGCGTACCCGGCCGTGCCCGTGGGCGGTGGAAGCGCGCAGGCCAGCCCATTTGTGGCTGTGAGCTATCTGGAGGGACTTGTCGCCCACCTCGCGAACAGCGCCACTGTGACCTGGAGCCGGGGGCTGGTGCCGTCGAACGAAATCTTCGACACCAGCGTGTTCTCCACCGCAGCCACCGGTGGGCAGCCGGGACTACGCGCCGAATACTTCGACAACCCCAACTTGGCGGGCAGCCCGGGCCTGACCCGCATCGACGAGCATGTGAACTTTTCCTGGGACCGCCCCGACGCGTGGCCCACCGGGCAGGCCAGCGCGGGCTCAGCACGCTGGACCGGGTATTTCACCCCGGCCACTTCGGGCGCGCATCGTCTTGTGGCCAACAGCTATGGGCTCAATGAGTATCGCCTGCTTGTGGACGGAAAACCGGTGCTGGATCGCACGGCGCAGGCGCAGCCCATCGGACTTGCCACGCTGAAGCTGCAGGCCGGCCAGGCCTACGCGATTCGCCTCGAGTACGTGCACCGCGACCATCACGCGCGTCTGGGCATGGGGGTGCGCAGGGTATCCGAACTCATCGAAC
This sequence comes from Myxococcales bacterium, assembly GCA_003158735.1. GTDB lineage: Bacteria > Myxococcota_A > Polyangia > Fen-1088 > Fen-1088 > Fen-1137. Next base: position 5,066 of record PMLB01000381.1, on the reverse strand, counting down.
CCGCGGCAAAGACGCTGGCCGCGGCTGCCGACGTCGCGGTGGTGCTGGCAGGCTTCGACCCCAGCAACGAAGGCGAAGGGGCCGATCGCACGTTCGAGCTTCCCTACGGTCAGGACCAACTCATCGACCTGGTTCGCGCTGCCAACAAGAATACTGTCGTGGTGATCACCTCAGGCGGCGGCGTCGACATGAGCCGATGGGTGGACAGCATCCGCGCCATCGTGCAAGCCTTCTACCCTGGGCAGGAGGGCGGGACAGCTCTGGCGCAACTCCTCTTCGGCGACTTCAGTCCGTCGGGAAAACTGCCCGCGACCTTCGAGCGGCGGTTCGAGGACAGTGCCGTGTTTCGCAGCTACGCCCCGCAGGCCGACAAGAAGATCCCGTACCGCGAAGGCGTCTTCCTTGGCTACCGCCACTTCGACCTGGTCAAGACCAAGCCGCTCTTCCCGTTCGGCCACGGCCTGTCGTACACCACCTTCAAGTACAGCGGCCTGACCGTCACGCCGGCGGTGATGCCAGAAAACGGCTTGGTGACCGTGGCGTTCGACGTGACCAACACGGGCAAACGCAAAGGCGCCGAGGTGGCCCAGGTCTACGTCGGCGACGGCCACGCGTCGGTGCCCCGGCCGGTGAAGGAGCTCAAGGGATTCGCCAAGGTCAGCCTGGCACCCCGCCAGAGCAAGCGCGTGCAGATCACGCTGGACCGGCGCGCGCTGTCGTACTTCGACGAGACGGACCAGCAATGGAAGGCAGCGCCGGGCGACTTCGAGGTGCTGGTCGGCTCCTCGGCGCAGCACATCGAGCTGCGGGGCAAGCTGTCGCTCAAGTGACCGTTCCGTCTTACGGGAGACTGGCTCGCTCTCGCTCGCAGTCCCCCGGTTTCCCCTCGCTCCGCCCAGCAAAGCTGGGCTGCGCTCGCCCCAAGAGGCGAAGGATCGGGACGCAAATACCGACGCGATAGGCCGCGGGGTCAGGGCCAACAAGTTCCTTGGTGGGCGTGCGCTGACTTTCTGCTATCATCCGTCGCCTTCCGTCGCTTGCGGTGGGAGACGGGGCGTAGCGCAGTTGGTAGCGCGCCTGCTTTGGGTGCAGGATGTCGTCGGTTCAAATCCGGCCGCCCCGACCGAGACAACTTTGCGATTTGATGAGGTTTTCTGGACCCGTCCGGGAGCCGGAGAAGAGCACTTGGGGGCCTCGGGTGCCACGGGGGAACCAAATCGAAGGGGAGTGGAGGGGGATTCGGCACCGGCGAGCATGGCGGCGAGCGCCTCCGCCGGCTCGTCCGAGGCTGCTGGTTTCGGACGGAACGAGAGCCGGTCGAGGTCATGGGTGTGTGAAAAATGTTGGCCGGCTTGAGGTCGCGGTGGACCACGTCGGAGCGGTGGGCGGCATCACACCGGCGCAGGCCGCGCCCAGAATGTCGGCAGTGCGCTCGATCGCGATGGGGCCGTCAGCGATTTCGGCCTCCAGGCTGCGGCCCGACAGGTACTCCATCACGATGTAGGGTGTGTCGCCGAAGGTGCCGGAACTGTAGATACTGTAGATAATGACCAGATTGGGGTGGACCACGCGAGAGGCGGCCTGGGCCTCTGCGCGATGGCTCGCCATCGCGGCCGGCCCGATATCGATCTCCTCCGCCGTCGAGAACCAAGTGGCGCGGATGATCACGTGGCGAACCACAGGCGGTTTCGAATGCCGTGGGTGGCAGCTCTCTTGCGGCGTTCACCACGCCTATTGCGCCGGGCAAGATGTGCTGGCAATCTCCACTCGTCCTTATCATGGTCGAAAACTGGTCTATGTCTGTGCTGTTGGCCGCGAGCTTCGCGGCATTGCTGGCGTGTGCCCACGCGCCAGAGCCCTGTCCGACGCCGGAACCCATCCGCGTGAGCATCCGCGCCTCGGATCGACTCAACCCAGGCGAGAGTGGGGAATCGCTCGCCACCACGGTGAGGGTCTACCAACTCAAAGATGTGAGCAAGCTGGAAGCGGCCACTTTGGAGCAACTTCTGGACAATGATCGGGCCGTACTGGGCGACGATCTGGTTTCGGCCAGCGAACTCACACTCTACCCGGGTGAAGCGGCCGCGCCATCGCTGAGTCGACGCGAGGGAGCGGTCTTTCTCGCCATGGTCGCGTTTTTTCGCCATCCATCGGGATCGGCCTGGCGGGTTGCGAGCAAGTTGGCCCCGCCTGATGCTCAGTACTGCCACGCACCCGCCGGCGGGAAAGCGGAGATCGGGCGGCCAGCGGTGCGTTTCGGGCTGGTGGACGCCCGCGTGGAGTTGCAGTGATGGCAGCCGTGAACGTCCCGCATAGAGTCGTCTGGTCGGAAGGGATGCTGGTTTCTCCTCAGCATCTGCAGCAGGCGGACCTGTACCACGAACGGCTGCTGGACCGAAGGCTGGCCGCGCTGGCACCGCAGACATGGGGCATCCTGTCGCTCGAAGTGGATCAGGGCGCACTGGCAGCCGGAGACTTGCGGGTGAGCCGCTTCGTCGGCTTCTTGCCCGACGGCCTCTGCCTGGACTTTGCGGCCGGCGATCCCGAGGCCCCGGCCGCGCGTCCGATTGGCACGCACTTTGCGCCAGCCCAGCCGGTTCTCGAGGTGTTTCTCGCTGTGCCCAAGGAGCGCGACGGAATTCCCAGCGTGGCCGCCGAGATCGAGGGCAGCAACGAGCCCGCAGCCGGGGTTCAACGTACGCGCTTTAGTGTGGCCAGTCGGCCGGTGGGTGACATGACCGGGGAGTCGGCTGACCTGCCGATTGCGTTCGCCCGGCGCAATGTCTCGCTGCTGTTCGGCGACGAGGCCCGCGATGATTTCGATTCCATCAAGATCGCTGAGATTGTTCGCAACGCCAGCGGCGCGCCGGTCGTGAGCGAAGCCTTCATCCCCTCGGTGCTGTCCATCGCGGCCTCGCCCTTCTTGTCCAGCGGCGTGCGCCGCCTGCTCGCGCTCATGACCGCCAAGCAGCGCCAGCTTTCGCAGGAGCGCCGGCAGCGCGACGCCGTGACGGTGGAATTCGGGGCCGGGGACGTGACCCGCTATGTGCAACTCTCAGCTTTGAACTCTGGCATTCCCCTGCTCGTGCACGCTGGTCGCGACGGCGAAATGAACCCGCGTGAACTCTACTTCTTCCTCATCCAGATCGCCGGCCAGCTTTCCACCCTGGTGCCCGATGCGGATCCCTCGTCATTTCCGGCTTTCAGCTTCACCGATCTGCGCTCCACCTTCGAGGAGCTGTTCGCGCTTCTCACCAGTCTCTTGCGCGCCAGCGTGCGCGAGGTCTGCGTGGCCGTGCCCATGGAGGTGCGGGAAGGGCTGCACGTCGGCAACCTGAGCGACGAGCGCATCGTGAAGTGTTCCCAGTTTGTTCTGGCGGCCCAGGCGCGCGGGATTGCCGAGGAGCAACTGGCGCGCGAGTTGCCGGGCCGGGCCAAGATCGCGTCCTTCGGTCAATTGCCTTTCCTTTTGCGATCCGCCACGCGCGGACTCAGCCTGCAGGTCACCCACCGCCCGCCTGCTGAGGTGCCGGTGCGGCCGCAGGTGGCCTACTTCTTCATTGATGTGGCCGGCGGGGCGGAGCACTGGCGCCACGTGCTGGACGAGCGCTCGATCGCCATCTACGTGCCGCCGCCTTACGATCCCGCGCAGCTCAAGCTCGAGATCTTTGCCATTCCGGGCAAGGCCTAAGGGGAGCGATGGACCTAGTTCATGACCTGACCAGTGAGTGCCTAGGCGCCATCGGCCGTTTGCGTGCGCTCGATGAGCCGGTAGTTTCCCCACAGGCCGTGCAGGCCCGCCTGCGAGCCTTCGTAGAGACATTCAAGGAACGTGCGCGCCGTGCGGGCCTTGCCGAGAAGGATACGCAGGACATCGCCTACGCGCTGGTCGCGCTCATGGACGAGGTGGCGTTGCGCGCGCCGGAGCCGCTGCGCGGATTCTGGATGAACCAGACGCTGCAGCTCCATTTTTTCGGTGAGAACCTGGCGGGCGAGGGCTTCTTCTCCCGCCTGGACGGCCTGCTGGCAGATGGGCGTCGGCTGGTCGTCCTGCGCGTGTACCAGCTCTGCTTGTTGTTCGGGTTCCAAGGCAAGTACGGTTTCCCCGGTGGGGAGGTCGAGCTCATGCGCGTTGCCGAGAGCGTGCGCAATCAGGTGCAACGGAACCAGGAGGAGCCCAGTGCGCTTTCGCCGGCGGGCGAGGCGCCTGACGAGCCTCTGCTTCGTAGCGCCAGCCGTAACGTCCTGCTCTGGGTGTCGCTCGGGGTCTTCGCCCTGGCCCTTGCGATTTTCGTGGGCCTGCGGGTCTCGTTCGATCACCAAGTCGGCGACCTCTCTAGCCGCGTGGACGAGATAGCGCCGTAGGGGTCACATCGTGCTCAAGTACATCGTCGGGCTCATCTTCATCGCGCTGACCTGGGCGGCCGCTCTCGTGTTCCGAGGGGTGACGCCTTTGTTTTGGGGGGCCATCATCGTGACCGTCGTGGTGGCGATTGGCCTGGCCNNAGTGACCAGGCGGGCTCGGATGGCATCCGGCCCGATCAGCAGGCCGAGATCGCCGCCATGCAGGCGGAATTCCAGAAGGCCTTGCACAGCCTCAAGTCTTCGCGCTTGGGGCACAAGGGCGGCGACGCCCTCGGTGCTCTGCCCTGGTATGTGATCATTGGGCCGCCAGGAGCCGGCAAGACCACGGCGCTGCGAAGCTCGGGCTTGCCATTCCCTCATGCCAAGGGGGGACGAGTGCGTGGCGTGGGCGGGACCCGCAATTGCGACTGGTGGCTGACCAACGACGCCGTCATCTTGGATACGGCCGGCCGCTGGGCCACGCAGGAAGACGACCGAGAAGAATGGCTGGCGTTTCTTGACTTGCTTCACCAGACGCGGCCGCGCAAGCCAGTGAACGGCATTCTGGTCGCAGTGAGCCTATCCGATCTGCAGGGCGAGGCGGATGAGATTGCGGCCTTGAGCAAGGCCCTACGCGAGCGAGTCGACGAGGTGATGGGGCGACTGGAAATGGTGCTGCCCGTGTACCTGCTGGTCACCAAGTGCGACCTTGTCCCGGGATT
>PMLB01000229.1 GCA_003158735.1 Myxococcales bacterium | reverse complement strand
CGAGTCTGAACCGCGTCCCTGCCGTATAACCGGTGCGCCCGCGCCGTGCCGCGTGCTGCCAGGGGCGCGGGAATCTAACGCTGCTTTTCCGCGCTCTCTTCGTGGACCACCGAGCGGCACTTGCGGAACAGTTCCAGCAGCGACTCGGCCTGCTCCTCGGGCGTGCGCGTGCCTTTGCCGGCGAAGCCCACCTGCTGCATCCCTTTGCCGTATGCTGTGGAAGACGCGATGAATTTCATCAACTCCAGAGCGACCTCGTCGCTCGTGGCTGGGTGGGTCTGCTTGTCCTGATCTTCCATGGAATGATGCGGCTCCTCAACTTAAGGCTGGCATGCGCGCGGGCGCCGGTCCCGCGGCCGCCTCACCCAGATTAGCGCAGCCGCCCATGCCCGTTCTTGCCACTCGCTTTCTCCGACACATGCGCGGCGGCGCGCAGGCCCACCTGCTCGAAGCCGGCGACGGCTATTTCTATGTCACCAAGTTCCGCGAGAATCCCCAGCATCTGCGGATTCTGGTCAACGAGTGGATCTCGGCCCGCCTCATCGAGTACCTGCAGATCGCCGCGCCTCCGGCCACCGTCGTCGAACTCGACCAGGCCTTCCTCGGGCGCGAGCACGACGTGAAAATCCGTCTGGCCTCGCATGAGACCCCGGTCCACGCGGGCTGGCATTTCGGCTCACGCTTCCCCGGCCATCCCGACCGCGAGGCGGTTTACGATTACCTGCCCGACTCGCTCCTCGGCCAGATCCACAACCTGCGCCACTTCCTCGGCATCTTCGCCTTCGATAAATGGACCGCCAACTCCGACTCCCGCCAGGCCATCTTCGTGCGCCAGCGGGTCAGCCACTGGATCGAGGACTCCGGCCAGCCGCCGCTCAAGAAATCGTTCCTGGCGCTGATGATCGACAACGGCTACGCCTTTGACGGGCCGCATTGGGAATTCTCGGACAACCCCGCTCAAGGCTTCTACTTCCGTCCCATGGTCTACAACGGCGCGCGCACGCTCGACGACTTCAACCCCTGGCTGAGGCGCATTCAGGAGGCCCCCCCGGAGCTGTTTGACGGCATCCTGCGCGATCTGCCGCGCTCCTGGCTCGGCTCGGACGACGAGACCGCCGTGGAACCTCTCATCGAGCGCCTGTACCGCCGCCGCTCCCGTGTCGCCGAGCTGATCGAAACCTCCGCCACCGCCCGCCCCTCCTGTTTCACCGCCTGGGCTGCAGCCTGAGCCTGCACTTCGAACGCCGCAACTGCGTCCGCCGCCGGTCCGGCGAGTGACTGGCGATAGACTAAGAGTGTGATTCATCCCTTGCTGCTTCATAACGGCCACGTCCGTCCATCCACCGATCTCTTTCTCTCGCCCGGCCAGGTCGGGCTGATGAACGGATGGGGCGTTTTTTCCACCATCAAAATCGTGGACGGCGTGCTATTTGCCTTCGACCACCATTGGGCCCGCATGCGCCGCGACGCCGATCTGCTGCGCGTTCCCTTTCCATGGAAACCGGCGGAGTTGGAAGAAATGTTGTTGACGCTCGTCGAAGCCAACCGCGATTTCAATGCCACCTTGCGCGTCGCCGTCGTCCGCAATCAGGGCACCATGTGGCAGGGGCCGGCATCTAAGCTCGACGTCGATCTGATCGCCTTCACCGCCGCCCGCAACGACTGGGGCGGCGAGGCCCGTCTGATGATCGTGCCCAATGCCCGCTTTGCCGCCGGTCCCTTCGCCGGCTCGAAGATTCTCTCCTGGGCCATGAACCTGGTGTGGTACGAAGACGCGCATCGGGCCGGCTTCGACGAAGCGCTCCTGCTCAACGAGCGCCGCGAGGCCAGCGAGTGCACCTCGGCCAATCTCTTCGCCGTTTTCGGCGACAGCGTCACCACGCCGCCGCTCTCGTCCGGCTGCCTGCCGGGCGTCACCCGCGAGTTGCTTCTGGAGGAAATCCATGCGCCGGGCATCGAAGTCGTAGAACGTCCGCTCACGCTGCCCGATCTCGAAGCCGCGGACGGCCTCTTCATGACCTCCTCGACGCGCGATCTGCTGGGTGTCCGCGAAATCGATGGCCTCTCCATTGGCACCGAAAACCGTGTCTGCGCGGAGCTCAAGAAGGCTTTCACCGCGTATGAGCGTTCCTATGTCGAGCGCGCCCCGCGCCGCGCCCGCGGCGCGGAGACCCTCTCCTAACAGCCCGTGGTAGAAGTGCGTCGAAGGCAAAAAGCGGGGACAGCCACCGTTTTTCGCTGCGGTAAGCCTTTTAGAATCGGCGCGGCTTGGTGCGAAAAGCGGTGGCTGTCCCCGTTTTTTGGCGTCGCATCGACTATTACCACGGGCTGCTAAGCGGCGCGCGGCACATCGAATCCCGGCCGCCGGCCGACGGCGTTCCCAGTCCTCCCCTCTGCGCCCCGTCGCATTGGCGTTGGCCCCAGTCCGATTTCCTCGGCTTATACTCTAAATGAGGGTCGCGGGAGGCGCGAGCGCTGCTCCGCTCGTCGTCGCGGTCTGCTGTCGGCCGCGCGGCTCGTAATAGCCTGTTAATGCTATGCATCAAGTTCAGAAGTGTCCGTTTTGCGGCTCGCCCCGCGTTCGCGTCGGGCGGGCACGCACGTTGGGCGACTATCTGCGACTGCTGCACGGCAGCTTTCCCGCCCGCTGTGGAGAATGTTCCGCGCGCTACACCGTCCATGGGCCGGGCCTCAGTGCCCTGTTCTACGCCCAATGTCCGCGCTGCCTGCGCCAGGATCTCACCACCTGGGATCTGCGCCACTATCACGCGGCGCTTTCGATGCGGATCCAGATGTGGTTCGGCGCCCGCCGCTGGCGCTGCGAGGCCTGCCGCTGCAACTTCGTGAGTTTCCGCGGCCGGAAAGAGAAGTACGTCCCGCCGGCCCAGCGGACGCCAGCGCAGGACGCCAGCGGCAACTTGGCTTGATCCTTTTCACCCGAACGCGGGTATCCACTTTCTGTCAGGCGGCGCTGCTTCCACTTCCACCCACTTCTTCTGCGGATCCTGCGAGCAGGTTGCGGACATCCTGTTCGAGGCGGGCGGTGAGTGCCGGGCGGTCCCTGGCGGTGAGTGCATCGATCGGGACCGGGTGGCCGAGGCGCAGTTCGATATCGGCCGGCATGAACCACGAGGAGCGTGCCGGCAGGACGTCGCGGGTGCCCACGATTCCGACCGGCAGCAGCGGAACGCCGGACTGGATGGCGAGGTAGGCGGCGCCGTCGCGGAAGCGCTGCAGATGGCCGTCGGGGGAACGCGTTCCTTCGGGGAAGATCAGCACGGAGAGGTGTTTTTCCCGGATCAGGCGCGCACATTCGTTGGTGCTCTCGATGGAGGAGCGCAGGCTCTTGCGGTCCACCGTCAGGTGGCCGTCGTGGCGCAGGTACCAGCCGATGAAAGGGACCTTCAACAGTTCGCGCTTGGCCAGGAATCTGAAGCGAAAGGGCAGCCATCCCATGAGCACCGGGATGTCGAGCAGACTGGAGTGGTTGGCGACGACGACGTAGTTGGACGTGGGGTCGAGGCGTTCCCCACCTTCAATGCGGACGTGCGCTCCGGCGATTCCGAAGACCGCCGCGGCCCACCGGCGGCAGAACCACGGCTGGTATTTGTCGCCCCGGGTGAGGAGAGAAACGACGACGTAGCCGGTGATCATCACCGCGGTGGCGAGCATGGCGGCGGGGATGGTCCAGAGCAACGAGCGAAGGTGACTCAGCCTGGAGGTGCGGGGCTTGGAACGGCGCGGCATGGATGCGTTGGGCGGCGCGATTTTCGTGGTCCGGGAACGGCGGACAGTCGCCGGCCGTGTGGCTCCTCCATACTCTACATCCCAGACGAACCACGGGTGCCGGGCGCAGGGCGCGGCAGTGAGGTTCAGGCTGGGCGCGGGATCGGGCTATGGCACGGGCTTGGGTTTGGGCGCGGGCAGTTCGCGAGCCTCGCAGGACGACTGGAAGCCTTCGCGGTTGTGGGCGCCATCGCAGAACGGCTTATTGGCGGAGAGCCCGCAGCGGCACAGGGAAATTACGGTACGTCCGGCGAGCCCGAACATGTTGCCGGCCTGATCGAAAATTGCGAGTTCCACGGGGTCCGAAGCTTCCAAACGGACCGGGCCATTGTTGAAAACAGTTGCCTTGACAGCCATGAGAGCGATGTTAGCAGATAATAAGGGGTCAGACTCCTGAGATGAGATTACTTGAGCGCATGCTCCCGTGCCTGCTAGCGACGGCCGCTGCGGGCGCGCTATGGGGCGCCTCCGAAACGCCCGACAGGGAGGCGATTCTGGTGGCGCGGGTGCGCGCGGTGATGGGCGAGATGCTACACCGGCTGCCGGACTACACGTGTGTGGAGACGATTGAGCGCTCGGCGCGCAATCCATCCCAGACGAAGTTTCGCCTGCTGGACCGGGTGCGGGTGGAAGTCGCCTATTTCAAGGGGAGCGAGCTGTATGCGTGGCCCGGAGCGCCGAAGCTCGAGGAGCGGGACCTGGCGGAGATGGTGGGCGGAGAAGGGGCGATTGGGACGGGCGATTTCGCGTTGCACCTGATGGCGGTCTACCGCGGCATGGTCCCGCTGCACTTCGCCGGAGACGATACGCTGCGGGGACGCGCGGTGGTGAAGTTCACGCAGACGGTGCCAATCGCGCTCAGCAACTACATGGTTTACGCGCCGCCGGTGAAGGGCGTAGTGGGCTATGAAGTGACGGCCTGGCACGACGCGCAGAGCCTTGATCTGCTGCGCTTCGAATTGCGGGTGACGGAGTTTCCCGCGGGCATGCCGATTCGCAAGGCGTTCAAGGCGATTGAGTATCAGGACTTGACGGTGGGCGGCTCCGGGTTCAGGCTGCCCGCGGTGACGGAGTTGACGATGCTTCGCGACACCGGGTTGGAAGGCCGCACGCTGTCCACGTTCGCGCACTGCCGGCAGTACCTGGGCGAGTCGACGATCACGTACGGCGACCCGGAGCCGGCGGGGCCGCAGCAGGCGGCGGCGGGGGCGGAGGGGGCGGAGGAGCCGCAGGCGGCGGCGGGGCTGCCGGGGGCGTGGCTCCAGCGACCGGAGGCGGCGTGGGCGGCAAGTCAACCGGGTTCACGCACCCCGAGAGGTCGAAGATCATGAACTCCAGCGCCTTCTCTTGCGGCGAAAGCGCGGTACGAGTGGAGCAGCAACCGGGGAATACGTTGCCTGCACTGGTGTCTGGATCTCCTGGAAAGTCGGCGGATGCGGCATCGGTCACATGCAAAGCGGTGTATACAAATTTTCCACACTGGGCTGATTCGGCTGCACCGATCGGCGTGTTGAAAGAGAAGTAGTGGGTATATTGCGCCTGGGCACCTGTGACGCCCGCGTCCGGGGGTAAAACCCCTGCATCTGAGGGCAAAGGTTCGAAGATCCATCGCTGCGAAGGCGGTTTGATCTGGTCGATGGCCGTGAGTTTCACTGCACTTGATAGTGTCAGGTGGCCGGGGTTTGTGGTGGCGCTGACATTGAACAGCCAGCTAGCAAACGCGATGCCCTTGGGGAATGATTGGTCAATGATTGTGTCCCTTGCCGTCGCTCCGATCACGCCGGCACCCGCATTCCAAGTTGCAACGTCGCCGAAGGTGGAGGGATAGCCCGTGAACGAACGAATCCAGGCCCAGTGATAGTGTTCGGCGAAGACACGCCCGCCAGCGTTCACATAGGCCTTCATCAGATCGACCGCTGATGGATTTCTCGGAATGAAACTTCGACCCGTGGTGGTGGTTGGATCCCCGCCGTCCTTGCTGCCGCCACAGTTGAGCAGGACTACGTCGTACTGGTTCAGGTGAGCCGAGCTGTCCCAGAGACTAGTAGTTGCATCAGGGAAGGTTCCCGTGATCCCTGATATCTGATTGCACGTGTCAGAGCTTTGTGACTGATTGTACAACTTGACCGACCCAGAGCCGCTGGGCAGGGTGAATTCAGACGAGTCGACACCTATCCGGCGAAGCAGGCAGTGCAGGCGCTCGTCGGTGGTAGGCGTATTACTGGTATTTTGAGCATGCCCCGCCGTTATGGCGATCTTGGGGATGCTGGCGTACTGCCCGTTGTTGTCCCCGTCGTGGATGTTTCTGGGCAGGCGCAACAGGGTTACCGGCTTGGTCTCGGTAATGGGATTGTCCCCACACTTGTTAGTGACCATCGATTTGGGGATCGTGATCTGGCGACGCCACTTGCCCAGTTGCATGACCAGCGGAAAATCAACGCCCCAGGGCACGTTGTTGAGCTGGAAGTGCCCATTGGCATCGGTCAATGCGGAAGCTATCGGCGCGCCTGATACCTGGCCGTCGCAGGTGGAGCAGGTCACCCCGCTGGGGATCGGGTCCAGCGCCGCATTCGGGATGGACACAATCACGTTGTAGAGCTGGTTGTAGCCCGCGGGATCGTACACCGTGCCGCTGATGCTGGTGGTGGCCGTGCCGCTGCAGCGAACCCGATTCAAGCACAGGCCGCCGCAGGGTTCGCAAACATTGGGCGTCACGGCCCCGCAGGGCGTTCCGTTGGCACAGGTGGCTGCACAGCCTAGCGTGCCGCCGCACCCGTCACCCACGGTCCCGCAGTACTGCTGAGTCCCGCTCGCGTTGTTGCAGCTCAGCTTCTGGCAGCTCGGTCCACCCACGCACACGTTGTTGCTGCCGCACACCCAGCCGCTGCCGGCCGTCGAGCAATCCGTACTGCAAGCAAGCGAATTGCCGCACCCGTCGCCCACGGTTCCACAATACTGGCCACCTGAGGCTGGATTGCAGGTGAGGGAGGTACACACGCCTGGCGGTCCCTTGCATAGGTTGTTCTGGCACGTCCATCCGGTTTTGGGGCAGGTGGCTGCGCAAGCCAGTGAGTTGCCGCACCCGTCGCCGATGGTTCCGCAGTAGTTATCGCCGCTGGCCGTCGCGCAGGTCAGCGCCGTGCAGCCAGCGCCCGGTCCTGCCTTGCACAAGTTGTTCTGGCAGGTCCAGCCGGCCTTGCTGCAGGTGCTCCCGCAGTCGAGCGAGTTGCCGCACCCATCGCCGACGATTCCGCAATACTGGTCGCCATTCGCAGTCGTGCAAGCCAGCGGCGTGCACACCCCTGCGTCGCCTTTGCACAGGTGGTCCTGACAAGTCCATCCGGATTTGCTGCAGGTGCTCCCACAGTCGAGCGAGTTGCCACAGCCGTCGCCGATGGTTCCGCAGTACTGATCACCGTTCGCCGTGGTGCAGGTGGCTGCCACGCAGCCCGAGCTGGGCCCAGCCTTGCACAGGCCGCTTTGGCAAACCCAGCCTGCTTTGGGGCAGGTTGCGCTGCACGCGAGCGTCCCGCCGCAGCCGTTGCCGATTGACCCGCAGTAGCTGTCCACGCTCGAGGCCGCACAGGTCAACGACTGGCAGGTTGATCCGCCCACGCACACGCTGTTGCTGCCGCACACCCAGCCAGGGCCAGCAGCGGAGCAGTCCGAGCTACACACCATCGAGTGGCCGCAGCCGTCGCCGATGGTCCCGCAATATTGACCGCCTGAAGCCGGTTTGCAGGCGACGGGCGTGCAGACCGCGGGCCCTCCCTTGCACAGGTGGTCCTCGCAGGCCCACCCGGTCTTGCTGCAGGTGCTCGCGCAGTCCAACGAATGGCCACAGCCGTCACCGATGGTTCCGCAGTACTGGTCGCCACTCGCGGTGGTGCAGGTCAGCGGCGTGCAGACCGGCGGCTCGCCTTTGCACAGGTTGCCCTCGCAGGTCCAGCCGGTCTTGCTGCAAGTCGTTCCGCAGTCCAGCGAGTTGCCGCAGCCGTCGCCAATGGCTCCGCAGTACTGGTCAGCGTTTGCGGTGGTACAGGCCAGCGGCGCACAGTTGGCCGTCGGCCCCGCCTTGCACAGGTGATCTTTGCAATCCCATCCGGACTTCGTGCAAGTGGCTGCGCAGTCCACCGAGTTGCCGCAGCCGTCGCCGATGGTTCCACAGTATTGGTCTCCCGAGGTCGTGGTGCAGGTTCTCGCCACGCAGCCGGAGCCCTGCCCTGCCTTGCACAAACCGTCAACACACACCCAGCCTGCCTTGGGACAGGTCGTGCCGCAATCTAGCGTCCCGCCACAGCCGTCCCCAATGGCCCCACAATAATTGTCCCCGCTCGATGCCACACAGCTCAGTGGCTGGCAGTTTGGGTCGCCTTTGCAGATGTTGTTGTTGCACACCCAGCCTGCCTTGGGACAGGTCGTTCCACAGTCGAGTGTGCCGCCGCACTGGTCGCCGATCGTGCCGCAATAGTGGTCCCCGTTGGGCGCATCACATGTTGTTGGCGTGCAAACTCCTGGACCCCCTTTGCAGATCTGGTCGTCGCCGCAGGTCCATCCTGCGAGACAGTCACTCCCACACTCGAGAGTACCCCCGCAGCCGTTGCCCACGGTTCCACAGTAGCGATCACCACTCGACGTCGTGCAGCTCAGAGGGACACAGAAAGGCTGCACCCCCTTGCAGATGTGGTCGTCCGCGCAGGTCCAGCCGGGCGGGCAATCGGCCCCACAATCCAACGACCCGCCGCAATTGTCCCCCACTGTCCCGCAGTAGTGGTTCCCGCCGGCCGTCTCACACGTGATCTTGGTGCAGACCGCTGGCGGCCCGATGCACAAGTGATCCTGACATACCCATCCGGCTTGGGGACAATCGCTGGGACATTTCAACGTGCCCCCGCAGCCGTCCCCCACATCGCCGCAGTACCGTCCCCCTCCGACGGTGTCGCAGGTCACCGGCGTACAGGCCGGGGCCTGGCCGATGCACACGTTGTTCTCACA
>PMLB01000393.1:13488-13923 GCA_003158735.1 Myxococcales bacterium | reverse complement strand
TTCGGTGACGACGTCGCGGTCTTGCACAGTGCCTTGCCGCCCGCGGATCGGCTGGCGGCCTGGCGGCGTTTGCGCAGCGGCGAAGTCGGCATCGCGGTGGGTGCGCGCTCAGCCGTGTTTGCGCCGGTGCACGCGCTGGCGGTCGTGGTGGTTGACGAAGAGCACGACGGATCCTTCAAGCAAGAGGACGGCGTGCGCTACCACGGCCGCGACCTGGCGGTGATGCGGGCGCTGCGGGCCAAGGCTGTGGTCGTGTTGGGCTCGGCCACGCCGTCGCTGGAGAGCTATCGCAACGTCTTGCTCGGGCGCTTTCGTCGGTTGCTGCTGCCCACGCGGGCCAATCCCGCGGCAGCCGCGCGGCCCTTGCCGCCCGTCGAGATCATCGATCTCCGGCGCCACCGCCTCGGGCCTGACCACCTGCTGGCGCCAGGGCTG
>PMLB01000393.1:0-13397 GCA_003158735.1 Myxococcales bacterium | reverse complement strand
AGGGCTGGGAACCGGGACCGAGCGAGTGGAGAGCGTGGTGCGGGAACTTTTTCCCGGGGCGCGCGTGGCGCGGCTGGACCGCGACACCACCGACGGCCAGCGCGACCAACTGGAAAAGCTGCTCGCGCGCGTGCACCAACGCGAGATCGATATCCTGGTGGGGACCCAGATGGTGACCAAGGGTCACGACTTCGGCGGGGTGACCCTGGTGGGCGTGCTGCAACCTGACCAGGGCATGCACCTGCCCGACTTCCGCGCGGCGGAGCGCACCTTCCAGTTGCTCGAGCAGGTCGCGGGTAGGGCCGGCCGCGGCGATCGGCCGGGCCGCATTGTGGTGCAGACCTATTGCCCGGAGCACCCGGCCATCCAGTTTCTGCGCAACCACGACTACGAGGGCTTCGTGCGCGACGAGCTGGCCCGGCGAGAAAGTGCGAGCTATCCACCGTTTTCGCGTATGATCGCTCTTCGTTTGGATGGTCGTCATGAAGCCTCGGTTCGCGCCGCTGCCACGGATGCGGCCGCTCGCGCCCGCGCGCAGGGGGGCGCCGCCGTCCAGGTTCTGGGGCCGGCCGAGGCACCCATTGCCAGGCTGCGCGGGCGCAGTCGCTATCAGATCTGGCTGGCCGGTACCGACCGGGGCAAACTGCTGGCTGCGGCGCGGGCGGCTGCCCAGGTGACACTGCCGCGTGACTTGCGGCTGGCTATCGACGTCGATCCACAAAGCGTATTGTGATGGCACCGGTGAACGAAGATCTCTCACAGCTACTCGGCCGACTGGCCGCGGGCATCGACGATGTCATCGAGGCTGAGATGTCGACGGCGCTGGAGGTCGTGGGGCAGGAGGGCTCCACGACCGCCGGCAATCTGGCCGAGATCGGCCTGCCTGTCTTGATGGGCCGCATCTTCAGCGACGGCACCACCGGTCGTTTGAGAATTTGGTACGAATCGGTAGAGAAGTGCGTGTATTTCGAGGCGGGCTTGCCGGTTATGGCCGCATCGAATGATGTGGCGGATCGCATGCTGGCTATGCTGGTTCGCGAGCGGGCCGTGTCGCCAGCTCAACGTGAGGAGGTGGAGAAGGTGGTCGATGCTTCCGGCCGTAAGGTGGGCGGGGTGTTGGTCGACCTGGGCCTCTTGCGCAGCGACGAGCTGCTGCCGGCGGTACGTCGCCACTACGAAAGCGTCATCCTTTCGCTGTTTGGCTGGAGCGCTGGCCATTGGCAGATCGAGCCCGGCCTGACCGCCGGGCCGGAACGGACGCGGCTTCTGCGCCATCCCGCGGCACTGGTCCGCGAGGGCCTCGCGCGTGGCTATGCCATCGAGAAGATCGCGACTCACGTCGGCTCCGGCAAGAACCTGTTCGCGCTCGACACGTCGGGCACTTCGGCCGATGTAGTCAGGCAGATGCTGTCCGATCCGGCAGAGGCGCGCGTGCCGCTCTTGTTCGATGGCGTGCGTTCCTTGGACGAGGTCGCACGTTCTAGCGGCCTGCCCGATGCGACGGTGTGGCAGATCGCCTTTGCCCTGTTGTGCTTCGGTGCCTTGCGACCCGCAAGTGCAGGGAGCGCAGCCAGTGAGGGCTTGCACATCGGAGTGCGCGATTTGCAGATCGCGCGCGAGCGGGCCATGGCTCGGCATGCGCTGGCACAGGTGGGCGACTACTTCCAGGTCTTGGGCGTGGATCGCCAGGCGGACGCAGTCGAGATTCGGCGAGCCCACCAGCGGCTGGTGCGGGAGTGCTCGCCAGAGGTTCTGGGACCGGAGCTGGCCCACGAGCTGAAAGAAGCGCTGGAGACCATTCGCGAGGTGCTGGACGAGGGGCTGCGCATTCTTGCCACGCCCGCCTTGCGAGCCGCCTACCAGGGCAACCTGGCAGCAGAATCGGATGCGCAGGGTTCACAGTCGCAAGCGAACCCCCAGTCCGCCCCCGACGCGCCCCAGGGGTGAACGCATGCGCGTGATCTTTTTCGGCTCTCCGGCCTTTGCTCTGTCGTCGCTGGAAGCGGTGGCGCGCGAGCACCAGGTGTTGGCGGTGGTGAGCCAGCCGGACCGGCCCGCGGGGCGGGGCAAGAAGCTGCAGCCGCCACCGGTGAAGGAACTGGCCTTGCGCCTTGGCCTGCCGGTCGAGCAGCCCCTCAAAGTGCGAGACGGTGTGCTGGCCAAGACGCTGTTGGCTTTGCAGCCCGATGTCTTCGTGGTGGTGGCCTATGGTCGCATCCTGCCCCCGGATCTCTTGGCCGTGCCCAGGCTGGGCGCGTGGAACATGCACGCCTCGCTGCTGCCCAAGTATCGCGGCGCTGCGCCCATCCAATGGGCCGTGATCCGTGGCGAGAGCAAGACCGGGGTGTGCGTGATGCGCATGGAGCAAGGGCTGGATACCGGGCCGGTGGCAGCCTCGGTGGAAGAGCCGATTCGCGATGACGACACCGCGGGCACGCTGGGCGAGCGGCTGGCATCGCTGGGCAGCAAGTTGCTGGTGGCAACTCTGCCGTGCATCGCCGACGGCACTGTTGCGCTGCAAGCGCAGGATGAGGCAGGAGCCACGCTGGCGCCGCTCATGAAAAAGGAGGACGGCTATCTTGACCTTGGCGCTCCTGCCTCAGCTGTGTCAGCACAGGCGCGCGGTGTGGATCCCTGGCCGGGCGCAACCGTCTTTCTTGAGGGCGAGCCGATGAAAGTCTTTGGCGCGCGCGTGATAGAGGGACAGGGCACCCCCGGCGAAGTCCAGGGCCTGGTGCCACAGGGGTTGGCCGTCGCATGCGGCGGGGGCGCCGTCACTTTTGCCGAGCTGCAGATGCCCGGTCGCAAGCGCATGCCCGCCGCCGCGGTACTAGCCGGCCACCCGATCCCGGTGGGTACGCGCCTCACTCAGGTACCGGGTCGCTAGTCATATGCCCGCCCCCTGCGAATCCGCGGAGTGCCGGAGAAACGATGGTGGTTGTCGGGGCGAGAGGATTTGAACCTCCGGCCTTTCGGTCCCGAACCGAACGCGCTACCAGACTGCGCCACGCCCCGAACGATTATTTTTGACCTGGAAGCTGGCCGGGCCGAACCCCAGCTCACCTTCCCCCGCCGCCAAGGTCGGGAAAACTAGCACGAGCGGTCGACGTCGCCACGAGAAAACGACTTCACTGTGGCTCATCCGTCTCGTCTTGGTTTGGCGCCACGCCCTGGTCGAGATCCTCTTCAGAAATGGAGCAGCTGATGCGGAAGGCGCCGTCCAACCAACTCCCCAGGTCCGCCATCTTGCAACGCTGCGAGCAAAACGGGCGAAAGGGCGCGCTGGCCGCCTCGGGGGGGATGCTTCGTTTGCACGTGGGACAGAGACGTATGCCTGTCACGGTTTTCAACCTACCACGCCGCATGTCCCCAAGCAGGCCCGCGACGTGCTACCGTTGCGGCGGTGAGGCTAGCTGTCCTCTCTTGCACTCTCCTGGCTGCCGTCGGCTGTAGTCACGAATGGCCGACCGGTGCTTCCGGGGTGGCGCAACCAGNNGCGCATGTGTTCGAACACATGCTGTTCAAGGGGACCAAGCGGCGCGGTGTGGGCCAGATCGCGCGCGAAGTGGAGGGATCGGGCGGCGAGATCAACGCCTGGACCAGCCACGACGAAACCGTGTACCACATCGTGCTGGCCAGTCGGTTTTTCGATGCCGGCCTCGACATCCTGGCGGACACGCTGCAGAACGCCAGCTTCGACCCTGCCGAGTTCGATCGCGAGCGCCACGTGGTGCTCGAAGAGATAAAGCAGGGACTCGACGACCCGGAACGCCAGGCAGGGCAGGGGCTGTTTCACGCTGCCTTTGACCAACATCCCTATGGTCGTCCTATCATCGGGACCGAGGCCACCGTGGGCCGGTTGCGCCGGGAAGATCTGGTGGCCTTCTTTTCCAAGTGCTACGTGGCCAGCAACCTGACCTTGGTTGTGGTGGGCGACTTCGAGGCGGGCAGTGCGCGCCAGAAGATTACCAAGGCCTTCGCCTCGCTTCCCGAGGGAGTCCCAGCCCCGGCCCGGCCTAGGCAGGCCGAGCAATCCCAGCTGCGCGTGGTTGCGGCTGCCCGTGACGTGAAGGAAACCCAGCTACTTCTGGGTTTTCACACCCCTGCCATCAACCACGCCGACGTTCCAGCGCTCGACCTTCTGGCCGTCGCGCTCGGCCAGGGCGACAGCTCGCGGCTCAATCTCGAGGTCGTGCGCAATCGCCAACTCGTGACCAACACCTCGGCATACCTGTTTTCTGCGCGCGATCCCGGGCTCATGGTGGTGGCCGCCAGCCTTCCTCCCGGTCGCGTCGACGAGGCTACCCGCGCCCTGCTCGATGAGGTCTTGCGTCTGTCGCACGAAGAGATGGCGCAGGAGGAGCTGGCCAAGGCGCGCACCATCCTGGAAAGCGATCGCGTTTACGACAAGGAGACGGTGCAAGGCCACGCGCGCAAGCTGGGTTTCTTCACCGCTATCGCGGGCGACGTAGGCTTCGAAGATAGCTACCTGGCCAGCGTGCAGAAACTGACCCCGGCCGATCTGAGACGCGTGGCTGCCCAGTACTTGCGGGTGTCGAACCTGACAGTTTTCGCGCAGGTGCCCGAGCCCAAGACTGACAAGCAGAAGGCAAAGACGGAGAAGATCGCGGCATCGATCAGGAAACTGGCCGAGGCTGCCGAGGCCAGAGCCGACGCGCGTTTTGCGCGGGCCACCGCGGCGGGCGAGGGGGACCGTGTCGTCACGCACGTTTTCCCCTCAGGACTCAAGCTTCTGGTGCTGCGCGACGCTTCGGTGCCCATCGTGGCTGTGCGCGCGACCTGGGTGGGTGGTTTGCGCTACGAGGACGAGCGATCAAACGGCATCTCCCACATGCTGGCGGCGCTGCTCTCACGCGGCACCAAGACCCGCAGCGCAGAGCAGATCATGAACGAGGTCGAGGGCATGGCGGGCAGCATCTCAGGCTACTCGGGTCGCAACAGTCTGGGGCTGCAGGCCGAGTTCCTGTCGCGCTATCTTGAGCGGGGTTTCGATTTGGTGGCGGACTGCCTGCTCAACGCCACCTTCTCCGAGGAAGAGTTGGACAAGGAGAGGCGAATCGTCGTCGACGACATCCGGGCGCAGGAGGACAACCTGGGTCAGGTGTCCTTCCGGCTCTTCCATTCGGGCATGTGGAAGAAGCATCCCTATCGCCTCGATCCTCTGGGCACGTCAGACTCCGTCGCGGGTTTCACCCGGCGCAAGCTGCTACAACACTTCCATCGCTTCTACGCGATCAACAACCTAACCCTGGCGGTGGTGGGCGACGTGGATCCCAACCGCGTGATTTCCAAGGTGGCCACGCTCTTTGCCTACGCATCCGAAGCAGGCGCCACGCAGCCCGATGTGGCAAGCGAGCCGGCGTCGGAAGGGCCGAGGCAGGTTTTCAAGTTCTTGGCCAAGGAGCAGGCGCATGTCGTGCTGGGCTTCCCGGGCGTGACCTTCTCCAATCCCGATCGCTTCTCCTTGGAAATACTGGCGCATGTCCTGTCCGGACAGGGGGGGCGCCTGTTCAGCGAGATTCGAGAGAAGAGGGCCCTGGCCTATCGGGTGAGCGCCTTTTCCCTTGAAGGAATGGACCCGGGCTATTTTGCCGTCTACGTGGCCACCAGCCCGGAGAAAGTGGAAGAAGCCGTGCACGCCATTCGGCAGGAACTGAAGGCCGTGGCGGAGAACGGCATCTCCGCGGACGAATTGCAGCGAGCGCAGCGCTATCTCATCGGGACCCACGCCATCGGTCTGCAGCGCAAGAGTGCGATTGCGGCCGCGCTGGCGTTCTACGAGGCCTACGGTCAGGGGTGGCGATCCTATCGTCTCTACGGCGACAACATCATGAAGGTCACGGTTGCCGATGTTGTTCGAGTGGCGCGCAAGTACCTCGATCCCAAGCACGAAGTGGCGGCCGTGGTCGAGCCGCCCGCGCAGACGCCAGGCGCGGCGCGCGCGGCGGCGCGTTCGGGCGACAGCGCGACTGGCTCCCGCGGCCGCTCGGCCCCATCTGTTCCCAATTTGCAGATGTGGCATGACCGGGACGCGCGATCGGTTCCCAGGTAGACCGTCATGCCAGCGGCCGCCGACAACCCCAGAAATCTGCTGACGAGCCTTGTCCTCGTCTTCCCTATCTTTCTCATCTATCAGGTGGGGGTCCTGTTCACTCTGCCCATGTTGAATGGGGCGGACTTCGTCACGACGCTGCTTTTCCGCACCTTCGGCCTCACCCTGACTGGCTATCTGGGCTTTCTGGGCGGCGTCCTGGTTTTGTTCCTGCTAACCGTGGCGGTGCTGGGACGGCACCAGGATTTCAACCGCGCGGTGGTGGTTCCAGTCATTCTCGAAAGCGTGGTTTGGGCCCTCACCATGGGGTCGCTGATCGTTTTTGTGATGACCAAGGTGCTCAGCATCTCGCCAAGACTTGCGGGCGGGATCGAAGGGCAGGGCCTCGTGACCCGTTTTGTGATGTCGCTGGGCGCAGGCGTCTACGAAGAAAGCGTGTTCCGTCTGGGCCTACTGAGCGGCCTGGCCTTTGTGTTGGAGAAGCTCGCGCACATCGCCCGGTGGGCCGCATTGATCTCGGCCCTCGTGCTTTCGTCGGTAGTGTTCTCCGCGATGCACCATCTCCCGCCCTACGGCGACCCACTCGTGCTCGGCCCCTTCGTGTTCAGAGTACTAGCCGGCCTCTTCTTCGGTCTTCTGTTCTTGCGACGCGGGTTCGCCGTGGCTGTCTACACCCACGCCTTCTATGACATCTTCGTGCTTGTCATCCGCTAGGGATGGCAACGCTGGCCGGCTCTGGCCACCTTGCTACTTGCGCTTCTTGGCAGCCGGCTTTTTGGCAGCTGGCTTCTTGGCGGCCGGTTTCTTGGCGGCCGGTTTCTTGGCAGCCGGCTTTTTGGCAGCCGGTTTCTTAGCAGTCGGCTTCTTGGCGGCCGGTTTCTTAGCAGCCGGTTTTTTGGCAGCCGGCTTTTTAGCGGCCGGCTTCTTGGCGGCCGGTTTCTTGGCGGCTGGTTTTGGGACGACCTGCTGCTTTGCGACTGACTGCTTCGCGAGCGCCTCTGGCGCAGGCTTGTTGGATGCCACAACGTCACCCTTGCGCGCCGTTTCTGCGGTGGACTCTCGCGCGGGCGGTGCGGGCTTGGCTTGCGCCGGCAACTTCTTGTCCTTGGACTTGGTCCCGGCCGGGGGCTTTGCGGGAAGAGCACTCGACGGTAGCCCGTCATCCTCGGCAGCCAACGGCGACCCTGGGATGTCCTTGCGATTGTGGACCAAGATGCGTCGCGCGTCCGCGAAGGTGATCTCCACCTTGCTCTCCGAAACAATCTCCGAGATGAAGCCCTTGCCGAACTTTGGATGGGATACGATTTGGTTTTCGCGATAGCCTTCGCGGAACTCGTACGGCTTCGCCTCTTTCTCGCCATGCTTGGCGAAGAACTCCTCCCAGGTGTGCTTCTTCATCATCGCGCGCTTACGCGCCGCGACAGGCTCTGGGACGTCGTCTTCTGCTTCACCGCGGGGCTTTCTGAACGAGTGCACGTCCCCGCATGGATTGCACTGGACGCGGCGAATCTCGTCTTCGTACTTAGAGATCACGACGTGAGTCGTGTCAGCCTTGCATTTCGGGCAAAAGGCTTCTACATCGGATCCGACCTCGTCGACCTCATCTTCAAACATGAAATCCATTATCAAAGCCCTGAATTCACGACAACTTCGGCTAGTAACACAGCTGACCGCGACGTGCAACAAATCACACGGCGTAGCACCACCAAAATCATGGCATTTGTCCCCGTGACTTCTGCGGAAGATTGATTATTTGCAAAGAATTTCAACTGGTTGCGCATTGAAGTATCAATCAAAACTCAAATCGAAGAAAACATGGGCTGACCAGGACGGCAAGCGTGGCGCTGCTGGGTGCTGCCGTTGTAGAAGAGGGCGTAGGCAGTAGATGCGCTATTTCGACGCCCGCGTCATTGAGAACCGTTCGCTCGGTGGTGGATATTTCGTTTTTCGCCTCGGTGGCTGCGAACCCCTCGCAGGAAGTCGGCCCGGCCAGTTCGTGATGCTTCGCGGCGATTGGGGGCGTGACCCTCTCCTTCCTCGGCCGCTGTCGCTCTTGTCAGTGGCTCACGATGGGCGCGCGGACTTGCTCGCCAAGGTGGTTGGCAAGGGCACCGCGCTAATGGAACGGTCGCCTCCTGGGTCACGGGTTTCTGTCCTGGGGCCCCTCGGCAACAGCTTTCCCGAGCCTTCATCCGACGTGACCGATCTGCTCGTCGCCGGGGGTGTGGGCCTGCCGCCACTCTTCATGCAGGCCGAGTCAGCCGCGCGTCTCGGCCTGGCCAGCGGTTCTGAGATGCTCTACGGTGGCAGGACTTCACGCGACTTGGT
Organism: Myxococcales bacterium; assembly: GCA_003158735.1. GTDB lineage: Bacteria > Myxococcota_A > Polyangia > Fen-1088 > Fen-1088 > Fen-1137. The sequence goes on along the minus strand of PMLB01000393.1, from coordinate 4,996 downwards.
GCTGCTGGGCGAGATGCGCGGCCAGGGAATCGCCCTCCACCTGGCAACCGAAGACGGCTCGCTGGGCCGTCGCGGCCGTGTGACGGATGAGCTGGAGGCTCGCCTTGAACACTGGCGTGCAGCGGCTTCGACCCGCCGCCTGCGCATCATGGCCTGCGGCCCACGCGCGATGCTCTGGGCCGTGGGGCGCATTGCCCAGAGTTGCGACATCGAGTGCTATCTCTCACTGGAGGAGCAGATGGCCTGCGGCATCGGCGTGTGTCTAGGCTGCGCAGTGGCGGCGCAGACGCGCCCGTATCGCTACGTTTGCAAAGATGGTCCGGTCTTTCCTGCCTCTGAGGTGATGGCCCACGCGACGGCTGCTTCGACTAGTCCGAACGAAGGGGGCCAGCAATGAGCTCCAGTCTCGACACGCGGGAAGCAGCAGGAGCGCCAGCGCTGCTCACGAACTGCGGCGGAATCGGGTTCCACAATCCTGTGCTGACCGCGTCGGGCACCTTTGGCTATGGCCAGGAATTTGACGCCCTGTGTTCTTTGCGCAGCCTGGGTGGGCTGGTGACCAAGGGAATCTCTCCCAGCCCTCGCCTCGGCAATCCGCCTCCGCGCATCTGCGAGACCGCCGCAGGCATGCTGAACTCCATCGGTCTTGAGAACGTCGGTGTCGAGGCCTTTGCCCGGGAAAAGCTGCCATTCCTGCGGGCCTGCGGAACCCGCGTGTTGGTCAACTTCTTCGGCACCACGTTCGACGAGTATGTCGACTGCGGCGCCCGCTTGGCCGCGCTCGACGGGGTTGACGGCCTGGAGATGAACGTGTCCTGCCCCAACATCAAAGCAGGGGGTATCGAGTTTGGTCGGGATCCGTCGGTGCTGAGTGATCTGGTGAAGGCCTGCCGGGCCGTGATTCGCAAGCCCTTGTGGGTGAAGTTGACACCCAACACCTCAGATATCGTGGCTCTCGCTCGCGCTTGTGCCGACAACGGGGCGGATGCGGTATCGATCATCAACACCATCACCGGCATGGCCATCGACGTGCGCACCCGCCGGCCGAAGATCGCGACGGTGTTCGGTGGTTTGTCCGGTCCGGCCATCAAGCCGGTTGCCTTGCGCATGGTCTATCAGGTGTATCGAGCGAAGATTGGCATTCCCATCTGTGGGATAGGCGGCATCCAGGACGGCAACGATGCGATCGAATTCTTGCTCGCGGGAGCCAGCTGTGTGCAGGTCGGCACGCAGAGTTTCGTTGACCCAGCGTCGGCCGAACGGATCATTCGTGAGATGGAGGATTACTGCCGTGCCCAGGGCGTGATCGACGTGCGCGAGCTGGTAGGCGGTCTGGCAATCAGCCAATAGCCGCGGTGCTGGGAGGTGGCGACGCGTTGATGTCGCACATGGGTTAACGCAGTTTGCCTGGACCGCTGAGCACCGGGTTACGCCAAATTTGCCAACAGGAAATACGCCGGAAACCTAGGATCGCTAATCTTCTTTTGGCGTGATTCACGAAGAAGATTGAAGCCAAAGCCAAGGCCCTCTAGTCTCTGCGCCCGGTGACCCATGAAAAAGATCGAAGCAATCATCAAGCCGTTCAAGCTCGATGACGTCAAGGATCGACTACGCGAGATCGGCGTCCAGGGTATGACGGTTTCGGAAGTCAAGGGATTCGGGCGAACGGGAGGCAGGAAAGAAGTCTATCGCGGCTCCGCCTACGTCGTGGATTTCGTGCCCAAGGTCCGCATCCAGATCGTGGTCAAGGACGACATGGTCAAGGACGTGGTGGAGGCCATCATGTCGGTGGCCCGCACCGGCCACATCGGGGACGGAAAAATCTTCGTATTGCCCGTAGAGGAAGTCATTCGCATACGTACTGGCGAGCGTGGCGAGGACGCCCTCTAACCAGAGGGATTGAGTGGTTCGCCTAACAAATATGCGCATCGAAGGCGCAGGAGGAGCGTAGCAAATGTCACCAGCCGAGGTTTTGAAACTGATCAAGGAACGCGGACTCAAGCTCGTCGACTACAAATTCGTCGATCTCTTGGGCCAGTGGCAGCACACCACCATGCCGATCCACCGGATCACCGATGACTGTTTTACCGAGGGATTTGGCTTCGATGGCAGCTCCATCCGCGGCTGGAAGGCCATCCACGAGTCCGACATGATCTTTGTTCCTGACGCCAGCACGGCGTGCATTGATCCATTCTTCAAGGAGCCGACCCTCTCCCTCATCTGTGACATCGTCGATGCCGTTACCCACCAGCCCTACAGCCGTGATCCGCGCTATATCGCCAAGAAGGCCGAGGCGCACATCAAGCAGATCGGCCTGGGTGATTCCGTGTACCTTGGTCCGGAACCGGAGTTCTTCATCTTCGACGAGGTTCGTTTTGGCGAAGGGCCGAACCACTCCTTCTACAAGGTCGATTCCGTCGAGGGTCGCTGGAACAGCGCGGCCGATGAAGAGGGCGGAAATCTTGGCTACAAGCCAGACTACAAGCGCGGCTACTTCCCGGTGTCACCCAACGACACCCAGTACGATATTCGCGCTGAGATGGCGCTGACCCTGCAAGGGATTGGGATCCCCATCGAGGTCTTCCACCACGAGGTGGCGACCGCGGGACAGGCCGAGCTGTCCATGCTCTTCGACAAGCTCACGGTCATGGCCGATCGAACCATGTGGTACAAGCATGTGGTCAAGAACGTCGCGCGTCGCAATGGCAAGACCGCGACCTTCATGCCGAAGCCGCTCTTCGGAGACAACGGCTCGGGGATGCACTGTCACCAGTCGATCTGGAAGGGTGAGAAGAACATCTTCGCCGGCGACCAGTACGCGGGTTTGTCCGAGACGGCGCTCTACTACATCGGCGGTCTCATCAAGCACGCGCCGGCGCTTCTGGCTATTACCAACCCAGGGCTTAACAGCTATCGCCGCCTGGTGCCCGGGTTCGAGGCGCCCGTCAACCTGGCGTACTCGTCGCGCAACCGCTCGGCCGCCATTCGTGTGCCTGTGGCCGCCTCAGCCAAGGCCAAGCGCATCGAGTTCCGCTGCCCTGACCCGACGACCAATCCGTACCTGGCTTTTGCCGCCATGCTGATGGCTGGCGTCGACGGCGTCGAGAACAAGATCAAGCCCGGCAACCCGTTGGACAAGGATATCTACGCCCTGTCGCCCGAGGAAATGAAGGACGTTCCCAAGGCACCCGGTTCGCTCGAGCACGCCATCGAGGCGCTCAAGAAGGATCAAGCCTTCTTGCTCAAGGGCGACGTCTTCACCAAGGACGTCATCGACACCTGGATCGATTGGAAAGAGGAGAACGAGATCAAGCCGTCGCGCTTGCGCCCGACCCAGCTTGAGTTCGCCCTCTACTTCGACGCATAGCGCGTGCGCGCGTGAGCCGCGCAAGGAGGCGTTGTCGCAGCCGTGCATTGGCAGGAATGCCCATTTGCGGATGCGTCAGCGCCTTCTCGCATTTTGAGAGAAGCCATTCCTGGCAGTGTTCGCATCGAAAGCGGTTGCACAGAAAGCAAGACCTGGCCTAGAGTTTTCTCTCTGATCTTGCTTTCTTACGGCTGGTTGAACCGGAATGTCCACTCTATCTCTCGGTGAGCGGGTCGTCCGGTCCGCTTGGCGGCTTGCGCCGCAGAGAACCCTGTCCGGGGTCGTCGGATGGGGAGCCAGACGCAAATTGCCCAAGCCGGTTCGCGCTCTTGTGCTCAAGTCATTTGCCTGGAAGTACGAGATCGATCTGGCGGAGGCGGAATGGCCCCTTGACCAGTACACGAGCCTGCACGAGTTCTTCACGCGCAAGCTACGACCCGGAGCGCGGTCAGTCGCCGCGGAGTCCAATGTGGTTGTGGCGCCTTCCGATGGCGTGGTGTGCGAAGCAGGCGTTGTCTTGGCTGGCACTCTGTTGGAAGCGAAGGGCTCGGCCTTCACCCTGTCCGACCTGCTGGCAGATAGCGAATTGGCGGCTCGGCTGGAGGGAGGGCCGTATCTGGTGACCTACCTTTCCCCGCGCGACTACCACCGTGTCCACTCGCCTGTGAGCGGCAAGATCGTTGGGTGGACGCATATTCCAGGACGACTGTTTCCGGTGGGGAGTCGCAGCGTGGCCCGCGAGACGGGGCTGTTTGCGCGCAACGAGCGTTTTGTTACCGTAATCGACGGGGTCGCTGGACTCTCGGTCGTGGTGATGGTGGCTGCTGTGGGTGTGGGTCACATCACGGCCTGCTACGATCCGGACGTGGCCACACATGCCCCGGGATTTGCTACCGGCGGTGTGCGCAGGAAGAGTTTCAACGATCCGCCACGCATTGGGCGCGGCGACGAGTTGGGAGTCTTCAATCTGGGGTCCACGACCATTGCCGTGTTCGAGCCCAGGCATGTGGTTCTCGAAAAGCTGGCCGTAGGAAGCGCAATACGTATGGGATCGACCGTGGGAAGGCTTATCTCTTCGTCATCTGGTGTGGCGGCATGAACAAGGATAAGCCTGCTGCTGGCCCGCCTTCAGCAGCCTCGCGGGATACGGCTGCATCCGTCGAGATGGGCCACGCTGGGCCACTACCGGAAGCCCAGCAGGGTCATGATCCGACGCTCAAGTGGTGCATTCCGGATTCGCGGGGCAAACCCTCGTCCGCAAGCCAAGCGCCAACCATAGTGTCTGCTCCCAACCAGGAGGACGCGGTGACGCCCAAGGTATCAAGTCCGCCTGGGGCTCTTGCCGAAGGAGCAATCAAGGGGGCACTGCCAGAGGCCATCCAAGGAGCCACGCCCGACAGATCCTCGCCTCGAGGTGAGAGCTTCGAGATTGTTGTTGCCGACGGTCCGGTGGGGGGAGGGGAGGCTGAGCTGCCTGGCACGCCGGAGGACGCGGTGACTCCGCCGCCGAGACGCGAGATGGAGGCGGTGACCCCGCCGCCGAGCCGCGAGACGGACGCGGTGACTCCGCCACCGAGACACGAGATGGAGGCGGTGACTCCGCCACCGAGACACGAGATGGAGGCGGTG
>PMLB01000367.1 GCA_003158735.1 Myxococcales bacterium | reverse complement strand
CCGTCCCGAAGGCCGGCGGGCTCCCCACGCGCTACGCTTTCCCACGGTGGCTGGTGAACGCCGCAGGATCAGCGCCTACGGTCTCGTGGTATGCCTCGTCCCAGGCAGAAACCACGGCGGCGTCGAGCACCAGATTGGGACGAACCGAGGTGGGGAGCCAGCCGCCGGCGCTGATTTCGCTCTCGAGCTGGCTGGGCGCCCAGCCGGCGCAGCCCAGCAGCAGTTTGAAGGTGGCGGGGCCTTCGCCTCGGACCAGCGCCGCGAAGGCCGCCAGCTCTCCGGTGACGGCGATTTCAGAGCCTACCGCCATTTCCCCGGGCAGGGGTTGGTCGCCGCGGCGGTAGATCAGCCAGCCAGCTGCCGGCGCCACCGGTCCACCCAGACGCACGGGCGCAGCGAAGGAGGCCGTCTCCGGGATCTCGCGCCCTTGCGGTAACAAGTCTGACGACGCCAAAAGCTCGCGCACCGACATCAACTCACGGCCGTTGATTACCCAGCCAAGCGCACCATCACCTCCGGCACGGCCCAGCAGCACGACACTGTGTTCAAAATTGGGGTCGTGCAGGGTAGGCGCCGCCAACAGCATGCCCGGAGCCAGGTTGTCTCTCGCGGCGTCTTTCGCCATATACCTTTGATTCTACGCCAGGGTGGGGCGTGACGGGGCGGAAAGGTTTTGCATGTTGGCCAGCGTTGGCGGTCGCGGTAGCGTGAGCGGCCCGCGACCCGCGCCACGGCTTGCCCAGTGGCTGCAAATTTCCCGACAGGCCGTCGCTACCCTGGCTCGTCGCTGTGAGTGGAGCCGTCGTAGCGGAGCAGCCGGGGCTTGTCGTGGATCAGGGTGCGCAGGTTGACGGGCCGGCGCCAGATGCGTGCCAGTGCCTCTAGCGTGGCGCGCGCGTGGTCCTGATGCAGGTCCGCCCCCTCGTGCCGGTGTACGAGCAGCAACTCGCCGCGGTTTGCGTGATTGGCGTCTTCCACGGCTATGAACGGCTCGCCGAAGTTGGTCATTTGAAAGAGGAGCTTGTCTTTGATCTTCTTGAACTCGCGTGAGTCAATCTGGTAGTTGCCGCTGCGCTGGTCGCGTGAAAACGAGAAGAACTGGTTCTCGGCGCAGAACTCGGCGGTGAAGTACTCGTCGAGAAAAGTGACGTCGTCACACAGGCGCCGCACCTCGAAGATCTTCTGCCGTCCCAAGCCCAGGCGCTTGTCCCAGGTCCGGCGCGCGTCGTAGTCGTCGCACTCGTTCCATTCTTTGCCGAAGCGCCCCTTGTCCCAGCGTTCTTCGATGTGGCGAAGCAACGTCAATCCAACTTTGTAGGGGTTGAACTGGCCGGGTGCGGTGGCCAGCACGCCCGCGTTGTGGTCGGCGTAGTCGATGACCTCGGAGGGCTTGAGCACCTTCTCGGTCAGAAGCCTGCTGTGCCAGTACGCGGCCCAGCCTTCGTTGAGCACCTTGGTCTGGCGCTGGGGCGCGAAGTAGTAGGCCTCCTCGCGCACGGTGGAAAGCAGATCACGCTCCCAGATTTCCAGCGGCGCATGGTCCAGCAAGAACTGCAACACGTCCCGCTCGGGCTCGCTCGGGGTCTTGCGCGGCTTGTCCCGCTCGTCGTCCAGCTTCTTGCGCTGCTTTTCCATGAACTCGGGCGGATTGATGAAACGCTCCATGTAGCCCTTGGCGCGCAGGCGCGGCAACTCGACCGCGGCCGGTTCCTCGGGCGTGGGTGGCACGGCCCCGTGGCGCACGATAAAGGGCGACATGGGATCGATGAGATTCTCCAAGCAGAGACAGGAGTCGACGAAGGTTTCCACTTTCTCCAGGCCCAGGCGTTCGATGTGGCGTCGCACGCGGGTGGCGTGGTTGGCCATCTCGTCAATCATGTGGCGGTTGGTCCGCGAGAAGTAGTAGTTGTTCTTGAAGAAGTCCACGTGGCCAAGCACGTGGGCGATCACCATCTTCTGATCGACCAGGGAGTTTCCTTCGAGCAGATACGCGTAGGCCGGGTTGTTGTTGATCACCATCTCGTAGATCTGCGAGAGCCCATACACATGGCTCTTGCTCAGCCGATCGAAATCCATGCCAAAGCGCCAATGGGGATAGCGCACCGGGAATCCGCCGTAGGCGGCCACCTCTTGCATGCGCTTGTAGTCCAGCACCTCGAAGCTGACGTCCCAGAAGTCGAGGCCATAGTTGCGCGCGTGCGCTTCAATCTCGCGCTGGATGTCGAGCAGGTAGGCCGGCAGGCGCGACTTCACGTGCTGCACGTTTCACCTGCCTTTCCCCAAGAACGTGCGGATGGAGTCCGCGATGGCGTCCTTGCTCTTGATCTCCGAGGTGACCAGCAGGTCCTGGTCCTTGAACACGTCATCCAGATCCTTGATGAACTGGCCGGTCCCATAAGGGCTTTCCACCTGGCCGTAGCAGAACAGGTTCACCGACGGCAGGATCTCTTTCTTGAGGATGTCCATGCAGGTGGAGGTGTCGTCAGACGACCAGTTGTCGCCGTCGGAGAACTGGAACGGATAGATGTTCCATTCCGAGGCCGGAAACTCACGGGCGATCATCTTGGCGCACAGGCGATAGGCGCTGGAGATCATGGTGCCGCCCGACTCGCGCGTGCGGAAGAAGGTGTCGCGGTCCACCTCGCGCGCGGTGGCATCGTGTACGATGTAGCGCGATTCCAGGCCGTCGTACTGGGTGCGCAGCCAGGTGTCGATCCAGAAGGACTCGATGCGCACGATTTCTTTCTGGTCGTCGCCCATCGAGCCCGACACGTCCATGATGAAGATCATGAGCGCGTTGGCCTGGCGCATGGGCACGGTCTTCCACGAACGGTAGCGGCGATCTTCGCGCACCGGCACCACCATGGGCTGCTTGGGATCGTAGTGGCCCATCATGATCTGGCGGCGCAAGGCCTGGCGGAAGGTGCGCTTGAAATGGCGCAACGACTCGGGGCCGGTGCGCCGAATGCCCACGTAGCGGTCCTTCTGGGTGATGAGCCGTTGTTTGCCCTTGGGCTCGATTCGCGGCAGTTCTAGTTCTTGGCCCAGGATTTCCGCCAGCTCTTCCAGGGACAGCTCGACCTCCAGCGCATGCTCGCCCGGCTCGGACCCCGCCCTGCCCGCACCGTTCTGGTCGGGCTCTCCCGGAGCGATGACGTCGCCCACCTTGCCCGGCCCCTGGCCTACACCGCCCTGACCATCGCCGCCGAAGTGGAAACGCGGCACATCGATCTGGGGCATAGGGATGGACACGGTCTTGTCGCCCTTGCGCCCGATGAGCTCGCCGCTGGACATGTACTGGCGCAGGTTCTGGCGAATCTTCCCCCGCACGATATCGCGAAAGCGGCGATGGTCGGGGTCGATGCGCAGAGCCATGCGTCGGCTAGTCCTTGGTGTCGCCGCGTGCGAAGATCGAAGCCACGAAATTCAGCACGTCGGTGGCGCAGATCTCGCAGTAGGCGTGGTTGCGGATGAGCCGGTTCTTCACCACGTCGATCTTTTCCTGCGTCTCGCGGTCGATCACCGCGGACACCAGGCTGGTCAACTTGATGGAGTCCTTCTGGTCCTCGAACAGCTTCAGCTCCAGCGCCTTTTGCAGGCGCTCGTTGGTGCGAAAATCGAAGTGCCGCCCCTCCACCGCCAGGGCGCCAATGTAATTCATGATCTCGCGGCGGAATTCCTCTTTGCGCGAGTCGGGGATGTCGATCTTCTCTTCAATAGAGCGCATGAGCCGCTCGTCGGGCTCCTCGTCCTGCCCGGTGTAGCGGTTCTTGACCTTCTCTTTCTGTGTGAAGGCCTTGATGTTGTCGATGTAGTTGGCGCACAGCTTGGCGATGGCTTCCTCGTCGGCACTGATGGCGCGCTGGACTTCGTTCTTCACCAGGTCCTCGTATTCCTGTTTCACCAGGCCGAGCAACATCGTGAAGTACTTGCGCTGCTCGTCGCTGGTGATGAGCGAGTGGTGGCGCAAGCCTGATTCCAACTCGTTCATCACCATGAAGGGGTTCACGCAGCCCTCGCCCCGATCGCTGACCAAGGCATTGGAGATCTTGTCCTGGATGTAGCGGGGCGAGATGCCGTCCATGCCTTCGCGCTGCGATTCCTTGCGCAGCTCCTTGATGTTGTCCTGGGTGAAACCCGGCAGCGTCTTGCCGTCGTACAGCTTCATCTTCTGCACCAGACTCAACTGGTGTTTCTTGGGATCCTCCAGCCGGGTCATCACCGCCCACATGGCCGCCACCTCCAGCGTGTGCGGCGCGATGTGCTTGCCGCGGATCTTGGCCGCGTTGTAGTCCTTGGTGTAAATGCGGCGCTCCTCGGACACGCGCGTTATGTAGGGGATATCGATCTTGACCGTGCGGTCGCGCAAGGCCTCCATGAATTCGTTGGAGATCAGCTTCTTGTACTCGGCCTCGTTGGTGTGGCCCAGGATGACCTCGTCGACGTCGGTCTGGGCGAACTTCTTGGGCTTGATCTTGTGCTCTTGCGAAGCCCCCAGAAGGTCGTAGAGGAAGGCCACGTCCAGCTTGAGCACCTCGATGAACTCGATGATCCCGCGGTTGGCAATGTTGAACTCGCCGTCGAAGTTGAACGCGCGCGGATCGCTGTCGGATCCAAACTCGGCAATCTTGCGGTAGTTGATGTCGCCGGTCAGCTCGGTGGAATCCTGGTTCTTTTCGTCCTTGGGCTGGAATGTCCCGATGCCCACGCGATCCTGTTCCGAAAGAACCAGGCGGCGCACGCGGATGTGCTGCACCACCTGGGACCAGTCGCCCTGGTAGTGGGCCATCAGCTCGCGGAAGATCATGCGGCAGGCGGGATCCAGATCGCCGTCGACCCGCACCTTCTCCTGCCCCGGCGCATTGATGCCCATCTCGATGAGGGCCCGGCTGCGCCAGTCAGGTGGAATCAGATGCAGCGGCTCCTCGTGCATCGGGCAGCGGAAGGTGCTCTGCCCGCCGGCGATGGTTTCCAGGCCCGCCGGCAGCGTCCACTCGAAGGTGTACAGGGCGCCCTCGGGCACGCGCGAGTAGTCCTCCAGGCCGCGCTTGAGCAGGCGCGCGATGGTGGATTTGGAACTGCCCACCGGGCCGTGCAGAAGGATCACGCGGCGTTCGGTGCCGTAGCGCTCGGCCGCGCTCTTGAACACGCTGACCAGACGCATGAGCGGAATATCCAGCCCGAAGATGGCGTCCTGGCCGCCGTGCTGCTCGTCCTTGAAGAAGGTGAAGCGGGTGAGGCGCTTCTTGTTGTCGAGGTATTCCTCCTGGCCGTAGGACAGGATCATGTCGTAAACCCGTTGATATGCGGTGCGAGTCACAGCGGGATTCTGGCGGACCAGTTCCAGGTAATCCGCGAAGTTGCCGGTCCAGTTGATCTCGGCGAACTCCTTCTGATTCTGTAGGCCTGCGATCTTGCCGATGAGGGTGGAGGGATCGGGGGTGCTCATCAAGTCTCCTTGCCGACGTCGCGCCGGCCACGCCACATGTGCTTTCAGCTTACCACGCACGCACGCTGCGGGCTTGGCGGTGGAATAGCCGCAGAATCACGCTTGTCTTTACCCCGGGGCTAGCGCGCGTATGATGCATGGATTAGAGTTGTGTGCTCGCGGCTAGCCGGAAAGGAAGACCCCATGCCCAGCAATTCGTACCCTCAGCGCCGGGATTTCCTCAAGACCGCCGTGGCAGGTGCGGCGGGCGCGGTGGGCCTGGGTGCCCTGAGATTCGACAAGGTCCTCGCCCAATCGACTGGCGGGTGGTCTAACGGGATGCAGATCAATCCGGCCATTGATAACAAGCGGGTCATCTGCTGCAACGATCCCAACATGCTCACAACCTTGCCCAAGGACCCCAGTTTCACGACCACCAACAACGCGGTCGCTGCGGCCGTGGTCGCTGCCAACCTTGACGAAATGGCCATGCAGCTCGCGCAAAAGACCACTGCGGCCGAAGCCTGGAGCACGATTTTCCGGATTGGGGCGGGCAAGAGTTGGGCGAGCGCAAGAGTGGCCATGAAGACCAATGGGATTGGTGGCACCACCACGAACCGTCCCAAGTGGGCGATCTTCAAGAAGCTCTGCGATGTCTTGGTGGGCCTCGGAGTCCAGCCGACCAACATCATCCTCTATGACGCCTGCGACGATGCGTCGAGCTACTACAACGCCTATATCAGTCTGACTGATTCGACCAAGATTCGCGCAGCACAGGTGAGCGTGAGGGCGGCAGGCATGGGCGGGTTCAAGGCAGTCACCATGACCAATGCCACAGCTATCTCCGCCGCCGCTGACCTGGTCGACGGCAACATCGACATCTTGGTGAATGTCGCCGCGTGCAAGTCGCACAACGGTACGGGCGGCCACTACAACTACGGCAGTTGCACCCTGTGCATGAAGAACCATTTCGGTACCTTCACCAGCGGCACGGAAGCAGGACACTCGGGCAATCTGCACGTTCCCAACTCCGCTACTACGCCTCCGCCGCCTCCCTTGGCTCTCTTTGAAATCAACAAGCATGCCGCTGTCCTGGGCGGCAATCCTGTGCGCCAGCAACTGTGCATCGTGGACGCGTTGCTGTCCAACGGCCAGAGCGGTCCAGGCGGCGCCTGGGACAACCGCACAAATCGCCTCGTCATGGGTACCTTCGCCCCCATCGTGGACTATTTTGCGACGAAGAAGATCCTACTCGACAACACTGTCATGACCGATTCCGCCATGCCAGCGCTGGGAGTGACCAACGCGGCCACCATCCTCCCTCTATTCCTGACCAGTTTCGGCTATGCCGAGACCGACTCTTTCCAGTGGATTGAGTACACGCCCCAGAGGTTGCCCCCCATTGGTGGAAACACTGGCAGCACGGGCGGGACGACCGCGAGTGGTGGGACACCCAGCACCGGTGGATCGAAAGCGGGCGGTGGCACGACTGGGAGCGGCGGCACGGCCACCGGCGGATCGCAGGTACGCGGCGGCACCACCAGCACTGGTGGATCGCAAGCAAGCGGCGGTACCACCAGCGCCGGCGGGTCCCGTTCTCCTGGCGGAACCACCAGCACTGGTGGATCCGCCCCGACCGGCGGCACCATCAACACCGGGGGATCGCAGGCAGCAGGCGGCACACCTGCGAACGGCGGCACAACCGCGAACGGCGGCACGAGTGGGAACGGCGGCACGAGCGCCTTGCCCGCATCAGGGGGCTCGCCTACCACGGGCGGAACCGGCGGTGACTTGGGGACGACGGGCGGTGTGGCGACGGCCGCGACTTCGGCGTCAGGGGGTTCGCCTACCGCGGGCGCGACGGTCGCGGGTAAGAACTCGGGGAGCGGTTGTGCTGTCGCCGGAGCTGACCGCAGGGCCACCCGCTGGGGCGCGATGCTGGCGTTGGGCGCGGTGGTGGCCGAAAAGCTTCGGCGCCTTGTCAGTGGCAGCGATCGCTCGTCGTGATCACACGGGCCTGGCCGGCGCCAGGCCGTGCAACGACTTCACACTGCGTGATCGACCGGCGGGGTAGCTTCTACTGGACCCAGTCTTGGGTGACCTTGGCTGCCAGCCAGTTCTTCACCAGGGTGCCAAAGTCGGTGAGCGTGGTCAGCCCGCTGTTTGAAAACATCGAGGGTCCCCAGGAGTTGTCGGCAACCCATGCGGTCCAATTCGCGCCATCGCCATCCACCGTCGTCTGGAAAGCGTTTCCCCAATTGGCGGCGGTCTGCGGTGAGGAATAGCCCCACTCGGTGATGAACACCGGCGCCTTTGCCGTGGCTGTCGCGAGCTGCTGTTGGAAGGAGGCGCCCCAATTGTTGGGATAGATATGGGCCGTGTAGACCAGGTTCGTACCATTCGGGGGCGAGCTGGCGGCATCGCCCGGGTGCTGGTCCCAGCTCATGGAAGGAACGATGATGAGGTTGTCGGGGGCTGCCGCGCGGACGGTGTCGATCCACGTCTGCACTTGGGTCTTGAATGTCGCCCACGCCATGCCGCTGTTGATAGGCTCGTTGTACAATTCGTAGATGACGTTGGTGTAGTCCTTGAACTGCGGGGCGATATCCGTCCAGAAGCTGGTCGCGGCGGTTCCCGAATTGTTGGCGGTGTTGGTGTCGTCGATCTGGTGAAGATCGATGATGGCGTACAAGTTTTTGGAGGTGGCGTAGTCAATCGCTGGCTTGAGGACTTTGCTTATGTAGTCCGGGCCGGTCATCACGGTCACCTTTTGCCCGGCCGGGGCTGCGGTGCCGACTGGGTAGGGCAAGCCCGAATAATAGGACTGTCCGCCATTGAAGTCGGTTCGCGGGTAGACCGGCATGCGAACCAGGTGAGCATCGAAACCGGCCGTGGCAATGGCGTCAATGCGCTTGGTGATCCCAGCGGCGCTGTTGGTTTGCAGGTAGAGCGAGCCGATATCAATCAGCGCATATCCGCGTAGCACGATGGTCTTGCCGCTGGGATCCTTGACGAACTTGCCATCTACGTGCAGGGCGGGCAGACTCCCGGTGCCTGTCGCTCCGCCCGTCGCACCGCCCGTACCGGTCGTGCCGTCCGTGCTCGTGGTTCCGCCCTTGCCCCCGATCCCGCCGCTGGTCGCCGCCGTTC
>PMLB01000171.1 GCA_003158735.1 Myxococcales bacterium | reverse complement strand
GCCGTTGCCTGGTAGGTGCCGGCCCCGCAGCTCGAGCAGGTCTTGCAGACTCCGCCGTCAAGGTACTTGCCCGCCGCACAGCCCGTACAATCGCTGGCCGTGTCACCGCTGCAGGTTGCGCAGCTCGCATCACATTGCGTGCAGACTGTGTCCGCAGTGGCAGAACAGGCCGCGCTGGCAAACCAGCCCGGGTCACAGGTGGTGCAGCTACTACACACGCCGCCGCTCAGATACTCAAGGGCCACGCAACTGGTGCAATTGGAGGACGAGGGACCGTCGCAGGTTGCACAGCTCAAATCACATTGCGTGCAGGTTGTGTCCGCCGTGGGAGAACAGGCCGCGCTGGCAAACCAGCCCAGGTCGCAGGTGGTGCAGGTTGTGCAAACTGTGTCTGCCGTGGCACTACATGCCGCGCTGGCGAACGTGCCTGCTGCGCAAGTCGAACAGGGGCCAAATGAGTAGTTCACGGTAGGCACGGTTGAATTGGTACTACCGGTATTCGGACCGCCCCAGCCAGCAAGCCCGTTCGGATCCTCAAGACCGATCGTGCAGGAGACATGTTGCCAGTTCTGTCCGGTGTCGGCGTAGAGAAGATCGATTACATTGGTGGTCTCGTGAAGCCGAATCTGACCCGATATCTGATCCGGATTGCCGGGGGAATTGTAATGGCTGAAATACGTGTCTATGTTCGAGTATTCGAGAACCCAGATCCGGTTGGGCGCCGTGCCTTGGACTTGCCAAAGCACCTGGCCAGGGCTGCCAAGGTTGTCGACGAAGAGGTCGTACCAGAACAAGGCGACATACCCGTTCGGAGGATTCGAGCCTGGAATGGCGGCGTTTATGAATTCTGTGGCTGCCGCTGTTCCGAAGGTCATGAAGCCGTTTGTTCCTACCCTAACCGACGTGTAGTTGGTGCCGTAGAAATTGAAGGTGAAGGGGAGCGTAACGGGAGCGTCACCGTCATCGGGATCTGAGAAGGCGAGCACAGTCGTGCCTGGCGTGCCCACGATCGAGGTCATCCCACCGGGTGAGGTTGTCTTCCAATCGATCTGTGCCTGCGCCGTCGCTTGAATCAAGGTAGCAGCTACGAATACTGCAGCGAAGATCGCAAGCCTCATGTGCCCTACGGGAATGTTTCCTGTCATGATGCACAACAAGATAGCAGAAAGTTGATGTGAGTAGGTGCAGTTTTGGTCGTCACCTAGGAAGCCATCCTAGAAACACCCGTTTCAACAAGGCCGCCGATGTTGTCCGCCCGAGCATGAGGAGCATGGGCATTTCGAATAGGGCTTTTCTTCTTGAACTCCAGCCTCACGACTTTGTCATCCGTGGCAGATGGGGCAGAAGCGTTGGGCCAGACCCCTCGCCAAGATGCCGCACCCTAGGAAGTCGTGCAGTTCGCCGGTCAGTGGCTTGGTCTTCGACCGCGGGGTTCCACCAAGGGTCCAGGTGAATGACGTAGGTGGCGGCGGTCAGGTTCAGGCCGGTGCCGCCCGCGCGTAGCGAAAGCAGGAAGACATCGGCGGTTCCGGCCTGAAAGGCAGCCACGCGCTCCTCGCGCTCGGCTGCCGGTGTCGAGCCGTCGAGAGTCAGGGTACGCAGCCCGGCCTGGGTGAGCAACGGGCGCGCCAAATCGAGAAAGCTGCCCCGAGGCCCGCAGACCTTGCAGGGGGCACAACCCCTGCGCGGTTGACATTATATATAGCCGACTAATATAAGGTGGCCATGCAAAGTGGTCGCTGGTACCTGGAACCTCTTCGCAAGGCCATCACCCGTCCCTTTGTCCACATCCTGTTCGGGGCGCGGCAGACGGGAAAGACAACCCTGCTGCGCATGCTGGTGCCGAAACCGGCGCTCTGGCTGGACCTGTCCGACCCGGCCCAGCGCTCGCGCTATCTCGCGCGGCCGGAAACGCTGATCGAGACCTGCGAAGCGCTACCCACCGGCAAGTCGCCTCGGATCGTGGTCATCGACGAGGCGCAGGCCGCCCCGGCGCTCTTCGATGCCGTTCAGTACCTCTACGATCGGGACAAGCGGCGCTTCCGTTTCATCCTGTCTGGCAGTTCAGCCCGCAAGCTGCGCGCAACCGGCGCGAATCTCTTGCCCGGTCGGTCGTTCTTGCACCGGCTGTTCCCGCTCGTGCTGTGCGAGCGTCCAGCCGCGCTCCCCCGTGGTGGCGCACCCTGTGCGACGTCCCTGCTGCCCCTTCCCGACGCCGCAATCGTCCCGCCCTTCACCGAAACCTCACTGCTGGATCGTCTGGCCTACGGTGAGCTTCCCGGCATTGCCCTCGCGTCGGTTCGCGATCGGCCCGCGCTGCTGCATGCCTACGCCTACGTGTATTTGGAGGAAGAGCTGCGCCGCGAGGCCCTGATCAAGGACTGGGCCGTCTTCGCTCGCTTTCTGCGTCTGGCCGCGCTGGAGTCTGGCCAGATGACCAACTACGCGGCCATCGCTCGTCAAGCGGGCAGCTCGCTGCCGACGATCAAGAACCACTACCAGCTTCTCGAGGACATGTTCGTCGGAATTCGCATCGAGGCCTTCAGCGGCAGCAAGCGCAAGCAGGTGCTTTCCACGCCGCGCTTCCTGTTCTTCGACCTGGGCGTGCGCCACGCCGCCGCCGAGCTCACGCCCTCGCACGACACCGTGCTGGCCGATCCCGGTCCGCTGTTCGAGCAATGGGTGGGCATCGAACTCTGGAAGCGCCTGCAGTATCTCGGTCGCGGGCGTCTCATCTACCTGCGCACCAAGTCCGGCGCCGAGATCGACTTCATCGTCGACCTGGGCAAGCGCCTGCTGCCCATCGAAGTCAAGTGGACCGACACGCCAAGCCTGACCGATGCACGCCACCTGCTGGCCTTTCTCGACGAGCAGCACACGCGCGCCCCGCACGGCTACATCGTCTGTCGCTGCCCCAGGCCGCTACGCCTGCACGAGCGCATCACGGCTTTGCCGTGGTGGTGGGTATAGGCAACGCTCCTGCTACTCCTCGACGCCGGCTTCGCTCCCCGTCGCGCCTTCCGCGCCCGGGTCTTCGTCGTCGGCGGACAGGCTGCCTTTGCGGATTAGGTCGAGCAGATCCTCTCCGTCGAGGCGGGCGGCGACGTCGGCGCCGTCGAGGATGCTGGCGGCGAGCTGGCGTTTTTCCTCGTGCAGGGACAACACGGCCTCCTCAATGGTGCCACGCGCGACCATGCGGATCACGGTGACAGGACGATCTTGTCCGATGCGGTGGGCGCGGTCAGTGGCTTGGTCTTCGACCGCGGGGTTCCACCAAGGGTCCAGGTGAATGACGTAGGTGGCGGCGGTCAGGTTCAGGCCGGTGCCGCCCGCGCGTAGCGAAAGCAGGAAGACATCGGCGGTTCCGGCCTGAAAGGCAGCCACGCGCTCCTCGCGCTCGGCTGCCGGTGTCGAGCCGTCGAGAGTCAGGGTACGCAGCCCGGCCTGGGTGAGCAACGGGCGCGCCAAATCGAGAAAGCTGGTGAACTGGCTGAATACCAGGGCGCGATGTCCCTCGTCGCGCAGCTCTGTCAGCAGCTCGACCAGCGCGGCCAGCTTGGCCGAGCCAGCGAGGCTGTCTTTCACCACCAGGCGCGGATGGCAGCACAGAAGGCGCAGACGCGTGAGCGCCGCCAGGATCCTGATGTGCTGTTTGGCCTCGTCGCCAGTTCCGGCAGCAGCGCTCTTGGCCAAACTTTCCAGCGCCTCGATGCGCGCGGCCTCGTACAGCCGGCGCTCGGTTGGGCCGAGATCGATGGTCTGGTTCATCTCGGTACGCGCAGGCAGCTCGGGCGCCACCTCGGCCTTGGTCCGGCGCAAGAGAAACGGCCGCACCACACGCGCCAAGCCCGCCTGACGGGCGCGATCATGGTGGCGTTCGATGGGCACGGCGAAGCGTTGGCGGAACTGCTCCCACGAGCCGAGCAGGCCAGGCGTGACCAGACGAAAGATGGCCCACAGCTCGCCCAGGTGGTTTTCGATGGGCGTGCCGGTGAGTGCGAGGCGAAAGTCCGCCTGCAGATCGCGGACCGCGCGAAACCGCTGCGTGAGCGCATTCTTCACCGACTGCGCTTCGTCGATGATCAGGGTGGCGAACCGGATCGCGCCCAACGCCTCGCCGTCCCGCACCGCGATGGCGTAGCTGGTGACAAGCAGCCCGCCCTTGCCCAGGTCGTGCAGCAGGGCCGCTCGGTCGGGGCCGCGAAAGATGCGCGGCGACAGGCCGGGCGCGAACTTGGCGCACTCCGCGGCCCAGTTGGCCACCACTGAGGTGGGCGCGATGACCAGCGCCGGACCCAGTGGAGCCCGCCGCAAGAGCAGCGCCAGCGCCTGCACGGTCTTGCCCAGGCCCATGTCGTCGGCCAGACACGCGCCCAGGCCCCAGCCAGCCAGCCGCGCCAGCCAGTGGAAGCCATCTACCTGATAGTGGCGCAACGTCGCCTGTAGGCCGTCGGGCAGCGACGCCTCCTCGATGCGCGCAGCCTCCAGTTTGCCCAGCACCGCGCGGAACGCGGGCACCAGTTCTAACTGGCGCTGGTCCTCCACCAGCTCGGCCAGCACCGGCGCTGCCAGCAGGCCCAGCTCGAACGCGCCCTGGTTTTCGAACACCACGTCGTCGAGCGCGGCCAGGCGCTCGCGCAGTTCGTCCTCCAGGGTGGCAAAGCGGCGCGCATTCAGCTTGACGTAGCGCCGGCCCGCCCGCGCCGCGGCCAGCAGCTCGGACAGGGGCACGCGCGTGCCGTCGATTTCGATCCCCCCCTCTACGCCGAACCAGTCGCGCCGCCGCTGCACCTGCACTTTCAGCGCCCCGCGCACACAATGGTCCACGCGGATCTCGCCCGCTGGCCATTCCACCTCGGCGAGATTGGGCAGATCGCGCAGCTTGCGCAGCACCTCGAGCGCGCCGGCGTCGTCGGGTACGTCCCAGCGCCAGGCACCGTTCGCCGTCGCATCATCCAGGCCCAGCATGCGCGCCAGGTGTGCCGCGCGCTCGCGCTCGGCGCCGAGATCGCGCTGGGCGTGCAGGTGGCGCCCTTCGCGCGCGTGCAGCACCTCGGGCGGGCCCTCGCCGGGCGGAAACAGGGGGCCGCTCTCGATGGGCCGCACCGCCATGTCCAGCCGCACGCCCGCCTCGGGCATGGGTTCAAGCCGGCACAACGTGATGGCCGGCGGCTCCACGCGCTCGCCGCGCACCGACTCGGGCAGGTGCAGATCGACTGAGCCCTGCAACCGCGGCAGTCGGCCTACCAGTTCGACCAGCGCCTGGGAAGGCAGCGTGACAGGGTAGGTCGCCATCGCCGTCAGCAGTGCAGTCGTCTCCGGCTCCAGCAGGGCCAGGAGGCAGCGATTCTGCTCGAGATCCAGGAACACCACATGCCGGTCGTCCGCCGCCGTTGCCAACAAGGCGGCTGGCTCGATCTCTACCGGACCCAGGCCAAGGCGCAGCCGGAAGCCATCTTCGACAGGTTCCACCTTGAGCGTGGGCCTAACCTTGCGCACCAATATGGGCAGCGCGCGCGCATGGTCCGCGAATACGCGCGTCGAGCCTGCCAGCGCAGAGAGAGCGCGCCAGACCTGGCGCGGCGTCTGCTCGTGACCTACGTAGTAGTACGCGTGATCGTCGCGCGAGTACATCAAGCTCTCGAACGCGCCGCGGTCGCCAGGGTCGCGCAGGAGTTCCTGTCTGTCCTCAAGCTCATCCAGGCGCAGACGCTGGCCGCGGCCCCAAGCCCCGCGCTTGCCCAGTCGCTGCAGGACCGGGAAGACCGCCAGTCTGCCACCCTTGTGCGCTACCTCCCAGACCAAACGCTGGCCATCGTCTGCAGCCTTTGCGGTCTTGCCCAGCCCAGTATCCAGGCGGTCGAGCAAGCGCGACCAGCCTGGCACGCGCAGCACAGGAGCCACGGCCGCAGCCAGCGGCGCCGAGGGATCGCGCAAGGTCTCCAGGATCTCATGAAGCGCGGTCTCGCCGTGCGGGCAAGTCAGGGGTTCGCGGCAACGCTTGCACTCCAGGCGCAAACGCCCGCTATCCCAGGCCGCCAGGTGCACGATGAACGTCGACTCGCCTTCATTCTCGGGAGGCCGCCCACAATCAACGTTCCATTCCTTGTAGGTCAAGGCAGGCGGATCGGCGGCGAGATAGATCCGCCCAGGCAAGTAGGTTCCCGCCGGGCGCGGCTTTGCCTCGGCCGCCAGGCGATCGTGTTCGCGGCGGACTAGATCTTCCAGCCGCCGCAAGAAGGGATCGTCGGGCTGGCAGCTGCGAGCGGCACGCTCGTCCTGTCGACGGTGCGCGATGACCACCGCCTGCGCCGCGCGGTGCACATACGCCTTGGCCATCGACACGACCTGGGAAGCCATGTAGCTGCGGAGCTGTTTAGGGACACCGATCGTGGACGGGGTCGCCAGCATCGCCTCGCGGACCGTGGAGGGTAGTCCCTCCAGCGCATATCCATAGTACGAGTTGCGCAGGTGTTCGAGTGGCAGCCGGTCGGCGAGTCGCTCCCGCACCCCGTATCGGTCGGCCCAGCGATCCAGCGCCTCGCCATTTTGCGGCGGCGCCTCGATGCTGGGCGGGCTTTCGCGCGTCACCGGCGGTGGCAACACGCGCAGGCTGGGTACGCTGGCGGGCAAGTCCGGCTCATCGCCTATGTCGATCAAGGCATCGTCATGGTCATCAATGTCGGCCTCGTTGTGCAAGCCTTCACCGGGCCCGGCGGCGCCAGTGAGCAGCCAGTCCCACAGGTGCTCGCGCACCTGCCGGGCGATCTCAGACGAAAAGCGGTTTGCCAGCAGGCTGTCCACCTCGCTGGTGCACAGCCCGCTGACCCGGCCAATCCTGAGGATCATGGCCACGGTCCGCACCGCGCCGGTCACCAAGCCGGGAGCAAATTTCGAGTTGAGGAAATCCTCGATGGGCGCGTAGAGCATCGCCGTGGCGTCAGCGTCCTTCAGGGCTCCGGGTACGGCTGCGAGTGAATCCGGTGTCATGGGATCTGTATCGGGCGACAGGGCGCACAAGTTGCGGCCGTGACCACCGCCAATGGCCTACCACATTTGGCTCAGATCGGGTGCCGTCGGCCTGGGTTCTGGTTGGTCACTTCGCTGACCCGAGCTATGGCCCGCGAGAACTTGGGGAGCATTCACATCGTTCCCTGACGCGACTTCTTCGCCGCCCTCTGGGGCGGAAATGTGATCTAGCTACGGGCTCGACTTGATCTGCACGTGGCTAATCCGCCGCTTGATGGCGCCCGGGGCTGCAGCCTCGGGGCTGGGCGGCGTGAGGTTCACCTGCAGTCCTAGGGCTGCGCGAACCGCGAAGTGATCTTCGCTCACCGAGAAAGCGAGCAGGTCATTGATGCGCTCGCGCGCCGACAGCGGGCTCTGTCCCGAGGGCTCGCTCGACAGCACCCGCGCCGCCGCGCCCAGATCGCCACACAAAGCGAGGGCCGCGCGCGCCGCCGTGAGGTCCGAAGCGACGATCCAGCTGGGCAAGTCCAGCCGGTCCCCACGCGCGTCCACGAATTTCTTGGCCACCACCTTCAGCTCCGCCCGCAAGGGCGCTGACAGCAGCCCATCGATGGTCTTGCCCATCTTGTCGACTTCTTCCCCGTGCTGGCCATTGCCGATGGAGCAGCCGCCCAGCGCAAGTCCCGCGCGCACGGCGATCTCCAGCAAGGCCGGCGTGCCCAGGGCAAAGCGGGCAAAGCGCTCCGAGCGCATCAGCACCATGCGTTTGGCCAGATCGAAGATGACCTCGCTCTGCCGCGTCCACTGCTCGAACCCCGGGCCCACTACCAGGGCTGGGGTGAGCGTGTTCTTTTCCTTCAGGTTGACGATGGACACCGTGCCCGGCGCATCCTTCTTCAAGAATACGTCCGGCAGATTGGCCTCGATGGTGTTGGCCACGTAGCGCAAGGCTGCGGCGTGCGGCCAGGCCGCTCCCGAAAGGTCCACGCGATCCGACCGGTCCACGCCGATGGCCTTGTGCGGGCTGGCGCTGGACATGGCGATGGCCGGGGCCAGCAGCGCGAGCAGGGCGCCCACGTAGGGATCCTCTGCTGGGTGCAGGATCTTGCGCCACAGTTCCTCGTTCATCTTTCCGCCGGCGTTGGGAAGCTGGCTGGGCCGGTAGCCTTCATAAAAGCTGGCCAGCGGCGCATCGGCATGGCCCAGATAGACCAGCGCCGCGGCCACGCACCACATGCGGTCGTGGGCCCCGGTCTGATAGAAGAGCGGCGCCAGCGCTTGATAGGAAGCGACGCGATCGGGCTTCTTGCTGATCAGCAGCTGGTGCTGCGCGATGGTCTTGCCCACCGCCGAGGGACCAGCCTCGTGGTACATCTGCGCCAGCTGCTCCTGGCGCGCGAAATTGTCCCGGTCGAGCGAAGCCGCGACCTCGAGGGCCAGCACGGCGCTCTCGCGGTTCTTGAGGTGATTGAGGGCCACCGCGGAAAGCGCGTCCCACAGGCGCAGTTTGAGTTCGACGGGCGCCTCGGCAGGCAGGCGCTTCAACTGGCGGCGGTAGGCGCGCGCCAGTTCCTTCCAGTTGTGACCTTCAGTCAGGATGCGCTCGATGGCATCGAAGGCGCGCCCGAACATGGGGTCGTCCTCGAGCACCTGGGTGAACACCGCCACGGCCTTGGCATTGTCCTTCATCTCGTCGCGATAAATGGCGGCCAGGGTGTAGCGGCAGCGGGCGCGAATGGTGGGCTCGGTCTCCAGCCCGGACAGCGTCTCCAGCGTCTCGACTGCCTTGTTCCATTGCTTGCCCACGCTGTAGTAGTCGAGCATCTTGTACAGGGTCGGGCGCCGCTCGGGCTGCACCGCCAACGCTTTGGTGTAGCAGGCCACAGCGTCGACGGAATCATCCAGCTTGTCGCGCAGGATGTCGCCTAGCTCGTCCCAAAGTTGCGCCCGCTCCTCCTCGTCGCCGACCAGGGCAAGTTGCTTGCGTCGCAGATCGGCCACTTCCCGCCAATCCTGGCGGGCTGTGCGCAGCCCGATGAGCGCGTCCAGGTGACTGCGCTGGTGCGGCTCCAGGGCCGCCGCCTCTTCGCGAAGGTGAAGCACGACCTCGCTGTCACCGAGTCGCTCCGCACAGGTGGCCATGCGCACACAAAGGGCTGCCCGTTCCGTGGCACTCGAGCTGGTCAGGCCAAGCGCATAGACGCGCTCGTAGGCCGCGCCCGCCTCGGCCCACGCCTCGCGCTCGAAGTGCAAGTCGGCCGAGGCCTGCGCCAGCGACAGTGAGTGCGGCGACAGACGGGTGGCCGCCTCGAAGTTGGCCAGCGCCTTGTCCATCTTTCCCAATTGCTTCGCACAACGGGCGACCCGTTCGTGCAAGGCCGCGCGGGCGGCATCGCCCTGGGCCGATGCCCGGCGCAAGAGCATGTCGAGGACCGGCTCAAGCGCCACCCATTCCTGGCGGGCCTCGCGCAACTGGGCCAGACGTTCGGCCGCGCTCACCTGTTCTGGATCGGCAGCCAAGGCCCGCTCAAGAAGATCCCGCCCGGCATCCTGGTCGTCGAGATGGTCGAGAACCAGCACGCCAGCCTGGGCCAGCAGGCGCCCCTTCTCCATCGGGTTCTTGGTCTTGTCCGCGCCCTCGAGCGCGAACTTGGCCGCGCGCTCGAACTCGCCCTTGTGGCTGCATAGCTCAGCCAGTGCCGCCAGGGCCACCGCATTTTCCGGATCGCTGGCCAGCGCCCGCAGGTACAGCGCCTCAGCCGCAGCCGGATCTTCGGTGGCGAAACCCTGGGCCACCACCAGCGCGCTCTCGACGTCCTTCAGCTTGTCGAGCAACAGGCTGGCCCGCTCCATGCGCAGCCCGCGCGCCAGCTCGGCGTCGCCCTTGCGTTGCGCACGCATCTCGAGCAGGTCGCACAGCAACGTCCACTGCTCGGTCTTGCGATACAGTTCTTCCAGTTTGGCCAGGGCCTCGCCGTTGGCGGGATCGCGGGCGGTGAGCGCCTCCAGCATCTCGATGAGCGGCTTCCACTGCTCGGCGTTCCGGTAGAGCTGTTCCAGCTTGGCGAAGGTGGCCCCGTCGTTGGGGTTGCGCGCCAGTCCCTTGCGCAGCAGATCGGTCAACGCCTTCCACTGCTCGGTCTTGCGATACAGCTCCTCCAGCTTGGCAAAGGCTGCGGGGTCAGCCGGATTGCGCGCCAGCTCCTTTTCCAGCAGCGACGTCAGCGGCGCCCACTGCTCGGTCTGGCGCAGCAGCGCCTCGAGTTTGGCGAAGGCTGTGTTGCTGTTGGGATCGCGCGCCAGCATCTTTTCGAAGAGCGCGCGCAGCGGTTCCCAGCGTTCGGCTTGACGGTAGAGGTTCTCCAACTCAGCCAACGCCTCGGGGTTCTGCGGATCCCGGTCGAGCACCTTGTGGAAGGCCGCGATGGCCTCGTCGACCCGGCCGGTGTCTCGGGCGCACACGCGCGCCACGCCCAACGCGATCTGGGTCGAATCCGCGGCGTCAGCCCCCTGATGTTCGAGTTGAGCGACCTGCTTGGCGAAGTCATCCCACTGGCCCGCCTTCTCGGCCAAGCGCTTGGTATCGGCCAGCAGATCCGCCTCGCGCGGGCGCAGTCGCAAGGCAGCCATCATCACGTGATAGCCGCGATCGGTGTCGGCCATCTCGTGTTCCAGCAACAAGGCCACCTCGCGCAAGGCCGCCGCTTGTGCAGCCGGCTCACGGATGACCTCCGCGCGGCTGATCATGATGCCGACCATGCGCTCCCATTCCTTGCGTTCGCCCAGCTGGGCCAGGCCTCGATCGAGGCCTTCGTGCGCCTCCCGATCGTCGGGATCGGCGGTGACCAGCTCCAACCATGCTTCCACATCGTCGTCAGCCGGTTTGTGGCCGGGCTGGGCGCAGATCTCAGCCAGCACGTCGAGCGTCTCCTCCAGGGTAAACTCCAGCGAAACCGGGACCAGGCCCAGCTCGCTGCGCACCCGGCGCACGTCGCCGTTCGAGAGTTGTGGCGCCAGCAGGAAGTGCGGCACCCGCGTCTCGCTAGCGCCCAGCACGCGCTGGACGAGCATGTTCAGGTCCGGATCGTCGGGCCGATAGCCCACGAAAACGAACGACCACTTGTTGTGCAAGCCGGCGACAAAGCTGGCTGCGCCGGTGGCACCGATCTTCGCCGGGATCTCGGCCGGGGCCAAGCAGAGCGAGGCGGGCACGTCGGCGCGACCGAAAATTTGCAAGAGAAAGCGGCCATGGCCGTCTGCCAGCGAGCTGGCGTTGGCCGCAAACGCCGTCCGGCTCACGACTTCGGCGTCGTCGGCCAGAGCGCTGGCCCAAAGTGAATCGAAGGTGGTCGTGATCAGGCCCCGCCAAGGCGCTTGGGCCACGGCCTTGATGGCAGCCGGCACCTGCACAGCTTTGCCACAGGCATCGGCCAGCACGTCGCCCAGCGTGCTCTCGTGAAACAGCTCGCGCACGAAAGCCAGGGCCGAGGTCATGCGCCCCTGCTGCAGAAGATCGGAAAGCGCGGCCTTGTCCGCGTCGTCAGTCACCCATTGGAGGAAGCACTGGCCAAGAGCGGCCCAGCCAGGAAGTTGGGCCAGCTCCGAACAGCCAGCACCAGCCACCAGAACGGCCTGTCGGTTCCTCAGGCGCTCGACCAGCGCATCAGGCAGTGCGTGCATGAGATCTCCCTATGTTTTCCGCTCGGGCGCCCGGTGCCGAACAAGGTGTGCACCCGGGGTCACGCCAAGTCCAAGTAGTTGGGATTTCTAGCACACAATTGGCGTGCCTTCCCAATCGCAGCGTCACGGGGGTCTGATGGACGCTCCACTGGCCCACCGCGTACCGCAAAGACCTGGTCCAGAGGAGGACACCTTACCCATTGTCGCTGTATCCTGTCCCTCAGAAGAGCCTATCTTGCTGGCCCTTGTCGCTGCGCTCGCAGTTGTCGTTCTTGTCTCCGTGTACTTGGTTCGTGCGCGCTTGGCGAGACGCCACCCTGGCCGCGGCTGAGGTAGACTCGTTCGGTGTTCGCTACAGCCCACACCCGTGGTGACTCTTGCAGCGGTGTGGAACGTCCCGGCCGGCCGCCGCGCGCGGGCCGGTTCTGCTGTGCCTGCTTTGGCTCGCTTGTGGCCTCTCTCTCTATTGCTGCGGCTGCCACACCGGATGCACCCGAGACCAAGGCCGCTTCAAAGAAGCTCCCCGACCGTCCGATTGTCTCCTGGCTTCAGCCCTCTTCCACCGGCTGCGCCTGGTCGTTCTTCGACCCCACACAGGGGCAGACCCGCAAGCTGGCCGACACCCCGACTTGCCCAAGCCGAGTTCTTTGGGATCGTCGTGGCCGCCGGGCCCTGTTCGAACGCGACGGAAAGGTCTGGGAACTGGCCTGGGATCGACCCGCTCAGCCGCGCGCCATGGCGCCTGCCGAACTGCCGATGACCGTTCCGGAAGGAGTGGACGCCGAAGCCGCGACCGAGGTTGCGTGGTGGATCTCGAGCACAACCGGGCGTCTGCGCGCGGGGCGCTCGCTCCCGCTGGTCGGTGAAGACGCGTCGGGAGATGAGGCCCCCCGCCACGTCGAGTACGAGGGCAAGCCTTACGCCATGGCGCCACTGCCGTTTGTGGTGCGCCACCCGATCTTCGGCGCCCAGACTACGGCGATCGCGCTGGTGTGGGAGCTGTCGCCCGACCAGGGGTGGCAGCGAATCGCGGCGAGCGGAACCCGCATCGGCTTTCCCCACATGGACTATTGCGACGACGTGGATTGTGGCGGCCACAATGTTGTTCGCAAGCGCGCGCGTTTTGCTGACGGACTCTATGCAGTGGGCGCGTTTCGCGATCCGCGGTTTGGCGTCATTGACCCTGGCGCGGCGGCAGCAGCCGCCGACTGCGATGTGTCGGGGCGCTGCCGACCCGACGACATGAATCTGGGCGAGGATACTCGCGTCCTCTTCGACATCACCTCCGTCTCCGACCACACCCTGGTCGGAGGCCGCGTTGCGATCGGCCGCGTTCCCCGGCGACTGCGGCACCGGGAATGCGATGAATCGAAGTGCGAGGGTTCCGCCGAGCTTGTGCCCGGTGCGACCGCCTGGTCGCCTGCCCTTTTGCGATCCGGACCCTACGGACTCTTGGTTGACAGCCGCAACGCCAGCCGGCCGCTGGTCGTGGCCGCAGGCAAACTACGCGCAGTGTGGACGGCGCCGAATGGAAAACTCGCCACGTGGCTGCCCTGGCACGAACTGTGGCAGGCGGCGCACTGACGAAGGATGCCCATCCGCGATGCGCGCCAGTAACTACCGCCGGCGTCGCCAGCAAAACAGGCCAGCTAGGACCAGGCCGAACAGGGGCAGGATGAAGCTGTCGCCTGACCTCGATGTCCTGGTCACCGAGCACGCGCTGTCGGAGTCGTCGGGCAGGCGAGACTGGAGGCGGGAGGCTGACCATGCATCCCTCTTCCTGGTGGCCATCCCGCGAACCCGGTGTGCCGCCTTGCCACGCTTCCGATGTCTCGCAGTAGCAGGACGGACAAGACCAGATACAACGGATCAATGTCGAACCGGTAGCGGTTGAACTCCCCATACGAGATAAGCACAGTGGTTCCCGTCACATAAACTATCGTAAGCAGCATGTACGAGAGGACGGCCACCGACGAGCGTTCGCTCTCGCGCCGTGCGCGCGGTCCCCGCACCCTGTGAAAACCATAGAGCAGGGCGAGCGGCAAGCCCACCATCAGCAGTACGAGTCGTCCGTCCGCAAGCCGTCCCAGAGCGCGGCCGGCGTAAGATTCGAGCTTGGCCAGTCGTCGATGGTTCATCTGCTTGGGGAGAATAGGGATGAGCGTCGCTGATGAAACATATGAGGACGACAGCCCATCCCATACACTGCGCAAGTACGCGCCCGGATAGTGGGTCAGAAGATAGATGGCATCCTGCCGGTAGTATCGTTCGGCGACCAGAACGTGTTCGAGCGCATGAGGATTGGACACGGCGCCCGGCAGACTATCCAAGTCGAGCAGCGGCACACCGGTAGGCGCATGCGGAATCTGGAACTGGCCGTAGGCACTCACCAGGGTTACCGGGCCCTCGTAGCCGGCCGGGGCCGACAACAGGCCGCTCTCGCTCAGGCGATTCGCCTCACTCGAGGGAAGTTCTGCGAATATCTTGTTGCTCAGATTGACCCAAAGAAGGGCACTGCCGTAGTCGTGTCCAACCAGAAGCCGCGGCTTTGCCGAGTTGAGAGCGACCACGAGAAACGGCAGCAGCGCTGCCTTGAGTATCATGCTTCGTGGCGAAACACGCTGACCGCAAGGGTGCGGCGGAAGGATGAGCAGGATGGCGGCCGCCGCTCCCAGAAAGAGCAGCCCGAAGGTTGAACGGATCAGGGTGACGGTGGCGATCAGGGCGAAGAAAAGGAATGCCGCTCCCGCCGTTCCCCGTCGATAGAAACCCAGCAAAGCGACGAGCGAGAAGACGAACAGGGCAGCCGTCGGCAGGTGGTAGAAAAGCCAGTTCTCATACACCACGCTCGTCGGCCAGACAGTGTAGAGCGAGACGGCAATGGTCGAGAGCAGGGCCGGCGCCCCGAGCAGGCGCAGGATGTGCAAGAGTGCCATGGCGAGCAAGAGGCCGAGCGCGACGTACAAAGCCTCGAGCACGACAAAGGCGTGCGCCGCGCCCAGAATCTTCATGCACCCCTGCACGATGAGAATCTGCAAGGGCGCTTGATGATGAAGGTGCAGAAGGCTTCGCATGAAGTCGTGCTCGACAAACCACGGATCGATGTACTGGATGAAACTGAAGACGGGGGTTACGTCGAAGCGGATGTCAAACACCGTGCGGTACACCAGCCTCGATGCCAAGAACACGAGCACGACCGTTGTTTCGGGCCAGAAGCGCAGCGCACATCGAACGGCGCCCTTGAGCAGAGCCTTCACAGGATCTTGATCTCCCGCAAATGCAGCATGGTCGTCGCCTCTACCCGCAATCGGACATAGCGCGACTTTCGTGCCGGAAACTCCACCTTCCAAACGTCGAAGGTTTCCGTTCGGCGCGCCACCTCGACGAACCGCTGGTCATCTCCCGCCAGCTCGACGACCAAAGGGATGCAGCGCTCGTCGCAACAGTCTTCACGGTTTCTTATCGAGATGCTGTGGACCAGGCGAAGCTTGACGAGGTCGATTGTGACCCACGGCTCCTCCTCATACTCGGTGTGGAACAAGAGTTGAAACGGGCCGACCTTGCCAAGGGTCCCGGTCGTGGAAAAGCCTTCCGTGGCGCTGCTCGCCGTCCATCGGTACTTTTCCCAGGGTCCACCCCGCAGCAAGGTCGGTGTCGTCACGACCGTGGCCACCCCCACGACGAGCAAGGCGAGCCCCACCCACTTCCATCGCACGGCGCGCCTGGCCGCGGGTTTGTCTAGTCGCGGGTCGAGCAACTTCCCGATGAGAAGTTCGGCCTGGGCGAGTTCGGTCCTGGTGAGCCGTTCCTCTTGTTCGATCTCGAGGCAAGCCAGAAGCGCACGGCCACGCGCGGAGCTGCCTGCCACGCGCGCAAGCTCGCCGCCGTGTTCAAGCGCGGCGGCGGCGTCGCACACCGAGTGGATCGCGGCGTTGGGATGGATCGCACCGGCGGCAGCCGCCAGGGCGTGGCCAAGCAACAAGCGCGCCAGCACGAGGTCAGGTCCGCTCGACGAATTTGTGTCAAGCGCCTGACCCGCCATCGCAAGCGATTGAGAGCCGCGCTCGCTGAGGGCAGCGCGCGAGACGGCGTAACCGTCGGACGACGACCGGGGCGCATCCTCGGCAGGAAAGCCGGCCCTCGCGCCGCCCCCGGCAAGGACGGCGCCGCCTTGGGGGACTGGCTTGGCTCGGCCTTGGCTGGACTGCTCTCGGTCGAATCGTTCGCGTTTTGTGGTTCCCGGAAATCGAAAAAGGCTGGCCATCCCTTCCCTCATTAGAGGGGATTCCACAGGCCGACCATCAACCGAAATATGTTGCCAACGCGCACACGTCGGCGGCGGAATTGCAAGACCATCGCCCCGGCGGGCGGGCAGAGAAGCCGTCCTGCCGGGGCGACGCGGCTAGCCGGTCACAAAGGTGTGACCGGCCTCGCTAGCACTACTGATTGAAATTCGGACCGAGCCGGCGCATCGCGAGGAGGCCCGGCCGCGACGAGCGCCGAGGGAAGATACTCGACGTATCTGACCGAGAAGCGAGAAAGCGGACGGGCCCCGCAGCAGCGACGGCGACGGGAGAAATTCAATCAGTGGTGCTAAGGTGCGGGCAGGGTGCAGGTGCTGACATTCACCGTGACCGTTGTCCCCGTCGCCTGGGTGACGCCGAGGTCGACAGCCCCGGTACAGCTGATCGAGGTCTTGATCGCGCCGGGGGCGGGGGCGGTGGCGGTGCAGTCGCGACCGGCGAACTGATTGCCCACCGCCGCCAGAGTCTGCGCGCCAGCGCTCGCTGGCAAGTCCACGCACAGACCAGCGCCGCTGTTCGGATCGCTTCCGGCCACGGTCTGCAGCACGTTGTTGCCGGCATTTCCAGCTCCCGTCTTCCCCAGATCGATGTCCGCCAGGCTGTTGGTCGCGCCCGCGCCTCCCGCCGGGTAGATGTGGATGCCGTTCCCGGTATTGGCCTGGAACACGCTGTTGCGTACCTTGACCTTGCTGCCGGCAAGAATACGCAGGCCATCGCCCTGGGTACTCGCCCAGCAATAGAGGCCGTCAATGGTACTCACGGGCGTGGTGGCCACGGGCGTTTGGCCAAAGTCGACGTTACCATTGACGTTGCTCTGGGTGATAATCGTGCGCTGGCCGCCGGTCACGGCCGCACCGGTGATGTTGAGCACACCGGCACCGGTGACCGCAATTCCGTACTGGGTATTGTTTTCGAACACGGTATTCGGACCGGCCGCCGCAACAACAATGTTCGCGATTCCGCCGGAAACCAAGAGACCGTCTTGGCGTGACGCCACCGTACCCGCCCCAGTGACGTGGACTCCGGCACCGATCTGGGCCGTGCCGCCGGCTACTTGGATCCCGTCGTCCCCGGTATTGATAACTGTCACGTTGCTGATGTTGGCGGTCCCAGTACCGGCGTTAACCACGATGCCCGAGGCCGAGACGTGTTTGGCGCCGTCGATGGTCAATGCGGCCGCGGCAAGGGGCTGGAGATTGGCTTTGTCGCCAAGCAGGCTAAAGCCGATCTTGTTGTTGGCCAGGGTCAGATTGACAGGGCCGGTCTTGGTTGTGATGGTGACGTTGGCTGGCACCTGGATGGGCAAGGTCTCAACGACCGACGGGCCGCCAGCTACGGGGACGGTGTACAGCGACGTCGTGCCAGTGGTCCTTCCCACGATGGTGATGGTTGTCCCAGCGGGTGCCGTGCCGATGGTTTGCAAGGCCCGCGTGACCGTGCGGAAGCTGCAACCGGCCGTGGCCACACCGCCCGCAGCACCGCTCCCGGTCGCCACGCTATCGTCGCCGGCCACCGGGTCGACAAAGTAGGCATTGCCGACCACACTGTCACAACGGCTACAAGTATTTTGTCTGCAGAAATAGCCGTCACCATAGATCGGGCTGGACAGACAATCGTTGTCGACGCAGCAGTTGCCGGAAAGACACTTGCTCCCGCAACAAACGTCGTCGCCGTTGGCTGAACAAGCGTGACCGGTGTTGGTGCAGGCATTGCTAACGCACTTGCCCGTCGTGGTCAGGCCGGTCGTGGTCGTGCAAATCGTATTCGCCCCGTACTTCGCGTCGTTCGTGCACTGGTCATCGTCGTTACAGGTGCCGCAGGCGTGAGGTGCATCGGCGCCGCACACCAGGCCCGCCTTGGTCGTGGTGCAGTCATTGCTGGTGTCGTGGCAGTCGCCCTGTGCGCACAGATTGCCGACGCAGATATACCCGGTCAGGTAGCGTGTGTCTGCCTTGCACTGCGCGTCCGTGCCGCAGTCGCCGCAGGCGTGAGGCACTGTCGACCCACAGATTCGTCCCGCCGAACAGTCGGACGAGATGTCGTGGCAATCCCCTGTCGTGCAGGCGCCGGCCAGGCAGATGGTGTGCTGCCCGTAAACCGTGTCGTTCTTGCATTGGGTGTCGTTGGCACAAGCGACACAGGCATGGCTGGTGGCATTGCACATGCGACCGCTCGGGCATTCGCTCGAGTTGTTGCAGGTTCCGCTTACGCACTGACCGGACACGCAGATGGTCGCGGCCCCGTAGGCTGTGTCGTTCTTGCATTGGGTATCGGTTGTGCACTCGGTGCAGACCTTGGTCGCGGTCGGGCAGAGCCGCCCGATTGACTTGCAGTCAGCCGTGGCCGCGCAAGTACCCGCGATGCACTGGGAGGACACGCATATGCTCTTGCTGCCGTAGACGGTGTCTGCCTGGCACTGCGTGTCAATGCTACAGTTGCTGCAGGTGTGCACGGTGGCATCACATAGCTTCTTGCCTTCGCAGTCCGTGGAGACATGGCAGGTGCCCGCGGTGCACTGCCCGGTACTGAGGCAAATGGTTCCCTTGCCGTAGGTTGCGTCGTTCTGGCATTGCAAATCCGACGCGCAATTGTGACAAGTGTAAGTTGAGTCGCATACCTTGCTGCCCGTGCAAGTCGTGGAATCATGACAGGTTCCAGCGACGCACTCGCCGGCAGCGCAAATGTTTCCTGTTCCGTAGATAGTGCTGCACTTGCTGTCGTCCTGTGCGCCCACGCACGCCTTGCACGTGCCCGCCGAGCACAGTCCATTTCCACCACTGGCGAGCGTGCACGGTGCGCCGCTGGCGCAGGCCGTATCGATTGGCATCGTGTCGTCAGGGAGGTCGCCAGGAAGATCGGCAGCCACATCGTAGTTGTTGTGGTCGGACGCCTTGTCCTGGCTGGTGTCCGGTCCAGTGCCGAGGGGAGCGTCGGGACCGCCGTCTGGGAGGCACGCACCTGTGCACCTGCCCACGGTTCCGTCGGCCTGGCAAATGCAAGAGCCGCCACACGCATCGTTCAGAGGAACGGCTTCGCCTGGAGCATAGGTCTTTCCAGCCCTGCTGCACGTTATCGGTGCGTCCGCTGCGGCGGACCCGTCCGGCAAGGGGCTGCTGTCAGGCTGACCACCATCCGGGGTGCAGCCGCCGGTACATTGACCGAGAATGCCCCCGCTCTGGCACGTGCACGTGATGGGACAATTCCCCGGCAGAGCTACCGTCTCGCCAACAGCATAATTCTTGCCGTTGGCCGTACAGCCCGAGATGCTCGCGATGTCAGTCCCAAGGTCCTTGCCTACGGGAAGATCGCTGGGCAAATCAGCTGCTGAATCCAGCTTCGTCGGCGCCGTAGTGCTGCTGCCACCGCAGGCGGCGACGAAGCTGGCCGCGAAGAGGGCAAGCGTTGTGCGGGGAAATGTGATGGGTTTGCAGGTTCGTCGTGCAGGCATCGCTGACCTCAGTCTCTCGGTCATGAGTCTCCGTCCTTTCTATCGTAGGTAGTTGAGCTAGGCTGGTTTGCGGCGCCGCCGCCGAATACGCCCGCAGGCACTAGGCGCAGTTGCTGGATTGTCTTGGTACTGCTTCGCTGGCAGAGATGACTGCCGGTCCCTACCTAGTGCCGTACATTGGCAGAACCTAACAAGACTTTGGTCGATTATTGACAAAAAACCGCGCCTGTTATGTGATTCAGATCACACGGACGACTCCAACACGTAATGGCCTCGTTGTGTGTTCTTGATCACACAATCAAACACGCAGGACGACCAGGCGAGCTGGTGGCGCCGATGGCGTAGATGGCGGATGGCAGGCGAGGCTTCATCTGCTGCCAGGCTAGCGCTCGCGCGTCGTTGCGGCTAGAGTCGACATCAGAATGTCTCAGCCTCCGGACTCGACGCAGACATCGCCCGCGCGCAAGATGACCGACGAGGAAAAGCGCGGCCGGCTTTACGAGGAGCAAGTCTTTCCGCTTATCGGCCGAAGACTGGTCGAGCGCCTGGTCGACGGCGTGCCCCTCAAGCCGCGCTCCCAGGTACTTCAGATCCGCTGTGGCCTGGGCCAGGCGACCGCCGACCTTTTGCACCGGTTGGATCCGGCCAGCCGGATCATCAACCTGGAAACCGCGCAAGGCTTGCTCGACCGGGCTCGCGCCAACGTGGCGGCTGAGCAGGTCGGCCGGCGGGTCTTCTTCCGACTGCAAAGCCTGGACACGCGCCTGCCCTTCGGCGACGACACTTTCGATCTGGTGCTAGCCAACGTGGGCTTGGCGGATCTGGCCCGACCCGACGAGTTTCTTGCCGATCTGGTGCGTGTGGCCAGGCCCGGGGCCGAGGTGCGCGTGGCCTCGCCTCTGCACGGGACCTGGGTCGAGTTGCTCGACGTGTTCCGGGATGTGCTGGTGCGTCTGGGGCGCGACGACGCGCTGGCCAGTCTGCGCGGATATGCCGCCTCCTTTCCCGAAGCGGGCGCGGTGGTCCACCAGATGGAACAAGTGGGCCTCACCCCGGTGACTGTTCAGCGCGACCACTGGGAGCTGGTGTTTCGCAGCGCGCGCGAATTCTTCTACGCGCCGGTGGTAGAATTCGGGCCGCTGGCACGCTGGAAAAAGATCGCGGGCTCGGGAGCCGAGGTGCAAGACACCTTCCTGGCGGTCAAGCAAGCCATCGACACCTATTTTTCCAGCCAATCGTTCAGCGTGAGCATCGAGGCCGGGCTGTTCATCGGCCAGAAGCCCGGCGAATCCAGCGGCTAGTGCCTCCGGTCAGAA
>PMLB01000454.1 GCA_003158735.1 Myxococcales bacterium | reverse complement strand
GCGAGGCCGAGCGAAGCGAGCGTGGGGTGGTGGCAGGCGGGGGGCCGAAGGGCAAAGCGAACCCTCTCAGGGTTCCCATCTCATTAGAGAGCATCGTGGCCGCGTTCCCCGGTGCGGATACGGATGACGTCGACCACCTCACTGACGAAGATCTTTCCATCCCCGATCTCGCCTGTGCGTGCAGTCGCCTGGATTGCCTCGACGATGGGCTGCACCATGTCGTCGTCGCTGACCATCTGGATGCGGACCTTGGGGTTGAAGTCCACGGCACGGCGCGAACCTGGGTGGGAATCCTTCTCGCCGCTGCCACGGCCGAAGCCCCTCACCTCCGACACGGTTAGACCCTGGGCGCCCACCTGGCGCAGCCGGTCCTTCAAAGTGTCCAGCTTGAACGGCTTGACAATGGCTTCG
The DNA here is from genome assembly GCA_003158735.1 of Myxococcales bacterium. Taxonomy (GTDB): domain Bacteria; phylum Myxococcota_A; class Polyangia; order Fen-1088; family Fen-1088; genus Fen-1137. The sequence goes on along the minus strand of PMLB01000454.1, from coordinate 8,510 downwards.
ATGTTCTTCATTACAGCAAGCCTGCTCCGGACTATGTTGCCGGTGTGTTTCCGGTGGGCGAAATTTCGGTAACCGACCCGGCGCGGGCGGGAAGCTCTGGGAGGGAACACTTCCCGCCTGCGCCGGCCGAACACTGACTAGAAATAGGCCAGGAAGGCCACCAGGCCGGTGAACTGGTTCTTGCGGGCGACGTCGCCTTTGGTGAACAGATACTGGTTGGCGAAATCCCCGCGTAGTTCCAGCCGGGTCTCGAAGTGCTTGGCCACGGTGAGACCGCCCATCAAAGTTCCTTCGTAGAGGACGGCATCGTCCGCGTAGGCTGTGCCAGTGAAGCCGCCCTTCTTGCTCGACACCAACTCAAACCTGGCGGCGGCGTTGAACAGGTCGGTGAAGGCGTACTTGCCCATGGCCGCTGCGCCGATCCAGTAGGGAGTGCCGTCCTTCAGGTAGTCAACGTTGAGGCCAACGGATGCCTGGGCAATATCCTTGGTAACTACGCCATCGATGAGGATTCTGGTGTTGCCGCCCGAGCCAGCGGTTGTTTCTTTGCCGATGTAGGTAGTCAGCGACGCATTCAGGCCGGAATCGGGCGGGGCAAAGGTGGCGTTGGCACCAAAGGTCTTGCCGATGTTGTTGTCGGGGTCATTGTTCCAGCCGTTGACCAGGCTGGCCTGCAGCTTGAGCGACGGGTTCACCGTGGCATTCACGCGCAGACCGGTGTGCAAGAGCGGTACGCCGTAGAACAACATCGAGCGGCTATAGAGCCAGTTCTTGTTGGACTCGATGACTTCGGCGCTGGCCGTGGTCACGAAGCGGCCAGCGTCCACGGTCAGCCACTTCGTCGCTTTGACCGTGGCAAAAGCCTGTTGCACAAGGAAGTCATTGCCGTACTGACTGGCCGACAGGGCGGCCGGACCCGTAGGTGGCGCGCCCGCTGCGGCAGCCGCGCTGGTTCCAGCGCTGGCGGCATTGCTGGCGGCATTGATGATGGCAGCCGTGTGGCCGGCGCCCAGGTCCATGCGAAAGGCGACATACTCCGTGTCAGCTCCTACGCCCAGCTTGGCGTAGTTGAGCGAGAAGCTATTGGCCGCCACGTCGAACTGACGGGGAGCCCCTGGGCCCTGCAGTGAGGGCTTCCCGGTGAAGTTGTACATGTAGTAGGCGTCCACCAGGGCTTCCCAAGTGAAGGTGACGGGTGGAACCGCCGCCGGAGCTGCCGGCGCTGCCGGCGCCGCCGCAGCCGCTGCCTCAGCAGGTGTGACCGGCGCAGGCGCGGGCTGGGCGGGCGCTGCGGCCGGCGCATCGGCTGGCGTCGCTGCCTGCCCGAATGCCACCAGTGGACTCAACCCAATTGCGACTGTAACGACAGAGGCGAGTGAATAGCGCATCTCTTTCTCCTTTTTTGCGAACACCTAACGAAACGAATAGAAGCAGACGACAATTGAGGCTGCAATAGGTCCGGGCTTGTATTTGCCGCGCTTTAGCCGGCGCGAAACCGTGGGGAAACATGCTGTTCTTTCTTGAGTTTCCTCGGCCGGAATTGCGCCGTAAATTGGTCCTCGCGACCTCGGTTTGCACTCGGCGGTGCTGCCTGGCCATGCCTGGCCGGGCAGTGTGTGCGCAGGCAAATCATGTGGGTGGTTTGAAAAGCGAGACGGTCGTAGAAAGCCAGTGCCAATCGGTTGCGGCGATCGGTCAGCAGTTGCAGGCGCGCCAGACCGTTGGTCCGCGCCCAGTGCGAGAGGCTTGCCATCAGCGATGTCCCGATGCCGTCTCCGCGCAGGTCGTCGCGTACCACCACGTCCTCGATCCAGCCCGAGCGTGCGCCTTCTACAGTGGACACGACAATCTGAACCGTGGCCATTCCGACGACTTCTCCTAGCCTTTCGGCCACCACGACGTAGGCGCGGCCACGTCGGGCGGCGCCCAGAAGCAGGCGCAGGCCGCGCGCGTGCCGAGCCGGCCTGACTTCGAAGTCGGTCTCGATGGAGAAGAGCTGACAGAGAAGTTCGACCAGGCCTGGCAGATCGGTGATTCGGGCGGGCCGGACTGTGACGCTCACTGTTTCCGGTGCAAGAGAAGGTTGGGTGTGGTTGAACATGAGGGGGCTCACAGATGAAGTGTGGTCTTGACGCTCGCAGGGGTCCTCAAGCCGGTGATCGCACCGCGCGCCAAAAGCAAGACCTCGTCAACGGTCAATGCGCGCTTCTCACGACGGGCCAGCTCACGTATGCGGTCGAGCAGTTGTGCGGCCACGGGACGCTCCAGGTGTACTCCGTGCCGGCTTAGAACCGCCATGACCGCCCAGGTGCCCGAATGCTTGCCCACTACGAACTCGGGTGTGGCCTGGCCCACGTCGGCGGGATGAATGAGCTCGAAGCTGTCGGGGTCCTTCTCCAGGGCCGCACAGTGAATGCCAGATTCGTGCAGAAAGCTGGCCGCGCCGGTGACCGGTTTTGCCGCGGGAATTGGCCGGCGAGATGCCTCTGCAACCATGCGACCCAGCAAAGTCAGGCGGTGCGGGTCCACGCCCGGGTCGAGTCCCAGCGTCAGGCGCGCTGCCATCACCACTTCGTCGAGGCTGGCGTTGCCCGCGCGCTCGCCCAGTCCGTTGACGGTGACGTCAACCGAGCGGGCGCCGCCGGCCAGGGCCGCCACGGTGTTGGCCGTAGCCATGCCCAGATCGTCGTGGGCATGAAACCCAATGACGGGTCCGCGCGCGCGTGCCACCACATGCGCCACCAAACGCTTGGCCTGCAAGGGATTGAGCAGGCCCACGGTGTCAGCCAGGCGAATGCGATTCACACCGGCCGCACAGGCGGCATCCACGAAGGCGTCGAGAAAGTGGCGGCTGGCGCGGCTGGCATCCTGGGCAGCAACCGAAACGAAGGCGAAGTGCGCGCGCGCTCGTTCGGTAAGTTGATGAAGGAGTTCCAGCATCTGCGCCGCTCCGCCACCGAGGCTGCGCCATTGCACCGGCGAGGCGGGAAAACTGATGTGCACCCCATCCACACGGCACTGCTCGGCTGCTTCCAGATCGCGCAAGTCGGCGCGGCACCACACCGAAAGACGGGCGCGCAGGCCGAGTGCGGCTACCGCGTTGATGTCGTCGACCTCAGGCCGACCCATGGCCGGAGTGCCGACTTCGATTTCTGGCAACCCGGCGTCAGAAAGGGCGCTGGCGATGCGCAGCTTTTCTTCGCGCGAAAACACCACGCCCGCTGCCTGCTCACCGTCGCGCAACGTGGTGTCAATCAGCCATAGATCGGCGCGGCGGCCATCGCGGGACGTACTATCGGCGGGCGGAAGGGATTTCACTTTCGCTACCCCTTCTTGTCCCTCATCCGCAACCTTGCCCTGTGCCTGCACAGCCATTGCCACAGCCTTCAAAGCGTCGGACCATGCTGGCCGGCAGGGGTGCGTCGCGAAACAGCGGCTCCAGGGCGTCCTCGATCAACCCTTCGGCCTCGACCACACGCAGGCCGCTTGATTCCAGGGTTCGGCGAGGTATGGGACCCACGCCAGCAACCAGCACGGCTTTGCAGTCGTCCAGGCCGGCAGCCAGATCGCGCCAGCGCTCGACTCCTCCGCCCGCAGGAGGCGCAGGTCGATTTTCGACAAAGCGAAAGCCGCGCCCTTCAGGCGCGAACACAGCGAAGCTCTCCGCTTCGCCCAAATGGCCATTGATAAGCAAACCCTCGCGCGTGGCGACGGCGATGTGGACACGGGCGGCAGGCGCGGCCAGAGGAGTCAGTGCGGCTGCCGCACGCAAGGCGGAGAGCGAGGCCTCGGCGGTGCCTTCGTTGAGCAGTCCGCAAGCGTCAGCACGACAGCGCGAACAGTGCTCCATGAGCGGCAAGTGGGCAGCCGCTCCTGCGCGAGCGCGGGCCACCATTGCGGAATCCGGTGCCGGCAAACGGGCAAACGGCGTACGTGGGGCGGGAATGAGCGGCACGCAGTTGAACAGATGCGCCCCTCGGAATTTTACCTCGGCGGCGATGTCCGGGATCTGATCGTCGTTGAAGCCAGGAATGAGAATTGAGTTCACCTTGATGATGATTCCGGTGCCGCGCAGAGCTTCCAGAGCAGCCAGCTGTCTCTGCAACAGCAACGCCGCTCCAGCTTCGCCGCGCAGGACGCGCTCCCCGTCGCGGACCCAGGCGTAGATGCGCGCGCCGGTGGCGGGATCCAGGGTGTTGATGGTGATGGTCAGGTGGCTCAGGTGTAGTCGTTGTAGCTCGGCCACGTGTTCAACCAGGGCAAGACCGTTGCTGGCCAGGCACAGCAGCAGGTCAGGGTGGCGCGCGCGCACCAGGCGCAGCGTCTCCAGAGTGGCGTCCGGGTTGGCCATGGGATCGCCGGGACCCGCGATGCCGACCACGGCCACATCCTGGCGCCTTTGCATCAGCCCATCGAGGTAGGCCGCCGCTTGCCAGGGCGAAAGCACGACGCTGGTCACGCCGGGGCGACTTTCATTGGTGCAGTCGAAGCGCCGGTCGCAGAAGTTGCATGAAACGTTGCATCCGGGAGCGACCGGCAGGTGTACACGCGCCCAACGCGCCCGGGCCTTGGGGTCGAAGCAAGGATGGCTAGCAATCGCGGGACCTGCGGCGTGCCCGGGATTCTTGCGTATGACGGCGAGGGTGCTCATGGGAAAGCGGCGGCGAGATGGACTTGCTGACGGTTGGTTGCAAACCGTCGGCCAAAGACGATTTGGCCGCGCAGACTGCGAAGTCGGCCCCACCCGGTGGCCATGATGGACGCCGTCCGACATTTGCGTAGGATTGGTCCTAGCTGGACTACCCGCGCGTAGGTCGCCTTGCGGCTCGCTCACAGAACCGTACGCACCCGGTACTCGCCGCCGATGACTAGGAACTCTTCTTCCCCCTTGAGGATGCTTTCGGGCAGCAGCTGGCTGAAGAAGAAGATCTTCACCAGCGGCACGCGCACCTTCCAAACGGTGGAGCCAAATTCAAAGGCCCGCTCCTCATCCGGAATGAATGAGCACAGGTTGTTCAGGCGCACGATGCGTTCGCGTCGATCGATGATGCTGACTGTGTGATAGTCGTCGGGATCGCAGGTGCCGCGATAGAGGTCAAACCACAGCTGGCCGGGATGCTGCCGTGCCAGCTCGTACTGGCAGTACGCATACAGCACGTCGAGCTGCGAATTGATGGCGTTGGTGCGCTCGCTGCCCTTCATCCGGTCGGTGGCGAAGGCCATCTGGTCTTCTGGGTTGTCCTCGCGCAATTTGCCGCGATGGAAAGTCGGCGGAATGCCGATGCGGCTTTCCACCCACGCCTTCAGCACGGCCGCCTCGATGGAATTGGAATCAACCCCCCAGCCGCGCAGGTAGCGCAGGTAACTGTTGCGCAGGCTCTTGCGCGCGTTGTTGGTGTGGGCACCGTCCCACTGGTGCAGCAGGAACTTCACCGACATGTATTCGTTGAACACCCGCGCCCGCTCTGTCGCATCATCGATGGTGTCGAGCTTTTCAAATAGGAAGCGGTTGGAGTGGCGTACACCTTGGATCTCGAATGGGCGCGGAGCCTCGTTGAATTCCGCGCTACCCAGTAGCCAGGCCGGCAGATCGCAAAGATTCCAGGTTCGCCGCATTTACATCATCACCGGTTGACTCAGTCCAAGGGGCGAGCGTGCGACCAGATGCCCTGAGAGCTCCTGAATCTCCTTGACCAGAGTCGGGGCGAGCTTGCGCACCCAGTGCTCGGGAAGCTGTGCGGGGCCGTAAAAGGCACCCGCGATGGCGCCCGCGATGGCGCCCGTCGTGTCGGCGTCACCGCCTTGGTTGACGGTAGCCACCAAACACTCTTCGAAGCTGTGCGTTGACAAGAAGTGGTGCAGAACCGTCTGCATGGTGTCCACCACATACGCGGTGGCCAGCCCGCGGTAGGGCGAGAAGCGAAAGCTGGGAAAGCGCACGATGGTATCTTCTATTTCGCCCCGCAGACGTTCGAGGGACTGGCCGGTGCAACCCATGTGAATCAGCCGGCCAATCAGCACACAGGCGGCATCGGACAAAGGATGATTGTGGGTGATACGGCCCTGTTCCACGGCCCGGCATTCAAGCAAACAGCCGTCCGCCAGGGTAGCCAGGGCCACCGGCGCCACCCGCATGGCGGCGCCGTTGCCGGCATCGCCTTCATTGAAGGGACCAGCCACGGTTCCGTGGTTGATGTAGCGGGCGATGCCGCGACGGCAGGTGTTGCCCACGTCGATGGGCCAGCCCTTGAACCAGGCGGCAAAGCGTTCGGCGATGTCGGTGGGAGACCAGTCCACGCTGGCCAAGGATCGCGCGATACACAGGGACATCTGCGTGTCGTCGGTGACTTCGCCTGGTTTCAGCTTGAGCCAGCCGCCACCGACGATCTTGCGAAGTACGCCATACTGGGCGCGGATCTCGGACGGTGTGCAGAATTCGACTGTGGCACCGAGAGCGTCGCCCAGCGCCGAGCCCAGCAGAGTTGCATAGGCGCGCCCGCGCACGTCAGCCAGAGCGGCGGGGGAAGTGGATGCTCCGGTGGACAGCACCGGCGCGCCTCACAGATAGGAAAAGCCCACCGGCGACGCATCTTGCTGGCGTTGCAGAAGCGCGTTCACCAGTTCATCGAAGAGCCGCGTTGTCCCCCGATAGCCCACATGCAGAATGCGGCCAGCGCCCAGGCGATCGTGGATGGGAAATCCGATGCGAAGCAGAGGAATGCCGAGCGAGTGCGCCAGCCGGTAGCCCTTGCTGCTGCCCATGAGCAGATCCGGCTTGTGGCGTTCGCAAGCGGCTCCGATGGACTCGAAGTCGGTGTCGTCGAGCACTTCGTCGACCGAGCCGGCGGGCAATCTGGCCAGGGCTTCTGGCAACGCGCGGTTGCGCGCTCCGGTCGCACAGAACACGGGCCGCGCGCCGATTTCCAGCAGAAAGCCCGCCAGCGCAGCCACGAATTCCGGATCGCCGTACAGGCCCACGCGCGCGCCGAAGACGTATTTGTGTCCGTCGGCATAGGCGTCGAGCAGGCGGCCGCGTTCGCCCAGTAACCACGCCGGCCGGCCCGCTCCCGTCATGTCGGCCAGTGCTTCAACCATGGCGTCGGTGGCGCGAACTCCGATGGGCAAACCTAGAACGCGAGCAGGTGCACCGCGATCCGCCAGCAGTTTGCTTGCGCGCGGGGCGCGGCCGGTAAGTGTGAGATCGATGCTGCCCAGCGCGCGGGGCATGGAAGCGATGTCGACCACGCGGGTGCCACCATCAGGCAGCGCCCGGTACTGATCGAGTATGACCCCATCCAGGCGGTCCGCATAATCAGGCAGCAGCGTCGCAGCCACAGCAAAACCGTCGACAATCTCGCGCAGATGGCGCAGATCCGCTGGCGACACCAGCGGCGGCAGCAGGTTCACCGCGCGCAGGGGTGTGCCCTGGTCGCAAGCCAGCGCTTTGACCAGCGCGTACACCATGGAATGGAACCCCTCGACGTGGCCGTCCTTGTAGCTGGGCGTGGCGGCGTGAACCAGGGGCAAGGCGCTGCCGGTGCGGGACCGATAGCGGGTCAGCAGCAGCGGCACATCGTCGCCGATGGTTTCGGCCAAACAAGTGGTGGCCACGGTCACCAGTTCTGGGCGGTATTGGTGGAGTACGTTGTCGAGAGCCCGCCCCAGGTTGTCCTCGCCACCGAAGACCGTCTGCGCCTCGCCAAAGCTGCTGGACGCCACGTCCATGGGTTCGCGAAAATGGCTGATGAGGTAGCGACGAATGTAGGTCGCGCAGCCCTGCGCCCCGTGCAGCAGGGGAATCGCGCCGCGCACGCCCGCTGTGGCCAGGGCCGCGCCCAGTGGCGCGCACAGGGTGCAAGGGTTGACCGTGGCATCGGGCTTGGCCGAGCTGTGCACGTTCGGTGCAGTCGTCTTGACGGCGGCGCAGCTCACCGCTTGTCTCCCTTCGCTGTTGCGGCGGTTCGCATCCGGCGCGGCATAAGGTTCCAGATTGGGCTGGTGGCCGTGGCACGCACCTCGCGAGCAAAGGCCAGTGCACCGTCGAATCCCGCCAGCGCGATCTTGCGCTCGTGGTTGTGGTCGCAAAAGCCAATGCCCAGTTTGTAGGCGATGGGGCGCTCTTTCACGCCGCCGATAAAGACATCCACATCTTGCTCGACGAGAAACGAAGCCAGCTCGAGCGGATTGGTGTCGTCCACGATGACCGTGTGTTCGTCGCACACAGCTTGCAGTTCTTCGTACTCTTCCTTGCTGCCGGTCTGGGTTCCCGCCAGCACCACCGACACGCCCAGTTGGCGAAGCGCCCGCACCAGCGAAAACGCCTTGAAAGCCCCGCCCACGTACAGCCCCGCGCGCTTGCCAGCCAGATCCTGCTTGCAGGCGCGCAGATCGGGCAGCACACGCGAGATCTCGCAGCTGACCAGGGCGCGAGCCCGTCCCATGATCTCCGGGCTCTGCATGTGCTCGGCCGTGCGATAGAGCGCGTCCGCCGTGTCCTCGATGCCGAAGAA
>PMLB01000138.1 GCA_003158735.1 Myxococcales bacterium | reverse complement strand
AAGTCGGGCAAGCTGTCCTACGCGCAATGTGGATGACACGCGCCCTCACTCGCCCAGCCACCCCAGAGACCGAGGCCAAGTTGCTCGACGCCGCCATGTACTCCACCGGCGCCCAGCTCGAACGCCTGTGCCGCGGCTACCGCATCGCCAAGACCACCGACAATGCCCTCCCGCCACCCGAGCGCTCTTTGCGCCGGCGCGACTTGCCTGGCGGCATTGTCAAGCTCGAAATTGTTCTAGCGCCCGACGAAGCCGATCTCGTGCTGGGTGCGCTCGACCGGGCTCGCGGACTCGAGCACAAGGTTGACGAGCACAGAATAGAGCAGCCCGACCCCAAGCGGCCATCGCGCGCCGACGGCATGGTCGCCCTGGCCGAAAGCTTCCTGGCCGGCAACGCAGGCACCGGCAACGGCGGCGAGCGCTTCCAGGTCATGCTTCACGTCGACCAAGATCCGCTTGCCTCCGACGGCGCGCTGGCCGGAACCCTGGACGACGGCACGCGCGTTTCCGCGGAAACGCTCCGGCGCGTGGCCTGCGACTGCGGCCTCGTGGCCGTGGGCCACGACAAGACTGGAACCACCATGTCCATTGGCAGGCGCTCCCGCTCCATTCCTCCGGCTATTCGCCGCGCCCTCCTCCTGCGCGACCGCGGTTGCGCCTTCCCCAGCTGCACCCACAACCGATTCCTGCACGGCCACCACATCCAGCACTGGCTGCACGGGGGTGAGACCAGCTTGGACAACCTTTCATTGCTGTGCTCGCACCACCACCACCTGGTCCACGAAGGCGGTTGGTCGGTCGAGCGAACGGCAGACGGGGATTTGTGCTTTCGGGCGCCCGACGGAGGCGCCTTGCCCGCAGTACCCGCGCACCAGGCCAACGAAGATGCACTCGTGTTCTTGCACGAATGGGCCGAAGACCGCGGCCTGGACATCGGGGCAGATACCAACATGCCGCTCTGGGATGGGACACGGCCAGACTACGACTGGGCCGTGGTGGCGTTGGCGTCAGAGGCAGGGGTGTGAAAGGGGATTGGGATCCCATGGTATCCTATCGCCATGACACACTAGTGCTCCGCGAGCCGGTGGATTTGCCGGAAGGCACGGTCGTTGACCTGATGCCCGTGGATGACGGGGACGACCTTGACGATGACGATCGCGCGCGGCTGCACGCGGCGCTTGATCGTTCGCAGAGGGATTTCTTGGCCGGCAAGGGGATCCCGGCCGAAGAGGTGCTGGCAGAACTCAGCGCGAGATCAGGTCGGTGAGGTCCGCCAGAATCGAATTCTCCCCCGACGCACTTGCGCAGATCCGCGCTAACGAATGGGCCGAGAACCGCGGCCGGGAGATCGGGGCGGATACCAACATGCCGCTTTGGGATGGGACACGGCCAGACTACGACTGGGCAGTGGCGGCGTTGGTGTCAGAGGCGGGGGTGTGAAAGAGGATTGAGAGCCGCCCGTCGGAGCGATCCATAGCCATAGCCCCGGTCGAGCGCCAGCGAGTAATAGATTGGATTGTAGGTCGAGCCCGGCTGGCGGCAGGCCTGCACCGCACGGTTGAACTCGGAGCGGTCGAATTCGAGGCCGCCCACCATGGCGGTCACATAGCCGCTTCATAGGAGAAGAGCGTGCCCTGGACGCGCGGGTTTGTTCCAGGCACAACTGTGGCGGCCCGGGCGGCGGTTTGTGATTGTCGTAGCCGGCCAGCCACTGCACTTCGCCCCCGCCATCGTAGGTCCAGTCCGAGTAGCGGCGCTGTCGCGAGCGATGCGCATTGGCCACCCAGATGACATTGCCGGGCTTGAGCACGCCCGCAGTGGATTGCAAGACGCGGCCATTGGCATCGACGTGACGGTGTACTAGCCCTGGTGGAACCGGCGTAACCGCGTGCAGTCCGCCGGGCAGCTCAGCTTCCGCCATGCCAGCGGATGAGGGTGGGCCGGATCCACTTCGTCGACATGAGCACCGCCTCCAGATCTACCCCGTACAGCTCCCCGGCGGCAACCAGGAGTTGCGCCGGCCCTTGGCGCGAGGGACAATGATCCACATGGACACCACAACCTTGTGGGTCGCATTCGCAATCGTGGTGGGCATCGTCGTCTATTTCGCCAGGCGCGGACCTCGCGGTGCTGAGCACTGCGGGACGCAAGCCACGAAGGGCGCGAGTTGGTGGGACGCCGGACGCGCCTCCTGTCTCCGCATGCGGACATAGTCGGAAAGCGTCCTATCGAATAGAGTGTTGGGCGTGACGAAGGAAGAGGCGAAGAAGAAACTGGAGTGCGATGTGTTTCGTCGATTCTGCCAGGAAAGCGCTGGCCGCCTCGTGTACGACGATTTCACCTGCTGTGAAAGGCCCGATTTCGTCCGAAAAGACCGCTCGCTGGGCGTGGAACTGGTTGCCTATCACCGCGACGCCAGCGAAAAGCAGCAGAGTGCCCCCGACGAAAAGCGGCAAGGCGGCTCAAACCTGCGTCGCAGGGAGGTACAGCTCGAACGCCTTTTGGACGAGGCCAAAAGCCTCACGCTCAATTCATCACGCCTTGCGGTGTACGCTTTTCCTCAACGCCCCAACGCCGATCCGATACCCGGATCTGCGAAAGACGAACTTGTGCGATTCATCTCGGGACGCACACAAGGCAAACGCCTGGAGATTCCGCCCACCCTGGCTACAGTCTTTGACGCCATTACGGTGTATCAGATACAACCCTACGAAATGTCCAATTGGCAGGTGGTGTCCGCCGACCGGGTGGACGTGTCTATTCCTGCGATACAAGCAAGGCTGAAGGAGAAGGATTCGCTCGTGCCGCAATACCGCAACCGAGCCAGGGCGATTTGGCTTCTTATCTATGGCTCCCAAGGAGTGTTAGTCGGTCCAGGGGACAATGGCCGTTGGTCGACCTGTGGCCATGTGACTCGCGACTTGGAAACCGCGCCGTTCTCAAGTTCATTTGATCGTGTCTACTACCTCGATCAGGACATCCACGATGGAAGGAAATGCGTGCGTCTCAACATCGCAGGCGACCATGCTGCCGACGATTCACCTGCACTGTAGGGCGCTTCCTCAGGGGTGAGCCGCCCCTTTCCTTTTCACCGACATCTTCTCCCAGATTCCGCTGTTACTGTGGCACTCTTGCTCCAGAAATGCGGAGTTGTCGCGATTATCAACGTCTCTGAGGTCGTAGTAGACTTCGTGTTCGTGTACGGAACCCACTGGTGACTTAACAAGATCAAAATCGCATGTCGCCAATGGCTTGGCGCTTGGTGGTCCGGGACAGGGCGCATCCTTCGTCTCTGATTCTTCCCAGTCGCCGTTGTCTGCGTCTGGAGGCTCAAGGAAATAGTCCCGATCTATCGTTGTGGGGGGCTTCCCCTTCCCTGCCCAGGCCATTCTCTGAGCCTTCAACATATCTGCAGACGGCAGTGGTTTCTCGACGATCTCAATATCCGTACACTCGGACAGGATTCGGTGCGGCTTGCGTTTCCCCGGATGCATCATCAGGTAGTTGTCAGTCAATGAAACTACGCTGAACTTGTCTGTTACAGACAATTGTTGCTGCGGTGTCGGCTCTGGAATGGGCGTCGGCCGTCGAGGCTCATCGCAGCCCACCACGAGAGCTGCTAATAGCCCAGCCAGAACGATCGCCAAGGTGAGTCCGGTGTTGCTCCTAGCAGTTGACAGCTTCTCATCGCCTCCAGAGGGTCGAGCCAGTGGTGCTCGTCGCAATTGTACTCCCATAGTTGCACCATCCACTATCCTTTGTCGCGCCAGCGATTGCGGGAGCATAGTCAAATCTAAGGGGTTTTTGAGCGTTCGAGAACCCTTCCGACCCGGACCGGTGAGACCTGGAGCGCAATCACGCAGCTCACCTGGGCGGCTTTTGCGGCGGTCTCCGGGGCTTGATGAGGCTGTGTCGACCACTCGGGACAGTCTACGCCATCACGCCCTGGTCAGGTGTCCCGTCAGTTGAGCCACTGCCAACCGCTCGCCCGTCGAGCCTTCGCCCCGCTATCCCTTCTTCTTGTGTGCAGCCGCTTCGTCCTCGGCTTTCACCGCTTCCATGGTTGCGCGTAGATTGCCGCCGGTGTCGTTGGCGCGCACGCCGGCTGGGCGTTCCCAGGGGATATCGCGCAGGGGCTGGCCGGCGGTGGTCTCTGAGAGAAAGCGCGCGGCCATGGGCATGGTCAGCATGAAGGCGGCGTCTTTGAATCCGAGTGGGCGTTCGCGGCGGTCGCCGATCCAGGTGGTGATCATCGAGCGCGAGGTGTAGCCGACGAACCAGGTGTCCATGGTGGCGCTCGACGTGCCGGTCTTGCCCGCGACCAGAAGGCCCGAGCTGCGTGGAAGGAAAGCCCTCCGAGGGTAGTTCCCCAAGCAACTCTTTCCGGGCGGTGACCGATAGACCCCACGGATGTCACCCAAGGTCTATATCGAGACGAGCGTCGTCAGCTACCTGACGTCGCTCCAAAGTCGAGACATTGTCGTCGCCGCTCACCAACAGATCACCCACGCATGGTGGGCAACCAGGGAAAGATACGACCTCTACGTTTCCGAGGCAGTCCTCGCTGAAGCGGCCGGCGGAGATCCCTTGGCTGCCGGGCGTCGCTTGTCGGCACTCGCCAATGTGCCTGTCCTGATGATCACCGGAGAAGTCGGGAACCTGGCTGCTCGTTTTGTGGACGACGGGGCGCTCCCGCGCAAGGCTTTCGTGGACGCCCTCCACGTTGCGGCTGCTGCCGTTCACGGGATGGACTACCTCCTGACCTGGAATTGTGCCCACATCGCCAACGCAAAGATCCGTGCTAGGCTTGAATCGCTATGTCGATGGCACGGTCTACGCCCCCCGATGATTTGCACGCCGGAGGAGATACACCCGTGAATCCCACCGCGTCCGATCCCATCGTGGACGAGGTTCGTGCCATTCGCGAGGCCTATGCCGAGTCTCTCGGGAACAATCCAGCAGCGATCGTCGCGGATTTGTGCTCACGACAAGCTCAGCACCCGCAGCGTCTTGTGTCGCTGGCATCCAGGCCGGCGCAGAAGTAAGGCCTTCGGACGTCAGGTGACGTTTCTGCGGAATCCACACCTCGCCCGTAGGTCCGTACAGCGGATACCCACCTGCCTTCGCTGGGGAGTCATGTTTTCGTCAGCCACGTGTGGTTGCCCCATCTTCGGCCGCGCTCAGGAACGCCTTTGCGAGAGTCCCACAGAGGTAATCGTGGTAGCCCCAGCCGATACCTGCGGCAGCATCGCGGATGGCAACAAGGCGTGGCAGGAAGTGAGATCTGACGTCATAGTCGCTGCGCTTCAACGTTTCCAGGATGCGACCGAACATGGACTCCAAGGACGAGTAAAACCCCTCGTCGATGTCACCGAAGTCGACGGTGAACTGGTTGCCTCGTTCGACGAAGTACACCATCAGTTCAAGAATGCCCGCCTGATCGCCGGTCGCCTTCGTATAGTGGCTGATGGCCTTCTTGGCGATGGAGACCCGGATGGGTTTGCTTTCATAGACGTTCGGGTAGATCGCGTCGTCGATCGCCTTCTTGTACGACTCAAGGCAGTTCTCCGACGCCAGATACCTCGCGTTCAAGAAGTCTCGGTTTTCCTGGCTGAGATCGTAGAGGTCACGCACTGTCTCCAGGAGTTGCGCCGAGCCTTGACTGGCTAGGACAGCCCGAACATCACTCCAATGCTTGTCGACCTGCCGCGTCTTTGCCATCGCTGGTTCTCACTACCATCTTGGCCAGAAAGTGCCCCGAGTTGGGCAGCCGATGCAAGCATCTTCCGAGCGCTCACGTGCGCGTCTGCCCCGCGAGGGACAGCACGGCGATATCGCCTGCAAACTCGCCGCCCTTTTGCTGGGTTTCGTGCCCGCTATCCCTTCTTCTTGTGCGCGGCAGCTTCGTCCTCGGCTTTCACGGCTTCCATAGTTGCGCGTAGGTTGCCGCCGGTGTCGTTGGCGCGCACGCCGGCTGGGCGTTCCCAGGGGATGTCGCGCAGGGGCTGGCCGGCGGTGGTCTCCGAGAGAAAGCGCGCGGCCATGGGCACAGTCAGCATGAAGGCAGCGTCTTTGTATCCGAGCGGTCGCTCGCGGCGGTCGTCGCCGATCCAGGTGGTGATCATCGAGCGCGAGGTGTAGCCGACGAACCAGGTGTCCATGGTGGCGCTCGACGTGCCGGTCTTGCCTGCGACGAGAAGCCCGGAGCTGCGCAGCGACGGGGCGTGGCCCTTGGTTACCACCCGGCGCAGAAGTTGCGACATCAGCCAGGCCGCGCGCGGCGGGATCACGATCTTGGTCGACTGACCGGCCAGGGCCACCATGCGATCGAGGCGGGCATCGGGCGGGCCCATGGGATCGGACACGGCCGTGTTGTCTTCCACGATGTTGCCCGCGCGGTCGCGCACCCGGCGCACATACACAGGCTCCTTCAGCGAGCCATTGCGGGCAAAGGCGGAAAAGGCGCGCGTCAGCTCATCGATGCGCGTGCAGGACGCGCCGAGAGCCAGCGCCTGGTCAGCGATGATGGGCGTGGTGATTTCCAGCCGGCGCGCCCAGGCTTCCACGTCCTTGGCCCCCACCAGCTTGAACAATTGCACTGAAGGCACGTTTTTGGACCACACCAGCGCGTATTCCAGATTCACCTGGTACTCGACTGTGTTGTTCAGATTCTGCGGAATCCACACCTCGCCGGTGATGGGGTCGACTTCCGCGCGCGGAATATCGTTGAGCAGCGATCCGTAGCCGTAGCCCCGGTCCAGCGCCAGCGAGTAATAGACTGGCTTGTAGGTCGAGCCTGGCTGGCGGCAGGCCTGCACCGCGCGGTTGAACTCCGAGCGGTCGAATTCCAGGCCACCCACCATGGCAGTCACATAGCCGCTCTGGTGATCGTAGGAAAAGATCGTGCCCTGCACGCGCGGGGTTTGTTCCAGGCGCAACTGTGGCGGCCCGGGCGGCGGCTTGCGATTGTCGAAGGCGGCCAGCCACTGCACTTCGCCCGCGCCATCGTAGGTCCAGTCCGAGTAACGGCGCTGGCGCGAGCGATGCGCATTGGCCACCCAGATGACATCGCCGGGCTTGAGCACGCCCGCAGTTGACTGCAAGACGCGGCCATTGCTGGAATCGACCAGACTGAAAGGAGTTGCCCACTGCATGCCGGCCGAGGGCAGGGGATAGATCTTCTCGCCCACGCGCACCTGTACGCCTGAACTCGTGGACGATTCGACCAGACCCAAGTACAGGCGATTTTCGACGGGCGGCTCGGCGCCGTAGCGCTGGACCGCTCGGCGCCGGAATTCATCGGCGGCCGCGCCCGTCAACCGCGCCACGGGTCCGCGCCAGCCTTGGCGCTTGTCCAGCTTGCGCAGAGAAAAATCGACATTTTCCTGGGCCGCCTCGTCGACCCACGGCACCAGCGTGGTCTCCACTTGCAGCCCGCCTTCCCACAAAGCCTTTTCCCCGTAATGCTTGCCAATGGTGCGGCGAACATGCTCGGCGAAATAGGGCGAGCGATCGCGAAAGAAGTCAGGCGGCGGACGCACGGCCAGCGGCTTGGCCGACGCGGCCTGGGCTTCGTCGGGGGCGATGAAACCCGAGGCAGCCATGGCGGACAGAACTTGATCGCGGCGGGCACGCGTCAGCTCGGGTTCGACCAGAGGCGAGTAGCGACTGGGCGCTTGCGCGATGCCGGCCAGGGTGGCGGTCTCGGCCAGATCCAGATCGCCGACGGCTTTGTCGAAATAGCGGCGGGCAGCCGCGGCCACGCCATACGACTGATGCCCGAGGAAGATTTGGTTGAGATACAGGGTGAGGATCTGGTCCTTGCTGTAGCGGGTCTCTAGCCGGCGCGCCAGGATGGCCTCGCGGATCTTTCGCTGCATGGTCTGCTGGGACGTGCGCAGCAGGGCGCGCGCCACCTGTTGCGTGATGGTCGAGCCCCCTTGCACTACGCGGCCAGCGCGCATATTGGCCAGCGCCGCACGCAGCATGCCGCGGTAATCGAGGCCGGTGTGCTCGTAGAAGCGGCGATCCTCGATGGCCACAAAGGCCTGCACCAGGCGCTTGGGAAAGGCATTGAAAGGAAGAATCTCGCGCCGCTCGCTGGCGAATTCCGCCAGCGGCGTGCCGTCCCAGCCGCGCACCACGGTGGATTCCGCCGAGTCCTGGCGGAACTGAGTGAAGCTGGGCAGGGCGGGCAGGGTGGAGGCGAAGTACACGTACACGCCGATGACGCCCAGGATCGCCAGGCCCACCAGGCAGCAGGCGGCAAAGGCGTAGAGTTTGAACAGCCAGTACCAGAAGCCGCCGTCGGAAGGGTTGCTCACCTCGACGCGGTCGAAAGAATCGTGTGGGGAGCCGGCGAGCTTTGCTCGCCGCGTACCATCGCGGGAGAATTTGGGAACCCTCTCAGGGTTCCCATCACGATTGTCTGGTGATCGACGAAACACGGGCCGAATCTACGCGAACAGGAGCAAATCGCCAGCCCGGACGGCGGCCGGCGCGAGCTGGAGTCTCACCACAGAGAGCACAGAGGCCACAGAGGCCGGAAGGAAAGGGTTCCGAAGCCGGAGTCTCACCACAGAGGGCACAGAGGACACAGAGGCCGGAAAGAAGGGGTTCCGGATCCGAGTCCGAACCCTTCCTTCCGCGCGTGGGGAGCCCGCCGGCT
>PMLB01000079.1 GCA_003158735.1 Myxococcales bacterium | reverse complement strand
CCGAGGAGATCACTGCGGTCCTGAAGCGCGGGAGCCAGTAGCGGCGCGCCCGCAGCACCACCGTGCCGAAAGCGATCCTGCGTTCAGGATTCGCGAATCCAAATCAATGAAGCTGGCTCTAAGTGTGCAAGTCATGAGTTCCAGAAATACGACGGATTCCGCCCCATCTCAGTTTCGCCGGCCGCAAGGCCCCGGTCTGCGTAGAATACCCGCATGACAAGTCCATCTGCTTCCGCGACCGACAACATCCAGCTTTCCCTGAAGAGCGACGACATCCGGTTGCTGCTGCAATCGCTCGACCACTGCCTCGCCACCTGCACAAAAAAGGCAGCGAGCGGCAAGGATGCCCCCTGCGAGGACTGTGATCACGCCAGGAATCTGCGCCAGCGCCTTACAAAACTGACTTCACCATAAGGAGCACCATGAAGAAGCTGACCAAACCCAAGCCCGCGAAGAACTGCTGCCGGGCCGCCAAGGCTTCCAAGCCCGCGCCCGAAAAAGCCGCCCAGTGTTGCGCCAAGTCCTCGCGCCTGGTGGCCGGCTGCCACGACTAGCTGAAGGAGAGTCAGGCGCCATGAGTGAAAACGTGCGCGAAATCCAGGCAGCCCAGTACGAGGCCGAAGTGCTCGCTGCGCCTGAGCCTGTCGTACTGGACTTCTTCTCCACCGAGTGCCCACCCTGCGAGGCCCTGGCGCCCAAGTTCGAGGCGGTGGCTGACCAGTTCAAGGGCCGCGTGCGTTTCCTCAAGATCTTCCGCCAGGGCAATCGCGATCTGGCGGCCAAGCTGGCCGTGACCAGCAGCCCCACGTTGCTGTTTTACAAGGGCGGCAAGGAAGTGGGTAGCCGGCTGACTGGCGACATCAAACGCAGCGAGATAAAGCAAACCGTAGAGGCCATGCTGGCCTGACTCTGAGAATGGTGAGGGGCCTATGGCTGAACAATTCGATCTGGTGGTTGTGGGCGCCGGCCCTGCTGGTCTAACTGCCGCTATCTACGGCGCCCGGGCTCGTCTGCGCACCATCGTTCTCGACGAGGGCATGCCGGGTGGACAGGTCAAGACCACCCACAAGGTGTCCAACTATCCCGGGTTTCCCGAGGATGTGAAGGGCGCGGAGCTGGCCGGCCTGTTCGCCAAGCAGGCGGAGCGGTTTGGCGCCCGCATCGCGCGCGCGGTGGAGATCACCAAGATGGACCTGGCCAGCCGGGAGAAGAGTTTCGTTCTCGACGAGGACGAAGAGATCCGTGGCCGAGCCGTGATCGTGGCCACGGGCGCCAAGCCGCGCGCCCTTGGCATTCCAGGCGAGGACACATTTCGCGGCCGTGGCATCTCGTACTGTGCCACCTGCGACGGCGCCTACTTCGAGGGCAAGGACATCCACGTCATCGGTGGCGGCAATTCCGCCGTCGAGGAGTCGCTGTTTCTCACCCAGTTCGCCCGCAGCGTGACCATCATCCACCAGTTCGACGAGTTCCAGGCCGAGCCCGCCACCGCCAAGGAAGCCCTGGAGAACCCCAAGATCAAGGTGATGTGGAGCCATGAGCCGCGTGCCTTTCTGGGCGAAACCGCGTTGCAGAAGCTGCGGGTGGAGAATCTCAAGGCCAAGCAGACCAGTCGCGTGGGGAGCCCGCCGGCTCCGCCGGCGGCGGACCATCGCGGGAGGGTGTGGGAACCCTCTGAGGGTTCCCACATCATCGACTTGGATACCGACGGTGTCTTCGTATTCGTCGGCATGGTGCCGCGAACCGAGTTGCTCAAGGGTGTAGTCCCGCTGGATCGCTGGGGTTGTGTCGAGACTGATGATTCCATGCAAACCTCCGTGCCTGGCCTGTTCGTGGCGGGCGACATCCGCGCCAAGAAGTTCCGCCAGATCACCACCGCTGTGGCGGACGGCACTATCGCCGCGTTGGCTGCGCAAAAGTACCTGCGCGAAGTGCGCTGAGATTGGGACCACGCCCATGACATCTCCCTCTCTCTCAATCCTCGGTCGCGCCATCGAGGGTCGCTATGCCGGGCTCGCAGATTCCTGCTGTTCGCTTTCCTGCGGTGAAGCGCTGGACTTGGCTGTCCCTGGCACCGGCGAAACCCTGGTGGACCTGGGCTGCGGCCGGGGCCAGGACGTGATCCGCGCTGCCGGTCGGGTCGGCCCCAAAGGCGCGGCCATCGGCGTGGACCGGACGCAAGCCATGATCGACAAGGCTCGGGCTGCGGTCCCGCCGTTTCTCGCCAACGTGCGCTTCGTGTGCTGCGATCTGGCGGCATTGGACCTGCAGGACGCTTCAGCCGACGTGGTCATTTCCAACTGCACCATCAACCACGCCGCAGACAAGCAGGCGGTCTATCGAGAGATCCACCGCATTCTTCGGCCTGGCGGGCGTTTTGTGGTCTCGGACGTGATCGCGGAGTCGGAGTTGCCCGAGTCGGTGCGCAGCGATCCCGCTGCCTGGGCCGCCTGCTATGGCGGAGCCATTCCCGAACCTCAATACCAGGAAGCCATTCGCGCGGCCGGCTTCGCCAGCGTCGAGGTTCTTTCACGCAGCGAACCCTACGAAAAGGGCGGCGTGCTCGTGCGCAGCCTTACCGTCCGTGGAAATCGCTGACATGGGAACCCTGGGAGGGTTCCCAAACCCTCCCGCGATGGTACGCGGCGAGCAAGGCTCGCCGGCTCCCCACGCGACTAGATGGTCAGCGCCCCGGTGTCGAAGTTGCCGGCAGCTCGTCCAGCGGATCGACCACCGCCACTGAGACCTTGCGAGCGAAGATGAGCCGCTCGGCGTTCGCGTAGTAGAGCTTGTGCAGCACATCGATGGGAAGGTGTATGGCATTCACCTTCCAGCGACCCTGGATGGGCGT
>PMLB01000032.1:3448-4147 GCA_003158735.1 Myxococcales bacterium | reverse complement strand
CTTGGCGGCCTTCCACAGCGCGAAATCCAGCGGGCTCCGCTTGTGCTCGCCCACTTCGATACGCGCCCCGGCCTGCAATTCATCGGGGCTTTGCCCGGAAAGACCACCGTAGCCGGCAAATCCCGCGACCGAGTAGTACACGTCGCCGCCCGCCGCGTAGGCCAGGCCGCGTTCTTCCAGCCGGCGGATGACGTCGATCATGTCGGCAATGTGCAGGGTGGCACGCGGCTCGACGTCGGCCGGGGCCACACCCAGGCCAGCCATGTCGGCCGCCATGGCGTCGGCATAGAAGCGCGCAACCTCGGCGGCAGGCCGCCCCTCGGCCAGCCCCTTGCGAATGATCTTGTCGTCGACGTCGGTGATGTTGTGCACATAGCGCACCTCAAAGCCGCGCGCGCGCAGGTGGCGCACGATCACGTCGAACGCAACCGCGGTGCGCGCGTGACCCACGTGGCAAAGATCGTACACGGTCACGCCGCAGACGTAGATGGAGACCTTGCTCGACTCGAGCGGCTGGAATTCCACCTTCTTCTTGGCCCGGGTGTCGTACAGACGAATCATGATGCTCTCCGGTTAGCCGACCCGGCGGCGCAGAGCCAAGAGATTGATTATGGCAAAGCCGAGCAAGAAAGCGGCGATGATGAGCGACTTGAGATGCTCGCGCGGCCGCTCGCCTTCGAAGAGAATGAGGGCGTCATC
>PMLB01000032.1:0-3353 GCA_003158735.1 Myxococcales bacterium | reverse complement strand
GCGGGCCGCGGCCTCATCAGAAAACCGCTCGCGCGGAAAATCAATCCGGATGTGGCCGGGACGGTCCATGTCGATGACTAGCTCGTCGTTGGCCGCAAGCGACACGCGATCGCCGAGCAGGTCAGTGAGCACCAGGGAGCCGCCCGATGCCTGGGCCAACCCGGCCCGCACCTGCGCGGGNNAGCCGGCCCACGAACACGTCCCGTGCGGCCAGTTCGGCCGGCAACGGGTCAGGGGCGCGCCTGACGAAGATCCGGTTGTTGGTGCCGAGCAGGCGGAAGAACTGCGTGAAGTGCCATGACCCCTGGGTGTCGAGCACGACTGCGCTTTCCCGATCGGCATTGCCCGCCAGGCGCACGTATCGGTTGACCGGCAACCCCTTGGGCTTGGCCACGCTCAGCGCACGCGCATCGCCCAGATCCTGCGCCACGCCGGACGACAGGGCATAGCGCAAGTCGTCCTTGATCTGGAAAATCAAGAAGCACGCCAGGGCGGCCGTGCCCAACGCGATCACCGGATGCCGCCCGCGCGGGGACGGGATGCCGGCAAACTCGTCCTGGCCAGCGGGCGCAGCAAGGCCGTCGGGCAGCGGCCCTGCGGCCTGAGGGGGGGTTGGCTTGGTTTCGTCGGTCACCGTCGAGCGCGCGGAAATCTAGCACGAATCCGTTCAGCCAGCGGGGGTTCGGTGCCCCGGGGCGCAGTAGGCCGAAACTGTCCGCTGCGGTATGCTGCGGGAAGTGCTTTGATGGGCGGTACAAGGAGCAGAAGAATGAGGAACGTGAACGCAAGCGCGACAAGCAAGTGCCTTGGCCGGTGGATGCTGGCCTCGTGCATCTCGCTTCTCGGACTGGCGTGTGGCCGGACCCCGCTCATACCGGTGTGCTTGATCGAGGTCACTCCATCGAGTCTCGACTTCGGCCAAGTCGTTCCGGCTCCGGCGGCAACCGGCGTCACAATGAGCCTCAGCGTGGGCAACCACGGCAACGAGGCCTGCCAGATCTACCCCGTGCTGGCCCCCAGCTCCGACCCCTCGTTCGCGCTCGCTCCGCTGGCGTCACAGCCGCTGGTGGTGAACCCCGGCGAGCACGCACCCCTTGCCGCGACCTTCAACCCGACAAGCACGTCGCTGCCACTTGCGCGGGTCGGGACCTTGGTCTTGCAAAGCAACGATCCGATTCGACCGCGCTTGGAGGTACCGCTCGCCGGGCGGATACGCACGGACTGCAGGCTCAACTTGCGACCTTTCGCCGTCAACTTTGGGCACGTCCATATCGACAGCACCGCCAGTTTCTCGGTCGCTGTGGTCAACAACGGCACCAGCACGTGCGAGATTGCCGGGATCGCTATCGCTCCGGGCAGCGACCCGCAGTTCGCGCTCGATCCGGCGCAGGTCGACCATTTCTCGCTCGCACCCGGGATTGAACAATCGATCGTGCCCACCTTCCACGCCACTGACCTGGCGCTGCCGCACCACCGGACTGGGAACCTCGTATTCGAAAGCAGCGACGACGCACAAGCGAACGTGACTATCCCGCTATCGGCTGACATCGACATCGGTTGCGACTTGACGGTTGCGCCTGACGCCGTGGACTTCGGCAAGGTCATCCTCAACACCACCGCCAGAAGCGGTGTCACGCTCGGCAACGATGGCAGCGATCCCTGCCAGGTTTCCGGCGTCGACTTCGGCCCAGGCAGCGACCCTGGCTTCGCGCTTGACCCGGACCAGGCGCNNTCGGGCTGTCAGCCACCGTCGACTCGGCCTGCATCGAGGCCAGCCAGTGGATCTACACCGTGGACGGAACCACCAGCATGTTCTCGCGCTTCGATCCCGCCACGTTGACCTTCACCGACATCGGTGTGCTCAAGTGCCCTGGCCATTCCACCCCCTTTTCAATGGCGGTCGATCAAAACGCGGTTGCTTGGGTGACATACTACGACGGCAATCTCTACAGGGTGGATACCGGAACTGCACAGTGCGAGGCGACCAGCTTCCAGGTGCGACAGCATGGCATTTTCCAGTTTGGAATGGGCTTCGTGTTCACGCCGTCGCAGAACCTGGACACTCTCTACATTGCCGGTGACGACGGCACTGGCGATATCAAGCTGGCCACCGTATCGTTTCCTTCGCTGGTGGTAACGCCGATTGGGACAGTGACGGCCGGTGATGTGGAGTTGACCGGAACGGGCGACGGCAGCCTGTGGGGCTTCGTCCCCTCCGGGTGGAACCCGGACGACCAGTCGGAACTGGTGCGTCTCGATCCGAACAGCGGCGCGACGCTCGAGAGCCATTCCTATTTTACCCTCGTGGGAGGCACGTCTTGGGCCATGAAGTTCTGGGGTGGATCGTTCTGGATCTTCCTCGACGGAGCACTGTATGAGGTCCCGCGCGCCACGCCACAAACCATCCGCACCGCCATCGCCGACACTGGCCGCGACATCGTCGGCGCCGGGGTTTCGACCTGCGCCCCGCTTTTGGCTCTTCCCCAGTAACAGATCTTCGCGCGGGCGGTGTTCCCTCCGATAATGGGGCTCAAGACCCCAAGGAGACCCCCCATGACGAAAACCACTTGCCTGTGCACCGCATTGCTGTTGACCGCGACCTCTGGCGCCTGGGCCGGCGAAAGCGAGGAAAATCCGAATACCGGCGCGCCCAGCGCACCCGGCGCACCGCAGGAGCAGGGTGCGGCAGCGCCCGAGGCTCCCGCGCCAGCGCCCGACGCGACCCCGGCGCCACCGCCTGTCCAGGTTCCCGCGGCCCAAGCCAGCACACAATTGCCAAGCGAACCCATGCCAAGCGAACCCATCCCCTACAAGGGTTGGGGGCGGGGCGTGCGCCCACCGATGTACCTCAACCTGATGATGACCGTCGGGGCCTACGGCGAGGACGGAAGTAATCGTCTCACAACCGGCGACTCGAAAATTCTGGGAGGCATCGGCGGCGTGCTCCGCATCGGCGCCATAATTGACCAGCACCATCGCCTGGGCGCGCGACTGCAGTCGTTCGTCCGCCCCACTAAGAAAATCCTGCTCGACACGCCGGCCGACACAACCAGCAGCAACCAATGGGGCGCCGTCACCTTCGGCTGCATCGGGCCCGAGTACATCTACAGCACCAACTTTGGCCTCTATGCCGGCGGTTCGATCGGACTCGCCGGCGTCATGTCCACCAAGAATGTCGATCACCAAAGCGACAGCAAGGGCGACAACGTCGAACGCGGTTCAGCCGGCATAGCCGGCATCCTGTCGCTTGGCTACGAATGGCGCGCCAACAAATGGTTTGCCATGAATGCCGAAATCTATGGCGGCCTCTATCGCGGAATCGACGACAACGAAAACTCGATGAACGGCAGCAT
>PMLB01000141.1 GCA_003158735.1 Myxococcales bacterium | reverse complement strand
GGCAGGTGGGGGGCCGAAGGGCAAAGCGAAGCCTTTCAGGGTTCCCATATCAGAGCGCCGAACGGCCGCAAATTCCTTTGCTTGCCCTGCTGCCAGGAGTAGCCTGAAAACGCGCCATGGCGTTGCTGTCCAGCCCGTTGGAAATTGTCGGCTGCTCGGTGAATGCGGTCTTGGGGAAGGACCTGCGCGCCAGCACCAGGAGGAGACAGGAAGACCAATGCTTCGTTTCCTAGCCAGATTGTCATTGGGGATCGCGATTGGCTCTGCGCTGTGCCTGTCAGCGCCGCTTTGCGAAGGGAGCGCCCTGGCGGCTGGCTTGACGGCGAAGGAAACCGCCAAGGCTAAGCAGGCCAAGCAGCTCTACAAGGAGGGCCAGTATGAGCAGGCGGCCAAGCTCTTTTCCAGCCTGAGCAGCGACCACCCGGAGTTGCTGGTGTTCACGCGCAATCTCGGGGCCTGCTACTACTATCTGCGCCGGCCCGAACCAGCGCTATCCAATCTGCGCGAGTATCTGCGGCGCGAGACCGACATCACCCCCGAAGATCGCAGCGAGGTCGAGGGCTGGATGGCTGAGATGGAAAAGCTTCGTGACCGTCTCCACGCCCCGAGCGCGGCGCCGGCGCTCGAGCCGGCGGTTGGGGCCACGCCGCCGCCTCTTGCTCCAGCGACGCCGTCTTATGCCCCTGCACCTTCTGCGCCACCGCAGGCAACGCCAGTCCCGGTCGCGGCTGCGCCGTCTCCGCCGGCGATTTCTCAGGGGCCGAGCAGCGCCGCTACGTCGGTGGATGTCACGACCATTGCCCAGCCCCCGGCTCGGTCGAGCAACGCTCTGGCCTGGGTTGCAGGAGGCATTGGGGTCGCCGGCCTGGTCGCGGGCGGGGTTTGCACAGGGCTGGCCCTGAGCAACTTTTCGTCGACTGAGAAGCAATATAAACCGAGCGATGATAGCGCGGGCAAGACCTACGCAGCCTTGCAGTGGGTCGGCTACGGCGTGGGGCTCGCGGGCATCGGAACCGCAATTGTGCTCTTCACCCTCAACGCTAAGCCGACCGGTTCTACAGCGTTGATCCCAATGCTGGGCCAAGGATTCGCGGGCGCCAGCGTGGCCGGAACTTATTGACCGAAGCGGGAGATGCCATGAAGCGATTAGCGATAACTTTGCTGGCGGTGGCGGCCGCGTGTGGCCCCAATTACCAGGATGGCAAGACCCAGTGCTCGGTCGACCTGACCTGTCCCAGCGGCTTTGTCTGCGGCAGGAAGGCCCCAGACTTGGACGTCTGTTTCAAGACAACCGAGTGCACGTTAGGCCAGTATCGGTGCAGCCCTGGCGTCTGCGTGGCGAGCAAGGATCTTTGTCCGCCATTTGCCAGCGGCGGCTCGACGGGCAGCGGGGGCGGCATGAGCAGCGGCGGAATTGGCGGCGCCGGTGGCACAAGTGGTGACATGGGTGGCGAGACGACTATTTCCACCGGAGGGATGACCAACCCGACTGGCGGTGCGACTATTGGCAGCGGGGGCGTGAGCACCAGCAGCGGCGGGGTTGTCACCTTGGGCGGCATCACCAGCGTGGGCGGAGTCATCACTGGCGGCGTGACCACCAAGACCGGCGGCGTGACCGGCGGTGTGACGACCAGCAGCGGCGGGGTTGTCATTTTGGGCGGCATCAGCAGCGTGGGCGGAGTCATCACCGGCGGCGTGACCACCAAGACCGGCGGTGTGACCGGCGGTGTGACGACCACGGGCGGGGTCACGACAGCAGGCGGGACAACGGCCCTTCCCACGACTGGCCCCTACCAGATGGAGAACTTGGATCGCGGCGTGGTTGCGGTTGCTCTCACGGGAGGCGCTGGCGGCGTCTACGTTGGCTGGCGCATGCTTGGCACCGAGTACACCGGAACGGACAGCGACACTTCGTACAACCTCTACAAAGGCGTCACCCTGCTCGCGAATGTGACCGACAGTACCAACTACCTGGACGCGGCCGGTATCCTCACCTCGAAGTACACGGTGAGCGCCGTGATCAAAGGGGTCGAGGGCGCGCAGTCTGCTCCGGTCGGGCCTTGGTCGCAGCAGTACTTGAACATACCGATTACCCCGCCTCAGACTGGGCCGAACGGTGGCTCGTACAACACCACCACTGGCGGCGCGAACGATGGCAGCCCGGGAGATCTGGACGGCGACGGTCAATTGGACATCGTGCTCAAGTGGGATCCGTCGAACTCGAAAGACAATGCCCTTTCGGGTATCACCGACGACGTCTATCTTGACGGATACAAGTTGAATGGCACACGCTTGTGGCGCATCGATCTGGGGCCGAATATTCGCGCTGGCGCGCACTACACCCAGTTTTCGGTGTATGACTTCGACGGCGACGGGAAGGCAGAAGTGGCGTGCAAGACGGCGCCAGGAACCAAGGACGGACAGGGCAACTATCTGCACACGGGCCCTGCTGCTAGTGACGATGACAACGCCGTGTACCGCAACGCCTCTGGCTACATTCTGACCGGCCCCGAGTACCTGACGGTCTTCTCCGGAGCCACTGGTCAAGAACTGGCAACGATTGACTATCCAGTGCCTCGCGGGGTGGTGAGCGATTGGGGCGACGTGTTTGGCAACCGGGTGGACCGATTCAACGGCGGGATGGCGTTCGTGAAGGACAACAAAGTTGCGACGGGTCTTCCCAGCATCATCCAGCAGCGTGGCTACTACACGCGCGTGACGGTGTCTGCGTTGACCTTCCGGAGTGGCAAGTTGGCGCAGAATTGGATCTACGACAGCGTAACCAGTTTTCTCAATGGCACGACAAACGTTGGCGGTGGCGACCACTCGTTGATGGCCGCAGATACGGACGGCGACCTTGGACAGGAGATAATCACCGGGCCACTTACCATCGACAGCACCGGAGTCTTGAAGTGCAACTCAGGAATGGGCCATGGCGATGCTATGGACGTGGGGCCGTTCGTTTCTGGCAAGGGGATCGTTGTGTTCTCGGTTCACGAGAACCCCCCTTTTGGGATGGATGCTCACGACGCCGCCACTTGCTCGAGCTACTTTTCCATCCCGGGCAGTAGCTCCACTGACGCGGGCAGTAGCTCCACTGATCGTGGCCGCGCCGAATTTGTGGGCCCGGGCAACGAGACCAGCGCAACCTGTTCTTCTAGCGTTGGTTCTGTTTTGTGCGCCACCGGAGCCCCCAGCACGTTCAGTGCTGGGAGCAACTTCCTCATCTACTGGGACGACGACGAATGGCGCGAGCTTGAAGATGCCAACCGCATCGACAAGGCTGGCGGCGGTTCAACCTTGTTGACCTGCAGCGATTGCTCGGGGTGCAACGGCACCAAGAACACCCCCGTGCTGAGCGCGGACCTCCTGGGCGATTGGCGCGAGGAACTGGTACTCCGCACATCCGACAACTCGGCCCTGCGCGTGTTCACAACGACCTATGTGACCAGGCGCCGCATCTACACACTCATGCACGATCCAACCTACCGGGCGCAGGTGTCGTTCGAGCAGTCAGGCTACAACCAGCCGCCGCACCCGGGGTTCCAAATCAGCCCCAACATGCCCAATCCGCCCAAGCCCAACATCAAGCTGAGGTAGGCTCGGCGCGAGTCAGTTGAACAGGGAGGAGGCCATGCGATTAAGGCACACCACTCAACGCCAATCGGTCCGCATCCTTGCGCCGCTTCTGTGCGCCGTCAGTGTGGGAATGCTGCTTTCTGCATGCCATTCCTCGGGTCTTGGGCGAAGAAGCTCCCCCGATGGAAGCCAGGCCGCCGATGCCGAAGCGGACCAAAGCAAAGGGATGGAAACCGACGGCGCCGGTGGAGCGACAGGAACCGGCGGCACAAACAGCGCAGACGGTGCCACCAGTTTCGGGGGCGCCATCAGTTCAGGCGGCATCATCAGCTCCGGCGGCGTGACGAGCACAGGTGGTGTCGCTAGTTCCGGCGGCACTACCAGTTCCGGGGGCATCAGTTCGGGCGGCATCATCAGCTCCGGTGGCGTGACGAACACCGGCGGCGTCAGCAAGACAGGCGGCGCCACCAGTTTCGGGGGCACCACCAGTTCAGGCGGCATCACCGTTTCAGGCGGGGTCACCAACTCCGGTGGCGTGACGAACACCGGCGGCGTCAGCGAGACAGGCGGCGCAACCACCTCAGGCGGCACCACGTCGACGGGTGGAAGCTCGACCGGGCATTTCCAGATGGAGAACCTGGATCGCGGNNGCGGCGTGGTGGCCGTGAAGGTCGCAATGGGCGTCTATGTAGGCTGGCGCATGTTTGGCTACGAGTACAACAACTCCGGCAGTATTGCCTACGACCTCTACCGGGATGGCAGCAAGCTGGCGACGGTAACCGATAGTACCAACTACTTGGACGCGACCGGCACCGCGACTTCGACCTATACGGTGGCCGCCGCGATCGATGGCACCGAGGGGAAGCCATCTTCCGCGGCCACGGTCTGGGCGCAGAGCTACCTGAGCATCCCGTTGCAACAGCCGACCTCCAGCCCATCGGGAGCCGTGTACATCCCGAACGATGCCAGCCCAGGGGATCTCGATGGCGACGGCCAACTCGACCTCGTGCTCAAGTGGGACCCGTCGGACTCGAAGGACAATTCCCTGTCCGGCGTCACATCGAACGTCATCCTGGACGGGTATAGCTTGGCCGGAAAACTCCTCTGGCGCATCGATCTGGGGCCGAATATTCGCGCCGGGGCCCACTACACCCAGTTTGTGGTGTACGACTTCGACGGCGACGGCCGGGCCGAAATGGCGGTCAAGACCGCACCGGGGAGCAAGGACGGAACCGGTGCGTATCTGCACACGGGACCCGCGGCCGCCGATGACGACGGCGCCGACTACCGCAATGCGAGCGGCTATATTCTCACTGGGCCCGAGTACTTGACGGTCTTCGACGGGACCACCGGCGCAGAACTGGCCACCGAGAATTTCGATGTGGGCCGCGGCACGGTTTCCGATTGGGGCGACGGCTACGGCAACCGCGTGGACCGTTTCCTGGGGTCGGCTGCCTTTGTCAGTGACACAGGAAACGGCATGGCGGCGACCGGACGGCCGAGCATCCTGATGGCGCGCGGGTATTACACGCGCGCGACCGTCACCGCCTGGAACTGGCGCGACGGCAAGCTGAGCAAGGTGTGGCGCGCGGACAGCGACGCTGGCACCGCGTACCGGGGTCAAGGCTCGCACAGCATGATGGTGGCAGATGCAGATGGCGACGGCGCCCAGGAGATCATCTACGGCGCATCGACCATCGCCAGCAATGGGACCGCCAAGTGCTCGACCGGCTTCGGCCACAGCGATGCGCTTCACGTGGGCGTGTTTGTTCCCGCACGGACGGGCATACAGGTCTTCATGCCCCACGAGGACGGAACCCAGCCTTCGTATGATGTGCACGACGCCTTCACTTGCGAGGTGATCGTGCGTGGCCCCGTCACGGGCAGCGACAACGGTCGGGCCGCGGCCGACTTCGTCAGCCCGACCGACGCGGCAACCTGT
This sequence comes from Myxococcales bacterium, assembly GCA_003158735.1. Taxonomy (GTDB): domain Bacteria; phylum Myxococcota_A; class Polyangia; order Fen-1088; family Fen-1088; genus Fen-1137. The sequence goes on along the minus strand of PMLB01000141.1, from coordinate 38,271 downwards.
TCGAGCCTCGCAGCCAGCGTCAACTGCGCCACCGGTGAGCCCGCTACGCCCTCGGCTGGGAACGGCTCCCTCATCTACTGGGACGCCGACGAATTGCGTGAGACTCAAGTTGGCACGTCGATCACCAAGCCTGGAGGCAGCCTGCTGATGAGTTGCTCCGGGTGCTCCTCGTTAGATAGCACAAAGATTCAACCGACGCTCATCGCAGACTTGCTGGGCGATTGGCGCGAGGAAATCATTTGGCGCGAGACAAACAACGCGGGCTTGCGTCTCTACACCACGACGGATGTGACCAAGCGCCGGATCTACACACTGATGCACGATCCGCAGTACCGCATGCAAATATCGGCGCAGCAGACCGGCTACAACCAGCCTGCCCATGTCGGCTTCCATATCGGCACCGGCATGGCCGATCCGCCCAAGCCCGACATCTACGTGCCGTAGCCCCGTCGCGGGCTGCACACCCAAGACAGCACCGATCGCCCGGCTTGCCCTGTGGTAGCCTGATGGTGTGATTTCGCGAAAAGCCAGGCGCGTCCTTCTTGTCCTGGCGGTTGTGTGCCTGGGGGCTTGCGCCACCCAGCCGCCCATCACCAAGCTGGTCAACGACCGGCAGATCGTCACGCGCTCGGTGAATGCCAGCGCCTACGAGCACGCCAGCCGGGCGTTCCTCTACGAAGAGGAGGAGCGTTGGCAGGACGCCGCCGCGGAGTTGCAACGGGCTTTGGTCTTCGACGATGAATCGCCTGAGCTACAGGCCCACCTGGCCGAGATCTTCATGAGGCTGGGGCGCCCGTCCGACGCGGCCGCGGCCATCCGGGCCTCGTTCAAGATCGAAGTCACGGCCGATGGCCTGATGGCTGAGGCGCATCTGCGCGAAGCACAGGGTGATGTGGCAGGCGCGGTGCAATCCTTGCGGCAAGCGGTGGGCAAAGTGGATCTGGCCGACCAGCCTGATACGGCCGAGACGGTTTCTCTCGAACTGGCCGAGGCGCAGATCCTAGCGCTCGATGTTGCCGCGGCGGCTGACACCCTGGCCGATCTCTGTCGCCAGGAACCAGGGTCGCTTCAAGGACACATGCGCCTCATGGCCGTGGCCTGGGCCCTGGGAGACATGAAGCAAAGCGAGGCGCACCTGCGCCAGACGCTGGCCGTGGAGCCCAACCACATCGAGGCGCTCACCGCGCTGGCCTGGCTCTTGGCTGCGCAGGGGCGCAACGACGAGGCCCGGCGGGCTTTTCGCGAAGCCTTGGACAGGGGAGACGGGGCCATTGAGATCGCGGCAGCCTACGCGCGCTTTCTGGTGAGTATCGGCGACAACAAGGCTGCGGCGCAGTTGGCCGACGACAATGTGTCTGCTTTGGCCGGCGCGGATCCCGATACTCTGGCAGGGAGTATCGAGTTGGAGCGTTCAGCGCGCCGGCTGGACCGAGCCCTGGCCCTGGTGAAGAAGGCAAAGGAGGCGGGCCTATCCGACGACGCCAAGACGCGGCTGGCGCTGACTGCAGCCGCGCTGCTCAAAGAGCAAGGCCACGGCGACGAGGCGGTGGCAACCCTGCTCGCAGTGCCCAAGACTTCACCGCTGTTTTTCGAGGCGCAGGTGCGGGCGGCGGAGTTGTTGCGTGACGACGGCAAAACCAGCGAGGCGGCGCGCGCCGCAGAAAGTGCCACGGCGGCAGCAGGCGAGAATGCAGACCAGAAGATCGACGCAGCGATTGCGCTGGCCTTTGTCGACGAGAAACGCGGCGACGCCATCATGGCCACACGCAAGTTGGAGGCGTTGTGGGCCAGCCATCCCGACCAGGCACACCTGACCCTGAGCTTGGCCATGATCGAAGAAAGGCGGGGCGCTTGGCAGCGCGCCCTCGACTTGGTTGAGCCGCTCATCAAGAAGAAGCCTGGCTCGGTCGAGGCGCTCAACTTCTGGGGCTTCGTTGCCGCCGACCACAGCCATGACTTGGACAAAGCCCGCAAACGACTGCAAGCAGCGGCGGCTCTGGATCCGGGTTCGGGCGCGGTGCTGGATAGCCTCGGCTGGGTGAGCTTTCGCGCGGGCCAACTGGACCAGGCTGGCCTCTTCTTGGAGCAGGCCGGGCGGCTGGACCCTGTCGATGCCGAGATCCTGACCCACCTGGGCGATCTCTATGCAAAACGATCGGAGCCGGAGCGGGCCGCGGCCACGTACCGCAAGGCCCTGGGCCAGAAACCCGAGGAGCGCCTGCGGCGACGGTTGGAGGAGAGCCTGGCCGGCCTCGAAGCCCGGCGCGCGGCAGGGCGGTAGCGGATGCAGCGGCTGATCGTGCATATGTACCCTCCGTCGGGGAACTGCGGGCCGCCCGAAAGGCCGGTTCGCGGGCCGCGTGGGCGAGAGCGTGAGGGTGAGCGAGTTCGTGTGCGTTCTGCGGAAAGGCGAATCGCGTTCCGCGGATTGCGCTCACGCAAGTCGCCCACGCAAGCCGGGCCACGCTGGTCGCTACCGCCCACGCTACCGCTCACGGGGCACGCTGGCCGACCTGCGCTGGCGGGCAATCTCCAGACAGGCTGCGGATTTCTCGGCCGCTGCCTGCCTTTCGTGGTCGGCTTCCTGATCATTTCGTGTGCGTCGACGACGCCAGCGCAACGGACCTATCCGGTTCCCACCGCCGATGAACTGCTGGCGGCCTTGCGCGCGCGCCAGGCGGCTGTGCACAGTCTGAATCTGGAGACGCGCACCACCAGCTGGCTGGGCGGCGAGCGCGTGCGCGGCACGGTGCAGATGCTGGTCGAGCGCGGGGGCAATCTGCGCTTCGAGGCCGAGGTGTCGTTGCAGGGCACGGTGGCCGCGCTGGCGGTTCACGACGGCGCCTTCGTCTTCGTCGACCACCAGAAGAAGACTTTTCGCCAGGGCCTGGCCACCACGAATGATGTGGCCTCCTTGATTCGTATTCCCCTGCCAGCCCAGGCCGTGGCCGCCATCCTGTTGGGCGACGTGTTTTCCCCCGAGGGGAGCCAAGCGCTCGACGTCGGGTGGGATCAGGGCGCGGACGTGCTGCACCTGCTGACACCCGATGGCGTGCAGTTGTGGGTGAGTCTGCACCGGCCCATGCCTGCGGTCGCCGTCTGGGATGTGGTCGCGGTCGCGGGTCAGCCGGCGTCCGCCGGTGCCCGTTGGCGTGTGTCCTACCAAGATCTGCAGCGCAGCGACGGGCGGTCGTTTCCTGCGCTCATTCGCTTCGCCGAGCCGGGTCGCGATTTCGACGACGGTGTGGAGATCAAGGTCCGGGACCGCATCCTCAACCCGACCCTGCCTGCTGACGCCTTCCTGCTCGCGCCGCCGCCCGGCTATCTGTCGCAAAAGCCGGGGACGTAGTTAGCCTTTTTCACCACAGAGAGCACAGAGGACATAGAGGTCGGAAAGGAAGAAGGGGTTNNTCCCTTTCCGATCCGGCTCTGTGTTCTCTGTGCTCTCTGTGGTGAAACAGCTAGCTGCCCTCCGGGCTAGGCTCGCTGGGCTGGTCGCCGTCTGACCGCTGCCCCTGCACATCGGCCTCCACCTTGATCGCGCCGTTGTCCAGATACACGCGCACACGGCCGCTCGCCGCCTCGGCGAAGGACTCGAAGGCGGCGTCTTCGATGTGGCGGGTCAGAACTTGTTGCAGTCCGCGCGCACCGGTTTCGTGTTTCAGGCTCTCGGCCACGATGGCCTGAATGACGGGCTCCTCGACCTGAAGTTCGAAACCCTCCTCTTCGAATTCTCGGGTCAGGCGGTCGACGACGCTGGATTTCAGAATGTCGGTCAGGGTGGCGGCGTCCAGTGCCTGGAAAGGCACGAAACGCGAGAAGCGCGCCAGCAGCTCGGGCAGAAAGCCGTAGGCCTGGAAATTGGCCACGTGCTCGACCTCGTCGGGTGTGTAGCTGACGGCAACTGCGTCGGGCGAGTTGTTGCCCAGCGGGGTGCGGCCAAACCCGATGGAATCGCCGGCGGCGCGGCGGCGCGCCAGCTGGTGGAACCCGGAAAACGCCCCGGCGGCGATGAACGCCACGTCGGCGGTCGACATCAGCACGTGGTCGTTGAAGGTCGAATGGGTCATCTCCAGCGGGACCACCACCTCGGATGACTCCAGCATCTTGAGCAGCTCGCGCTGCACGCCCAGGCCGGTGACGTCCTTGGTGGTTCCGGCACCGGCGAACACGGCGTTGTTCTGGCCCGACGCGATCTTGTCGAACTCGTCGAGACACACGATGCCGATGGCAGCCAGCAGGGGATTGTCGTCGGCCGCGTGCAAAAGGCGGGTTAGGATCGTGCTGGGATCCTGGCCCACATACCCAGTTTCCGAATAGGTGGTGATGTCGATGATGACAGTGGGCAAGTGCAGGATCTGCTGGAACAGCAACTCGACCAGAAAGGTCTTGCCGCACCCGGTGGGCCCGATGAGCAGGGTGTTGGATTTGGGCAGAAGGTGCTCGCGTTTGACCCCGTCGACGTAGATGCGCTTGATGCGGCGGACGTGGCGGTAGGCCATGAGCGCCACCGCCCGGCGCGCTTCATTCTGGCCACGGTAGCCCAGTTCCTCAAGTCGCCGGTAGATCTCGCGCGGGGACGGCGCGGGCAGCTCTTTGGCGAACCTGACCAGGTGCTCGAGACCGGACCGCCGGGACTTCTTGAGCTGTTCCACCGCGGCTACAGGCTAGCACAGGGCGGGGCGCCTTGGGCACGGTGGTTCAGCGATGTCTGCGTGAGCGCGCCGGTCCGGCGCCGGTGAGCGGGTTCAGCCATCGCAGGCCCGCAAAACGCATGAAGTCCGCGTCGGCCGTGTGTACAACGGCATCGTGCTCGAGGGCAACCGCGGCGATCTGCGCATCGGTCACCAGGTTGCCGGCAGTGCCGAGGCCCACGAGCAGTCCAAGCACGCGCTCAATGTGGTCCGGCACCGATTCTGGAATCTTCACCACCGGTTGCTCCAACCAAGATCTAACGTGCGCGGCTGCCTCCTCGGCTGTCATGGGGTGGCTGAAGGCGCGGGGGTTGGTACTGACGCGCACGAAACCGAAGGCCACAACCTTGGGCATGATGACGGGGTCATCGCCGGACAGACACGCCTGCCACCATGCCGCCGCCTTGCCGTGGAAGGGCGAATCGGAATCGTAGGTGTAGAGCAGCAGATTGATGTCGGGGACGATCATCTACTTGTCCCGGCCCCTTGCCACGATGCCATCGACTTCCAGGTCGTCAGCCAGCTTGTTGAGCCCGGCGGGATCGATACCAGGGCGTAGTCCCATGGGCCGCGCCTTGATCGCGAAGCGTGGGCGATGCTTGGGCAATGGCGTTGCGCCGAGCCCGGTGCGGATCGCGTCGTTGAGCGTTTCCTTGAAGGACTTGCGACGCTTGTGCATGGCAAGACGCAACAGTTGCTCTGCATCCTTGTCCAGCGTCACCGTCGTCCTCATGTCTGCATCATGATGCCCACTAACATTGCTGTCAAGACAGCAACGAGTCTTGGGGCGCGCCACTTCCGCCTCGGCGGCGCAAGAGCACAAGATCACCCTGCCGGCGAAACGACTGCGCATCGAGTTCGACCCTGCTTGAAAAAGCGCGGCCGATTGTCGCCGAAGTGCGCCAAAGTGTCGTCACCGGTTTCGCATCGGCCAGTCCAAGCTGGCACAGGGCAGCGCGGCGTGTGCACTATCTCCGTTGACGGATTGGGTATCGGCTGGGAGACTGACCAATTACACCCCGAAACCGACAATTGGAGACAAGCCGTATGTCTGAGTACCTGTTCACGTCCGANNGAAGACAAGACCTGCCGGGTGGCCTGCGAGACCCTGACCAAGACCGGCTTTGTCATGGTGGCCGGCGAGATCACCACCACCGCCAAGGTCGAGTTTCCGGCCATCGTGCGCGACGTGGTCAAGGGCATCGGCTATGAGGACTCGGCCATGGGGTTCGACTGGAAGACCTGCGGCGTGCTGGTCGCGGTCGAGCGCCAGTCGCCTGACATCGCGCAAGGAGTGGATGGCCACGGCGTGTACACCCACGACGAGCAGGGCGCGGGCGATCAGGGCATGATGTTCGGCTACGCCTGCGACGAGACGCCCGAGCTGATGCCGGCGCCCATCATGCTGGCGCATAAGCTGGCCAAGCGGCTGGCCGACGTGCGCAAGAAGCGCATCGTGGATTTCTTCCGTCCCGACGGCAAGAGCCAGGTCACCATTCGCTACGACGAAAAGAACCAGCCGGTCGCCATCGACACCGTCGTCATTTCCACCCAGCACAGCGAAAGTGTGAAGTACAAGACCTTGCGCGAGGTGGTGATGGAAGAAGTCATCAAGCCGGTGCTGCCCGCGCGACTGGTGTCGGGCAAGACCAAGTACTTCATCAATCCCACCGGCCGCTTCGTGGTGGGTGGTCCCATGGGCGACTCGGGGCTGACCGGCCGCAAGATCATCNNACCTACGGCGGCATGGGCCGACACGGCGGCGGCGCCTTTTCGGGCAAGGATCCCTCCAAGGTCGATCGCTCCGCCTGCTACTACGCGCGCTACATCGCCAAGAATCTGGTGGCCGCGGGCCTGGCCCGTCGCTGCGAGGTGCAGTTGGCCTACGCCATCGGCGTGGCGGAGCCGGTGTCGCTGCTGGTGCAGACCTTTGGCACCGGAGCTCTGCCCGACGACCGTTTGTCCGAACTGGTGCAGGCCAACTTCGACGCGCGCCCCGGCGCCCTCATCCGTGAGTTGGATCTCCGCCGTCCCATCTTCCGCAAGACAGCTGCCTACGGTCACTTCGGCCGCAGCGACTCCGAGTTCACCTGGGAGCGCACCGACCGGGCCGAGGCCTTGCGCGAGGCCGCTTCGGGCCACGCCGCAAGCAAGCCGGCCCGCGCGGTCAAGCGCCCGAGTAAGAACGGTTCCGCGCGCAGCAACGGCGCTAGCGCGGACGCCGAGTAAGCGTCGTCGCTTTCACGGCCTCCACCACTTGTTCGGCAGGAGGCCGCGCTTTGAAGCGAACCTCGGTGCGCGCCAGGATATCGTGCAGGGCCAGCCGTCGCGGGTGGAAGGCCACCAATAGGAATCCGGCCAGGTACGCGACCAGGATCACGGTTGCCAGCGCGACGTAGACCGCCGGCAAAGCCAGCTGCGACAAGGTCAGACTGGCCAGGCGAAAGGACACGTGCTGCTCCCGGTGCAAGGAATAGACGACCACGGCCAGGATGGTCCAGGCCAGTGGGCCCCAGGCAAAGACCAGGAAGCGAATCAGCGCCGCCTTCCACGAAATCCTGCCTTCGGCGGCATTTTCGACGCGGATTCCGAGCAGCCACTTGCCCGGGGTTTGTCCGAGCAGGCGGTGGAAGAGCACGAAATACGCGAATGCCGCTGCCAGGACCCACAGGCCAACAAAGTACCCAACCACTGACAGCAGGACCGCGTCGATGGCCAGCGCGATCCCGCGCGTGCGAAACCCGGACAGCTCGCGTCGGTCGGCCCGCGCCCCTTCCAGTGCGGCCAGCAGATCGTCGTAGTTGGCAAAGCGATCCGCGGGCTCCTTGGCCATCATGCGTTCGGCGATGCGGGCCAGGACCTCAGGTACGTTGGGATTCACTACGCGCACCGGCGCGGCTTTGTCGGTCACGTGCATCGTGATCACGCCCACCGGCGAGGGGCCGGTGAAGGGCGGCCGGCCGCACAGCATGTGATAGAGCGCGCAGCCCAGCGAGTAGATGTCCGAACGAAGATCGACGGTGCCGCCGCGTCCCTGTTCGGGCGACATGTACAGTGGCGAGCCGATGATGGCTCCGTCGCGCGTAAGCTGCGAGTCGCCGTGCATGCTCTTGACCAGCCCGAAGTCGAGAATCTTGATGCCGGCCTCGCGGTCGAGCATCAGGTTTGAGGGCTTGACGTCGCGATGGACGAAGCCTTGCGCCGAGGCCGCGCGCAGCCCGCGGGCCGCGGCGATGGTGTATTCCAGGGCCTGGGCCCAGGGCAAAGGCTCGGGCCGAGCCAAGAGCGAGTCCAGCCCCGGGCCTTCCAGGTGCTCCATCACGAAGAAGTGAACGCCGCGATCTTCCCCGATGAAGTAGATTTGCGCGACGTTGGGATGGCGCAGCCTGGCCTGCGCGCGCGCTTCGCGCTCGAAGCGCGCGACCACTTCCGGGTCATGGGCGAGTTCGGGCGCCAGGATTTTGATGGCCACCGGGCGTTCCAGCGACGTATCGTTGCCGTAGTAGACCGCACCCATGCCCCCGCGGCCGAGCAGACGCACGACCTGGAAGTGCTTGAGACAAGAGCCTTCCAGTGTGTCGGCCGCGACCCTGGCCTCGGCCTCAGCCGCGCCTTTGACCAGGATTGTCGCTTCGAGAGAAGGAAGACTTTTCTCTCCGTCGCCCATGGATCAACAGAATAGCGCAGAAGTCATTGCAGATGGGAACCCTGATCCGGATTGGCGAGATGTTTCACCACAGAGAGCACAGAGAACACAGAGGTCGGAAAGGAAGAAGGGGGTCGGACCGGCCAGAACCCAACCCATCCCTTTCCGGTCCGGCTCTGTGGGCTCTGTGCTCTCTGTGGTGAACCAGCTTGCTTTTGCCCCTACGCGCGGGCTGGGATGCGCACCAGCTTCACGGCCTCGCGGAAGCGCAGCTCCAGCTCTTTGATCTGCATGTGAACCTGGATGAGTCGCTTGGTCACCTCGTCGAGGCGAGCCGAGGCCTTGGTGAGCCGGGCGGTCAGGGTGCGGCGCAGATCCTCGGCGGCTTTGTTCTTTTCAACGGCTCGCAAGTTCTCGCGCGTCTCCTCGGTGGAGGTCTGCAGATCGTTCTGCTCTGATTGCAGGCGTTCTGCCTCGTCAGTCAGCCGCTTCCAGTCGGTGCGGATGGTCCACGCGACCCGAAGCTGCGCGGCTGCCTCGCCCTTGCCGTCGGGCGCAGCCAGGTACTCCTTGACCGCATCGTCCGCCAGATTGTTCAGCCATTCTTCGGCTTGCCGGCTGCCCTGGCGCTCGTCGAGCACAAGTTCCTTGCTGGCGTGACCCAGGATCTCGACGGGAACCAAGGCGCTGCCTGCGCCCACATTGTCCTCGGTACCCTTGGGCGGCTGAATGAATTTCATTCCGTTCTGTCGCGGATGCTTGAGCCACAGGGTGTGCGGCTGATCCACGCCGCTCTTGAGTTTGTAGTGCGTGCGCGGTCCCACCTGCCGCTCAATGACCAGGTTTCCAGCCTCGACTTGAAACAGCCGCGCGCCTTCTTGTATGTATTCTGTACTGCGCTCGACCGCCAAACCGCGTTCCAGGCCAAAGGGCACAGTGGCGCTGGCGCCGTCGGGCAGGGGATCGATCACGCCCTGGCCAAGAAAGCCGCCCTCGCCGAAAAACGCGAGCGGCCCGCGTTCAAGCAGTCCGCCGGTCTTGTTGGTGAAGCGCGCGACCCTGAAGGGATGCGAGGCCGAATCTGGCACGCCCCCATCAGGAGCGAACAGGTAGGTGGCTTCGCCTGGCACCTCCTTGTCTGCCAGAAGGAGCATGGTGGCGTGGTTGTCGGGCACTGTGACCGGGTTGGGCAGTTCGTAGCGAGTGGCGCCGCCTGACACCGCGACGGCGGCCAGCGCGGCCAGGTTGCGGGCGCGCGAGGGGCCTGCGGCCACCTGGCGAGCATCTTCACCCGAGAATGCGTTGGCAAAGACCGAGGAGCCAGCCTCATCCCGCAAAGCACCCAGCATGCCTCGATGTGCGGATGGTCGTGACCGGCGCGCTTCCTTCTTCTCCACAGATCTCGATGCCGGCGCCATCGCCGCCTTTGGAACTGCGGGGGCCGGTGCACCCTCGGGCGCCTCGGACGGCGGAGGAGGTGCCGCCTCCTCGGCCAGCGTGGTCTCCGCCTGCGGAAGCACAGCGATCGCGCCACCGTCGTCACTCAGCACCGGCCGGCCAGGAATCACAGGGCGTTCCAACCCGGCGGTCAGCGCCAGCGGCGCATCGGCGACCAAGGTGAGTTTGGTGTCAGTCCAATCCTCGCCCGACAGATTCTGCACGATGCCCCAAAGTTGCAGGTGCGCCGGCCCGCTGCCCAGCACCAGCCGGTACGAGGGCCGCCATACCGGCGCCTCCGCGATGTAGCCCACGGCCAGCTCATGCTCGCGGCCGTCCATTTCCATGACCACGGTTTCCATGCGGCGCTTGGCATCGGCTGGCTTGCTCCCGGCTGCGTCAGGCGGTTGCGCCGGCTCCTCACGCTTGAGCGGAAACGAAGCCGCGCGCACCGAGCTGCCCCCCTTTTCGATCACAGCGAAACTGGCCAGAAAATCCCCAACTTCATCGCCACGCACCTTGAAGCGGACGCGCTCGCCCTCGACGCGGCCTTCCCTTTCGAAATACGCCACGCCGTTGCGATAGATGACCACGCGCTTGAGCTTGAGATCATCAGCAGCAACCGGCGGTCCGCTCGCGCAGGAAGAAGCTGTCAGTCCAATAGTCAGAAACGCTGCAAGCAACTTGGTCATTTTTCCCCCGGGACGCATTGTCTCCCGGCCTGCGGGTTCGCACAAGTTGGGTGTGCGACAGCATCGGCGGGCGAGGGCCGTGCTCTTCGTGTAGATTTCCCGCTTTCCTGAAAGAGCCTCTTGTTTTCGGAACCGACCATCGATCGCTCGACCGCTGTCCCACCAAGCTCAGCCCGACGTGCCTCGGCCAGTCTGCTGGTGTCGGCGACCCTGTTTGCGGCGATGGCTATGCTGGCGCGGCTGGTTTCGCGCGGCATTCCGGGGCCGCAAGTGGCGCTGGTGCGCTTCTGCATCGGGATTCTGGCGGTTGCAGGCGCGTGGACAGTGTTTCGCGTGGAATTGCGTCCGCACCGTTGGCGCTGGTTGATTGCGCGCGGTCTGTTTGGCGGCACGTCCGTTCTGCTGTACTTCACCTGCATTGAGCAACTGGGTGTGGGCCGGGCGACATTGCTCAACTACACGTCGCCGGTCTGGTCGTTGCTGTTCAGCTGGGCTCTGCTCAAGGAGCGTCCGCGTCGGCATGCTTTCCCGGCGCTGACTCTGACTTTGATCGGTGTCGTATTGATCGTGGGCAGCGGCGGCGGAAGCTGGCGGGTGAGCGGCTGGGACCTGGTCGCTGAACTGTCAGCGGTGTCCGCGGGCATAGCCGTCACAGCCATCCGCGCAGCACGCCGATCCGGCAACGACGGGACGCCTGCCGAGAGCCACTGGTCGGTGTTTGCTTCGTTCACCATGCTGGGCGCGCTGGCCACCTTGCCGCCTTCGCTGCCGCCCTTCGGCCACTGGGTGGCTCCCAGCGCGCACGAATGGCTGCTCCTTCTCTTGGTGGGCGTGACCGGCGTGTGGGCCCAGCTCATCATGACCCGAGCACTCAAGTATCTGACTGCCACGGCCATGGGGATCATTCTTCAGGTCACAGTCGTGCTCACTGTGGTGGGCGGGCTGATCTTCTTCGGCGAGACCATGACCCTGCGTTCGGCCATCGGCAGTGCAATCACAGTGGTGGGCGTGCTATGGGTCGTGTATTCGGAGTAGGGGCCTACGGGTCGTTGCCGGGCGTGCCGAAGTCCTTCAGCGCTTGGTCGATACCTTCACCTGACTTCCGCGCCGGCGCGCTCTCGGGCAGCTCACTTTCGCCCTCCAGCTCGGCGGTCTCGCCGCCGGTCTCCAGATCCTCGGTCGGCATGGCTTGCTCGGCCGGCGCAGGGCCAAGCGTTCCGCGCGCATAGCGCATCATCGCGTTCACGGCACTCACCTGGGCGCTGCGCACGTTGGTGACCGCGCGCCGACGGTGGCCTTCGACCATGATGGAGAAAGCCACCACGTCGGACTTGTCGCCCACGTAGCCCGAGAGACAGGACACGCCATTGAGTGTGCCGGTCTTGGCGCGCACCCGCTCGGCCGCCGAGGAGTTGCGGAAGCGATTGCGGGTGGTGCCGTCCACGCCACCCACCGAGAGCGATTGCAGCAGGTCGGGCCCCACGCGCGGGTCGAAATACAACTTGTGCAACAGGTCCGCCATGGTGGCCGGGGCGACGCGATTCTGGTGACCCAAGCCTGAGCCATTGGCCGGCAGGTATCCCGAGGCGGGCACGCCCAGATCGGTGAGCGCCTCACGCAAGGCGCGCACCCCCTTGGCGGTGTTGGCGCTGCCACCGTAGGTCTCGGCGCCCGCTGCTTCCAACACCCGTTCGGCCCACTCGTTGTCCGAGTTCTTGTTGACCCGACGAATGAGCAAGGGCAGGGGGGCTGATTCGTGCACAGCCAGCATGGTGGGGCCAGGCGCCGCGCGTCTACGCCGCAAGGCCACCGGCGTATCGCCAAGAGGGGTCGCCGACGCAAGCTGCAGATCCGCGTCCACGGGAGTGCCGACCAAGCGGTCGCGGCCCTCGCCGGTGTACACGCCAGCCACGCCCCTCACCTCGATGCCTGCCTGGACCAGCGCCGCGCGCATCAGGATCGCCGCGTACAGGGTGTCGCCGGGCGGGGCCCGGTGGATGACAATGCCATGACCACCCAGCCCGATCTTGCCGGTGACCAGGACCTGGATGTGCTCGCCCGCGCGAGACACGGACACGGCGATGCGGCCCCGGCCCTTGACGGTCACCGCCTGGTTCACCAGTCGCAAGGCATCGTAGCCAGGCCACAAGGAGGCGAGAGCGTTGGCGCCGATCTTGTCGCCCGGCCGCACGCGCACTTCAATGGCCGACCAGCCCACCCGCACTGGCGAGCGGCCAGCGACGAAGGGCTCGTCAGAGCCGAGGCGCCGTGGATCGCTCAGCACGCGGCCCTCCACGCGAGTGACGCCCCGTCGGGCCAGATCCTCGGCCATGGCCGCAATGTGCGCACCTCGCAGCGACGGATCGCCACTGCCCCGCAGAATCAAGTCGCCAGCAATGGCTCCGTCCCCGTCGGGAGCAGGCCCTGACAGCTCGGTGCGGAAGCGCCAGGTGCTGCCCAGGCGCAAGAGTGCGGTGGCGGTCGCCAGGACTTTCTGATTGGACGCGGGATCCATGAGCACCGAGCCGCGCCGGGTGTAGAGCACGTGGCCGGTGGACAGGTCCAGCACGCGCATGCCCACGCGCAGCCGGCCCAGAACGCCGCCGTGGACGATGCGAGCCAGCGCCTGTTGCAGGGCCAAGATGCGCTCGCGATTGGGATCGTCCGCGGCCGGTGCCGGGGTTTCAATCTCAGGAGGCGCAGTCCATGCGGCCGCGGCGGGTTTGGCGGGCGAAACCCCAGAGCTTCCGACTTTGCTTTGCCAAGGTCGAATTGCGGCGCTGGTCGACAAGGCAGCGGGCTTTGCAGCGGCCGGCTTCATCGCGTTGCCGGGCCTGGGAGCAAAGGGCGCTGTGGCTGGGCTGTGAAAGATGATGGGCGTGGGGCGACCGATCTTGGTAATGGGCGCGGGCTTGGGCTGCACGCCAGCGGCCTGGCTCGCGGGCAGAGCGGACGCCGTCACACCGAAAAAGAGCAGCGCGAACATGGTGGCTTTTCGATGTTGGTACTTCATGCCCTCATCTCGCTACACATCGAAATCCCAAGTCACCGTCGCGATGTTGAGGATCCCAGGCGTTGCGGTTGGCGGCGCGTGGCTCGACAAAATAGCTGCAACACGAGCCGCCCCGTACTACGCGCCTGCTGGGGTCGAGATTGTATTTGTCCGCAGTCCACTCCCATACATTGCCGGCCATGTCGTCGACACCATAGGGGCTGGCGCCTTGCGGATAGCTTCCCACTTTGGTGGGGTGGCCCGGGTTCTTGCCCGCGCAAGGTCCCTCGTTTTCGAAATTGCCCCAGTTGGCGCGGCTGCAGTCGAGGTCGTTGCCCCAGGGATATTCGCGGCCGTCAGTTCCGCGTGCGGCTTTCTCCCATTGGTCTTCATTGGGCAGACGGCCGCCAGCAAATGCGCAATAGGCACGCGCCTCGTGCCAGTTCACATTGGTGACCGGCAGCTCCGGGTCCTGGGCCAGATCGATGGTTGGCTGGGCACAACGATGGCTGGCCACACAGCGCGCGTACATGGCGCGCGTGACCTCAGTGCGGTCGATCTGGTACGCAGACAGGTTGCGCTTGGTGAGGGGCCGCTCGTCGTCGGCGCCGCGATTGGACCCTTTCACAAATGGCCCGGCGGGAATCAGTACGCGGTCGAATTTTGTTTCACCCGAAACCAACAAAGCCGAAAACAACATGAGGCGCGTCACGCGAACGCCGCCTCGCTGGCCAATGCCAGCTTCGCCTTGCGGGGCAGTGCCTTGATGGCAGCCTCGCGCCGCAAGGCCGAACCCTGGGATCGCTTGCGCTCGACATGCACGATCGCCACTGGCCGCCGGCCTCGGGTGTAGCGCGCGCCGCGACCCTGGTTGTGCTGGGCCACGCGCGCGTTCACGTCACGGGCAATTCCCGTGTACAAGGATCCATCGCGGCATCGGACCACGTACACGAACCAGGCGGGCATTGGATTTTCCAACTATGACGACTGCCAAAGAGGAGGGCAATTTTCTGGGGTTTAGGTCAGTTGTGACTCTCTGTATATCGGCAGGCCGCGCTCAAGCCTGGAGACGTTCCAGTCGAGCCAGCGCTTCCTCCACCCAGGGCACGAGTTCTTCGCCGCCGTCAGCAGCCAAGTCCATGTAGCGCCGCAGGTGCTCCACCGCCTGACGCTGACTACCCAGGTTCTCAAGGGCGGTGGCCAGGTTGTAATGCGCGTCGGCGAAATCCGGAGCCGTCTGCACGACCCGCCGCAGCTCCGACGCCGCCAGCTCGACTTCGCCCAACTCGTGAAGGATGTGGGCCAGGTTGTAGCGCGCCTCGGTCTGGTCGGGATCGAGGGCCAGGGCCGCCTCGAACGACGCGCGCGCCGCCCCGGCGTCACCCGAGCTGTACGCCAGCGTGCCCAGATTGGTGTGAGCCGCGGCCAGCCCAGGGTCAGCCGCCAGGGCTTGGCGATAGGCAGCAGCCGCCTCGTCGGTCTTGCCGTTCGCTTCTTGTGCCAGTGCGAAGGCGAACCATTGATAGGCCGAGCGTTCGAGCCCATCGGGGTTGGTCAACGTGGGTCGCGGAGTGGGCAGGGCCGCCACCGAGGCTGCGCGGGCCGCCAGATCGCCCAGACCAAAGTCGAACAGACGCTGGCCTGTGACTTCAAAGGCAGCGCCATCGGTGACCAACGCCAAGGTATTTCCATCCCAGGCCACGCGCAGGCGCTCCAGCGGCCGATTCACCGTGGGCAGGGCCGCGCGCACGGCATCCAGGGCCTTGCGGATCTGCGCGGGCGAGAAGCCGCGCTCGACCAGCTCCTTGGCCGCGCGCACCGCCACCAGATCCTGGAAAGTGAAAGTCTGGCGTGCCCCGCGGCGTCGCGACGGGCCCACGAAGCCGGACTGCGACCAGTAGCGCAGCTTGGGCTCGGGTACGCCGAGAATGCGCGAGACCGTCGCGAATGTGTATTCCTGCTCGACTGCGCTGGCCATCAGAAGCTCGCCTCCACGTCAGCGTCGATGAACACGCGCGATCCTTGCGCGCGAATCTGGATCTCGGTGCGCACGCCCTTGGGTCGCGTGTTGGTCACGCGCAGGACCTCACGGCAGGCGAGGGCATCCATGCGTGCTTTGATGGTCAGGTCAGCGCGCAGGAGGGCGGCCAGGCGTTGCGCTGTGCCCGCGTCGCCGTGCTCGCGCAGTATGGCTTGCATGCTGTCCAGGTCGACGGTCACCATGGTCGACCCGAGGTAGGAATCCTTGCCATTGCGTTCCGCCCGCTGTCCCTCGGAGATCACCTCGGCTCGGTCCAGAATGGCGTCGAGCGCCGCGCGCGACAGGCGCTCGCGCACCTCGCGTTCGAACATGGCGATGCGCAAGGCACGCGCCATGGGGCGAAGGAGGAGTGATTGCCCGGCGCGCTTGGGACGCGCCGGGTTCTCGGCTGCTGATGCGGAACACGACTCTGTAAGGCTATGTCGTGCCATGTAGATAGATGTAGGATAAAGCGAAAGCGGCGAGGCGCCAAATTTTCTGATCCAGAACGAGTTTCAGGTCGCGCCAGAAAGCTTGATTCCCGGCGCAGGACAGCCAAAGTGGAGGACGTGGCGTTCGATCCGAGAGCTCTCTTCGACTCCGAGAAGAGCTTCGAGGATCGACCGGTCGTTCGATACCAGGCGGAGCTGCTCGATCCTGCCGTCGCGAAGGCATTCATGGACGGCGTGGTCCAGCGAAACGGTGTCAGCATGCCGCTGACCACCGACAACGCTCTGGCAAACAAGCGATTGACTGTTGTCGTGGGCAACGAGCCCCACCTCACGGTGGCTGGACTCATTGCCCTTGGCAAGCAGCCCACCGATTTCGTCCCCGGTGCGCGGATCCATTTCGTGAGGATCGACGGACGCGAAGAACGCTTCGGCGCTGAACGGAACGTCGTCAAGGAGCGCTGGTTTGACGGACCCACCCTCCAGATGCTTGAGCAAGTCCGCGAATTCCTGCGCACGCTTGTAAGCGAGTTCGACTACCTGGGCCCCGACGGAACCTTCATCACCGATTCGGAGTATCCCGAGCTTGCCTGGGATGAGGCTCTGGTCAACGCTCTGGTCCACCGGTCGTATAGCCTCGACAAGGCGCCCATCGTTGTTCGTATGTTCGACGACCGCCTAGAGGTGGAGAGCCCAGGTGGCTATCCCGGGGCGGCAAGACCCGACGCCGACGGCGTCTTCCCACTCAGTTTTCCCCGCAATCCGCGTCTTGCCGAAGCGCTTCGATACCTGAGCTTGGTCCGCCTCGCCAAGGAAGGGACCCGGCGCATGAAGGCCGAGATGGACAAACTCGGCCTGCCTCCGCCAGCCTTTCAGGAAATCCAAGGCATGGCGGTAAAGGTGACGTTACGAAACGACGTTGATCGCAGGCGGCCGAGAGCCGAGATCGAAAGCCAGAAGGAGAGCTGGCGCAAGGTAGCCGATCAGCTCGGCTCTGACTTGGCGGTCTACCGCAGCAACGCCTACGAGAGCTGGGAGAGGCTCCACAGTCTTCGAGCGCAAGCACCGGCCGAAGTCATCGAGGCTGCGGACAGGATCTTGCGCAATCCTGCTATCGCGACCGATGAGAAGAATCGCCTCACGAGGAGCATGGTCCAGGAAGAGACTCCCGCGATGGACGCCTGGGCGAAAAGCTGGGCCGAAGGTCTTGGCAGGGACCGGCCTCCGCACACTGACTATCAAGTGGCTCAGATTCTCGCCCATTCGCAAGACGTCCTAGAGACCATTCTCGTGATGTTGGAGGGCCGCCAGATTCGAACCGGCGAGGGGCGTTCTTTGGCGTTCAACGCCTTGTCGGATAGATACACTCGCCGTGAGCTGCCTCCAGAGGACTGGACTAAGCGGGTTCTGGCTGCGTGCTGGGAGCCTCAATCCGCGTCCTGGCACCCTGAATCCGCGAGTCTGTACTACCGGATAACGGGCAAGCCATTGCCGCTCCCCCCAGACCCGGGGCTGGGCGACCTCAACAGCCGCTAGCGTCGCCGTTTACGAGACTTCCACCTTCGCTTCCGGATCGAACGGATTGGTCCGCACGGCGAGGGAGAAGAGGTAGGGGTAGGTGGCCCGCAGATGCTGCATGTGTCGCAGCCACTCCCTGACCAGCCAGTCGTAGGCGCGTTTGATGTCGTTCTCCAGGTGGATGCGATCCGCGTCGGGCAAGTTGGCCACGCTGGGCCGATGCGCCAGCTCGTCAGCCAGGTGGAACACCGACCACAGCATCTCGGTCAGGGTCTCGTGCTCGAGCAGGTTGGGATTCTCAAGCAAACGCAACAAGAAATCGCGCTGCTGTTCCAGCGTGATCTTCAACAGCGCCAGATCGCCCCGGCCTGCCTCGATCGCTGGTTCGTGGCCTCGCAACACCGTTTGCATTTTCGCGAAGTGCGCCTCGGTCCAAGCACCGTCGATCCTGAGGTGTCTGCGCACGTTTTCCGCACGGCCGTCGAAAGCAGAGAGCAGCCGCAGTAGCGGGGTGCCGACGTGACTGAAGAAAACACCAATGGCCACGTTCAGCTTTCTCCGATTCGCCTGGCGTTCATGTGCGTTGAGTAGCTGATCGAATACCAGGGTGGCCATCACCGCCTGCACGAACAGGAAGGCGACGTCCATCAGCAGGTAGAAGAAGATGTCGTGGGCGTTGCGGAAGATGGCCCAGTGGAGGACATAGGCCGCAGCCGAAGGCAGCAGCAGCAAGACGGCGAGCAGGATCTTCTGGCGTGGTTCGCGGCTTTTCACCGGGGCAGGTTACATCGAAGTTGGGGCGGCGTGATACCATGGACCCGGGCTGTCGCTATATCCGCCGCTTCGATGACTGGGAGGCTACGTGGAACGACCCTCCACACAACGCAATCGCACCACTACGGGCAGCATGCAACCCATGCTGCCGCCGGGCGAGATAATCCCCAACACACGCTATCGCATTGTCACCCGTGTGGGCGCGGGTGCCATGGGCGCGGTTTATCTGGCCGAGCACGTGGACCTGGAAAAGCGCGTAGCGCTCAAGACGTTGCACGCGGCCAGCGCGCGCGACCCCAAGGCCATCGAACGCTTTCGTCAAGAAGCCCGCGCGGCCTCGAAGATCGGCAATCCCAACATCTGTGATGTAACGGACTTTGGCGAGTTGCCGGACGGCCAGGTCTTCTTCGTGATGGAGTATATCGATGGGCCGAGCCTGCGCCTCGAGATCGAGCAGCACCAGCGCATCGGAATCGAGCGGAGCATCGCGATCTTGCGCCAGGTGTGCAAGGCGCTAGGGGCGGCCCACGGCAAGGGCATCGTTCACCTGGACGTGAAGCCTGACAACATCATGCTGGCCGCCAGGGACCGCCGGCGCGACCTGGTCAAGGTCGTGGATTTTGGTATCGCTGGCCTGGTCAGCGCCGAGCCCGCCCCCGAGGGCAAAGCCCCCGAGGAGAAGGTGGTCGGTACGCCTGACTATCTGGCCCCCGAGCGCATCCGGGGCAAGCCCTACGACCACCGCAGCGACATCTATTCGCTCGGGGCCATGGCCTACGAAATGCTGACCGGCGTCTGTCCCTTCTGGGACAAGGACGTGATGACCACGGTGGCCAACCACCTCACGCAAAAGCCGCAGCCCCTGCGGCAGCGCGCGCCCGAGGCCAAGATTCCGGCGGAGATGGAGACGCTGGTGTTGCAGATGTTGGAAAAGAATCCAGCGGGGCGGCCCCAGAGCATGGCGGTGGTCGAGGCCATGCTCTGCGATGCGCAGATCGCGGCGCATGTGCAGACCGAGTGGGACGACCTGGAACTGCCCGATGTGGACGAAGCCTGGCGGAAGAAATTGGCCGACCATATGCCGTCTCCGCGCTCCCGCCGGCTGCGCCGACTGGCCTTGGTTCTCGGATTGGTGGCTGTCCTGGGATTGGGCGCGGCGCTGTATTTTGGTCTGCGGCGTCCCAAGGAGATCATCGCGTACACGCCGGTGTTTGTGGAGATCACCAAGACAGACGAGGCGGAAACGGTGGCGCCCTTTTTGCGCAAGGCCGCCGCGGCTGCTGAGGCCGAACATTACTTCCAGCCGGTTGAAGCCTCCGCCCTGCGAAACATCGAAGGGGCGGAGCAGGAGGCGCATCGCCTGGGCACGAGCTCGAAGGGAGCCATTTCCTTGCGCCGCATCTATGGCAACCAGTTCCGCAGTCTGGGCAATTCCCTTCTCGAAGCAGGTCTTTCCGACCTGGCAGAACTTCGTTTTGGCGAAGCCCTGCGCTTCCTGCCGGGCGACACCGAGCTGCGCGCGCGTGTGGCGCAAGCCGCAGATTCCCACCGCGCGGGAGAAGAGACACAGGGCTCGGCGCTGAAAGCACCGCACGAAGACCCGGTGCGCAGCGCCGCCGCGAACCTGTTCGCAGCGATGGTCAGCGGCCATTTCACCACGGCCCGCACCCACCTGGCCAAGCTGCTGGAAGTGGACAAGCAAGGAACCCAGATTGCGCGTTTGTCGGACGAGTTTCGCAAGCGTGCGCAGGAGCGCTGGGACAGCGGCAAACGAGCCGAGGCCCGGCCCTACTATCAGGTGGTCTCCGAACTCGATCCCAAGGATCTCGTCGCGCAGGAACGGGCGAAGAGCGCGCTTGCCACGGAGGCCGAAGCATCACCTGAGAACACCCCTGAGTCGGCCAAGCTGGCACACAAGAAGGGCGGCACGGAGACACCCGAGGAGTCACCACGCGACCATGTTCGGGCCTCGCGCACCGCCAGCGAAGGACGGGAGGCCCTGGCGCAAGGCAACCTGGATCGTGCCCAGGACGCCTTCAATCGCGCGGTTCGCGCTGACCCCGCCAATCCCGAGGCGGTCGCCGGATTGGCTGAGGTGGCCTTTGAACGCGCCCGCTATGTGGAGGCTTTGGACTACGCCCGACGGGCGGTTGCCTTTCGTCCCAAGACACCCCGCTATCAAGTCATCTTGGGTGACGCCTACTTCAAGCTGCTGCGCTACGATGAAGCCCTGGCATCCTATCAGCGCGCCCAGACCCTATCCCCTCAGGATGAGGGAGTGAAGGCCCGCATCGCTCGCGCGCAGGCCAAACTGGGCAAAATCTAGAACGTCCGGGTCAGGCCCACGCCCAACGTGGTCGAGCCCCCGCGTGGTGCGAGGTAGAGGAATACCCCGCCCAGGGTGGCTGCCGCCGCGCCGGTGCCCACCATGGCCGCGCCCCACCACTTGGTGGAACGAACCCAAGGACAGTGGCCGTAGGGATCCTTCTCCCTGGCACTGCATCCGATCTCGTCACGGTCGAAAGTCATCGTGATGATGCCACTGACTAGCAAGACCACCCCACCGGCCAGGGTGGCAAGACCCACGCTGCGATGGGGGAAGTGCGAAGGGATTGCCACCAGATCCAGGTCCATGCCTTCGTCCACGCCACCGACCGCCGTGAGGGTCCGCTCCAGAGTGTCGTAGCCGCGCATGAGCAAGCGCAGGTGGTGCACGCCGCCAGCCAGTTCCACATCGAGTGGCGTGGAGCCGACCGTCTTGCCGTCTATCTCCACGGTGGCTGATGCCGGGCGGGATCTGACGACAAAGCGGGCCGGCGCTCGCACCACGGTTTCCAGCCTTTCGCGCAGCGCCGAGGCGGCCAACCCCATCTTCTCGCCCGCTTCTTCGACCCCGCAGGTTTCGCAGCGTTCACGGTTGCTGCCCAGCACCGCGCCGGTCCGCCCATTGATGATGTCCATGGTGACCACGTAGGTCTTGTTGCTCTCGCTGACCTTGGCACCAATCAGGTAGCTCGCGGACAGCGCGGAGGCCATGGCCGGAAAACAGGAGGCATCCCGACAGCTCGCCAGGGGCAGGGAAGGACCGACCAGCTGCTTGTGTACGTCGTCCTCTGACAGCACCTCGAAATGCACGGCAGACAGGCCTTCGAGCAGGCGGCGAGCGAAGAGTTGTTGCAGGACCTTGGGAATCTTTCCCTCGAACTGCAAACGGACCACAGCCACCCTTTGGGCGCCGCTTGTCTCCGACTGGGCATGGGCTGCGGACGCAAGCACCGTGCTGAGGCAGAAAAGGGTGCAAAGGCGCACCAGGGTCGACATCGGAATGACATTGTACAAGGAACCGGCCCGCGGAGCATCATTGCTGGTAGGATATTAAGAATCTTGGCGACGGAGGTCTGGCTTGAAACGAAAATACAGTCTCTGGGCGACGCTGGCGATACTTCTCGGGATGACGGGGGCAGGATGTCGAGAGTCCAACCCGGCCTATGTGCGGACCGTCGACGCTGCGAAAGAGAGACCCTCGACTGCAAGCCCCGATTTGGCGGCACGCGAGGACAGGGTCCGTGTGGACACCGAATCGGCCGATCGCGCCTCGCCAAACCTGGACGGTCTTTCTGCGGAGGTGGCGACGGACATGAGCGTCGCCGATCGTTCGCCGGACGAGGGCGCTGACCTGCGCGACGCTTCGGCGGACGGAACAGTTGGAGACGATTCCCTTCCGGAAGCCAGCGACGCCCAAATCGCCGGGGACGCCGTCTATTCTCCGTTGGACGCCCCGCTGGGGAGTGGTGACGCCGGAGGCTTGGGGCTGGACGCATTCCTGGGAAGTGTCGACACGGGTGTGAGCATGGACGGGGAAGGGGATTTGAACCCGGACGTGGAAGGGGATGTGGGCGTGGACGTGGACGCCGGGGATTGAGCGCCCCTATCAGTATTGGCAGCGCGCCTTCAGCTCTTTGAATCGCGCGTCGGCAGGCATGAGTTCTTCCAGCTCGGCGAAGCGCAGGTGCACGCGCTCGGCGGCGTTGTTGTCGCACGCCCAGACTGCGTCGATGTACGAGCGCCAGCCGAGATAGCCGCGGGCTTGCGGGTCCGACTTCGCTTCGGCCAGCATCCATGGTGCCAGCGCGTTTGGGGGCGAGTCGCCGACCAGAGATGGCGCCCAGAGTTCCCCCGCGGGCACCAGTTGCTTGCGCAGTTCCAGGGGCATCACCACATCCGCCTCGATGCGAACAGGCCGGCGTTCGTCTAGCGCACGCAACGTCTCGACCGAGAACTTCCCTTCGCGGTAAGCCTGCAGGCTGGCCGCCAGGTCGGGCTCGGCCAGCGACACCCGCTCGGCATAGCCAGGCCCGCCCACGAAGGCGAGATGGGCCCAGGCCACGTCAGGGCGACGTGCTTCCACCAAGCGCTGGTAGCCGACCAGGAACGCGGTCTCGAAGTGGTTGGTCAGCAGGGCCGCTCGCGGCGGCAGATGAGCCAACAACTGGCTCGTGGCCGCGTCGCCGGCGGTCGAGTCGCGCAGACCTGGGTAGTGGTTCGGGTGGGGAAAGCGGCTGATTGCCAGCACGAGCAGCAGCCCAGCCAGAATCGGGCGCAAGCGCGTGAGGCGAAACACCGTCAGGCCAAACAAGATGGCGGCCCCGGAGAAGACTGCCACCAGCGCAAATGCACAGCCCAGGTAGCCGCGGTTGTCGGGATTGGCGGGAGCCAGACCGCCAATCAAGGCCGCCACCATCGAGCCTGCCGCCGCCACCAGCAAGGCAAGCCCAGGTCTGCGCGAACGCGCACGCCTGAGTAAAAAATAGAGGCCCGCAGGCGCCAGCAAGGCAAAGACCTCGCCCAGTTCCTCCATGGGAAGGAAGGGCAGATCTTCGGGCGTCGCTTGGCCCTGCACCACGGCCTGCTTGACCGCGAAGGTGTGCGCCGAAACCACCCACCACAGACCGCGGAGCGAGCGCGCGTCGCCCCACACCACGTTGTTTACGCCGTGATCGGGCGCGCTGAAAAGCGCGGCCGCGCGCAGGGGCAGATACGCGTGGATTGTCATGCCGGCCAAGAAAGCCAGCAGCGCCAGACCAATCAGGCGGCCGGGCTTCTCGGCCAACAAGGGCAGCGCTGCCACCACGGCGCCCAGGCCGACCAGTCCCGCGAGCAGGGAGTGGTTGGCGACGCCCAGACCGATGAGCACCGCCGCCAGCAGAGCCGGTCGGGCATCGCGGCCGCGCGCCGCACGCACAGCCAGCCACAGTGCCGCCAGCGACAGCGCGGTCTGCAAGGCGTAGACCTCGGCCCGGTTGCACACGATCACCACGCCGGGCGCGAACGCAAACATCACGGCAATGGCAGCAGCGGCCAGCACGCGCGTGATGGGATTCAGTTTCTCCTCGGGATCGAGCCAATCCGCCGCATCCAGGCTCAAGGCGTAGACCAGGAGCGCGGCCAGCGCGCCTGCCACGGCTTGCGAGAGGGCCGCGCGAAAAGCGACGTTGCCCAGCGGCAACAGATCGAAGAACTTCCCCCACAAAAGTGCCGTGACCTCGCCTGGCGGATGCGCCACCCCCAGGCCAAAGGTAGCCGCCGCCAGCTCGGCCGAATCGAGAAAATAGGCAGCCGGCGCAGCAGCCAGGGCGTAGGCCACGAAGGCCAGCGTGGCCACCGCGAAGGCGCCCCAGGCGCGTAATTCAGCTTGGCGGTGCGTATCCACCCGGTTCCTCGACTTTATGTTACCGTCAGGGGCATGGCCGTGGGCGAAATCGAATGGACGAAATTCCCCATCCTGGTGGTCGATGACGAGAGCGACAACCTGGACGCGTTCCGCTTCACCTTTGGCAAGACCTTCACCTTGCACCTGGCCTCGGGCGCGGAAGAGGCTCTGAGCCTGGTTCGCGCCCACGACATGGCGGTGGTGGTGACCGACCAGCGCATGCCGCGCATGACCGGGCTGGAACTACTGCGCGCTGTGCGCGACATCCGCCCCGATGCCGTGGGAATTATCGTAACCGCCTTTACCGACGTGGATGTGCTCATAGAGTCCATTAGCCTGGGCCGCATCTACCGCTATATCACCAAGCCTTGGGACAGCAAGGAGCTGCGTGGGATCCTGGTGCACGCGGTGGAGCGCTTTCACCTGGTGCGCGAGAATCGCCGCCTGCTGGATCAGCTTTCGCAGTACGTGCGCGTGCTCTCGCGTGAGGCCGACAGTGCATTCAACTTCGGCGCCATCGTCGGCGATTCGCCGGCGCTGCGCCAGGTGCTGGCCAAGGTGGAACAGGTGGCGCAGACCACGGCCACGGTACTGCTGCGCGGGGAAACCGGCACTGGCAAGGAGATGGTGGCGCGCGCGATTCACATCAACAGCCCGCGCGAAAACCGCCCCTTTGTGCGCGTGAACTGCGCGGCCCTGGCGCCGGGGGTTCTGGAGTCCGAGCTGTTCGGTCACGAGAAGGGCGCTTTCACCGGCGCGGTGGCGCGCCGGGCGGGGCGCTTCGAGCTGGCCGACGGCGGCACGCTATTTCTCGACGAGGTGGGCGACCTTCCCCTCGACGTGCAGGTCAAGCTGCTGCGGGTCCTGCAGGAGCGTGAGTTCGAACGCGTGGGCGGGGTGGACACGGTCAAGGTGGACGTGCGTCTCATCTCGGCCACCCACCGCGATCTGGAACGGCTGATTGCCGAGGGAAAATTCCGCGAAGATCTCTATTACCGGCTCAACGTCTTTCCCATCACCATGCCGCCTTTGCGTGAACGGCCCGGCGACATTGCCCCGCTGGTCGAGCACTTCATGCAGAAATACGCCCAGTCGACCGGCAAGCTGGTCAGCAGCGCGGACCCGCGCGCCCTGGCCGCCCTGGCCGCCTATCCCTGGCCGGGCAACGTGCGCGAGCTGGAGAACGTCATCGAGCGCGCCATGATCCTGGTCTCCGGGCCGAGCTTGACCGTGGCTGATCTGGATTTCGGCCGGCGTCTGGGCATGACCCCGTCGGGCGGAATTCCCATCGGGACCACGGCCGAGATTGGCAGCGCGCCTTCGGGCGAAGGGGGACGTTCACTCTACCGACGTCTATCCGAGCAGGAGCGCGGCGAGATCATCTCGGCGGTGGAACGGGCCCAGGGCAACATCGCCCACGCCGCACGCGGGTTGGGCATCAACCGCTCGACGCTCTACTATCGCATGCGCAAACACGGGCTCGAGCATCTGCTTCCCACGCGCGACGAGGTGGTTCCGCACCCCCTGGATGGCGAGCCACCGGCGCATGAGTAGCCCGGCTTCGCCGCCGGAGCATGAGTAAATGAACCTCTGGCAGCGCCTGCTCGATCTGACCAAGGCAGGCCCTTTCACTGGCCCGGGCATGAGTCTGCTCACGGCGCTGGGCACGCTATCCGTGCTCATCTTTCTGCGCCGCCGGCTGCCGCGCGAAAACCGCGATCACGGCAGCGTGTTGCAGATTTTTCTGGTGATTGGCGCATCGCTGGCCCTGCTGCGCCTGGGCTTGCTCGCGCTAGGTGGCGGGCACCTGGCCTTTGGTCGGGTCATGGCCGTGCTGTCAACCTTCTTCGTCGCCATGGGCGCGGTGGGCACGCTGGTCATGGCCATGTTCGAGATCCTTCCGGCACGTGCCAATGTGCATTTTCCGCTCCTGCTGCGCGATCTCATCCTGGTTCTGGCCTTTGTGGTGGTGCTCTTCGGCGTGCTCGGGCAGAGCGGCGTCGATGTCACCTCGATGGTGACCACCTCGGCCGTGCTCACCGCCATCCTGGGTCTCGCGTTGCAGAGCACGCTCACCAACTTGCTGGCCGGCATCCTGCTGCACATGGACCGTTCCCTGGGCGTGGGCGACTGGGTGCAGTTCGGAACCCGCAAGGGACGCATTGCCGAGATTCACTGGCGCTCGACCGTCCTGCGCACCACCGATGGCGACACCGTCATCATTCCCAATGGTCAGCTCACCGCGCAGGAGGTGCACAACTATTCGCGGCCATCGCCCAACCATCGCGTGTGGCTGAAAATCGGCTTGCACTACCGCCACCCGCCCAACCAGGTACGCAAGGTGTTGGTCGAGGCCGCGCGCGAGACGCCGGGCGTGCTGACCTTCCGCGAGCCTGACTGCTTTCCGGTCGAGTTCGGCGACAGCTCCATCGTCTATGCCTTGCGCTACTGGATAGACCAGTTCGACCAAGCGTCCGAGATCGAGGGCGAGGTGCGCACGCGCCTCTGGTACGCGGCCGAGCGCGCGGGCCTGGAAATTCCGTTCCCCATTCACACCGTGATCATGCAAGGCGCGCCAGCGGCCGAGGCTGAACAGCGGACGCCCCAGGAACTGGCCGCTCGCGTTTCGGCGTTGCAGCAGGTGGATTTGTTCGCCACGCTGGAATCCGCCGAGCGTGAGCTGCTGGCGCGCGGTCTTCGCCACCGGCCCTTTGCCGCGGGCGAGGCCATGATTCGCCAGGGCACGCCCGGCGATTCCATGTTCATCATCGCGCGCGGCGAGGTTGATGTGTCGCTCACCCAGGCGGGCATGAACAAGGTCATCGCCCGCTTGGGTCCCGGCGATTTCGTGGGCGAGATGTCGCTCATGACCGGGGAACCGCGCGCGGCCACCTGCTTGGCTGCCACTGATGTGATGAGCTTCGAATTGGACCACGCAACCTTTCAGCAGTTGCTCACCACGCGACCGGCCCTGGCCGATCAAATGTCGTCTCTCCTGGCCGCGCGACAGTCGCACATCGAAAAGAAGGGCGGCGAGATGACTGCGCAGGCCGCAGCCCAGACCGCCGAGCACGAGAGCCATCTGCTACAGCGCATTCGCAGCTTCTTCGAGTTGAAGTGACTAGTGTAACGAATTCCACGCCGCGAGAATCTTCTCAACCGTGGCGTTGCTGTCCAGACGCTGCTCCTCAGGATGGGCGTCGAGCCAGGCGATGGTGCGGCGCAGGCCCTCGGCCAACGAAACCGTGCAGCGGAACTCGGGCACGAAGCGCTTGATCTTGGAGTTGTCGAAGACCAATGAGTGCGCCTTGTCGCCGAAAAGCCCGGCGCCGATGGCAGGATCCACCTTGGCGATGAAGTCCGACGGGATGTGGACCAACTGCGCCTGGGTGCCGGCTGCGGCGGCGATGCATTCGTAGACCTGGTTCCAGGACATCACTTCATCGGAGGTGATGTGAAAGGCCTCGCCCACGGCGTCGGGCCGGCCCAGCAGGCCGAGCAAGCCCTTGGCAAAGTCACTGGCGTGGGTCATCACCCATAGCGAAGTGCCGTCGCCGTGTAATGGCAGGGGCAGCCCCTCGCGCATGCGATGCACCGATGTGAAGTCGATGCCGAAGGCCGTGGGAATCCACGTGTCGCCGTAGGTGAAGGAAGGCCGCACGATGGTCACCGGGAAGCCATTGCGCCGGTGCTGGTGCATGAGGTACTGCTCGGCCGCGATCTTCTTTTGTGAGTATTCCCAGAACGGGTTCTCCAGCGGCGTCTCCTCGGTGACGACGTAGTGTCGCGGCGGTTTCTGGTAGACCGTGGCGGTGCTGATGAAGACGTATTGCTGGATCTTGCCGGCGAACATCTCCACATCGGCAGCCGCCTGAGCCGGGTCGAACACGACCCAGTTGACCACCACGTCGAAGGCCTCCGAGGCCAGCGCCTGCGCCATGGCACGGCGGTCGTTGATGTCGCCGTGGATGGTGCGCACGCGCGCGGGCAGCTCGATCCGGCGCTGGCCGCGGTTGAAATGCACCAGTTCGATGTCGCGCTCTGCGGCCAGGCGCGAACACGCGGTCGAGATGTTGCCCGAGCCGCCTATGAAAAGAACCTTCTTGCCCATGCCGGGATTCCACCACAACCCGGGCAAGGCGCACAGGGGATAGTGACCACAGAAAGACCTTGCGATTTGTTTAACCCAGGTTCACTATCTACCCATGTCAACCAAGCAGGCCCTGCGCATTCATGCCGCCATCGCCTGCTTGCAGCGCCTCACGGATCTGTTCGCCGAGCGGCGCCAGCAGTTGGCCCGCTCGGTGGATCTCAGCGACCAGCAGTGGGCCGTTCTGGAGGAGATCTCCAGCGAGCACTTCATGCCCAGCCTGTTCGCCAAGCAGCGCGAAAGCTCGGCGGCCGCAGTTTCCAAGATCCTGCGCCAGCTCCTGGGCAAGGATCTGGTCTCGGTGCGGCTGGGTGCCCGCGATGGCCGGCAGCGCCGCTACGAGCTGACCGCCAAGGGCAAGCGCTGCATCGAGGGCTTGCGCCGCGAGCGGGAGGCCGCCATTCGGGCGGTGTGGAACGGATTCGACAGCGGCGATCTCGACACCTTCACCCACTTCGGAACCCGCCTGGCGCAACGTCTTACGCACTACGCGGAATCGGTCAAAGAAGGGATGTAATGAAAATGGGAAAGACACTGTACGAAAAGGTCTTCGACAGCCACACGGTGGGCCGCTTGCCGTCGGGACAGTATCAATTGTTCATGGGGCTGCACCTGATCCACGAGGTGACCTCGCCGCAGGCCTTCAGCATGCTGGAGGAACGCAAGCTCAAGGTGCTGTTCCCCGAGCGCACCTTTGCCACGGTGGATCACATCATCCCCACCAACAGCCAGCTGCGTCCCTACCAGGATGCCCTGGCCGAGGACATGCTGCGCGCCCTGGAAGCCAGCGTGAAGAAGCACGGCATCCGCTACTTCGCGCCAGAGAACGGCGAGCAAGGCATCGTGCATGTGGTGGGACCGGAGAACGGACTCACCCAGCCTGGCATGACCATCTGCTGTGGCGATTCCCACACCGCCACCCACGGCGCGTTCGGCGCCATCGCCTTTGGCATCGGCACCTCGCAGGTGCGCGACGTGTTGGCCACGCAGACCTTGTCCATGGACAAGCTCAAGGTCAGGCGCATCGAGGTGAGCGGCAAGCTGGGTCCGGGCGTGACCGCCAAGGACGTCATCCTGTACATCATCAACAAGCTGGGCGTGAACGGCGGCGTGGGCTTCGCCTACGAATACGCCGGCGACACCATCACGCGCATGACCATGGACGAGCGCATGACCGTCTGTAACATGAGCATCGAGGGTGGTGCCCGCTGCGGCTACATCAACCCCGACGCGGTCACCTACGACTATCTCAAGGGTCGCACTTATGCGCCCCAGATCGAGACCTGGGATCGCGCGCGCGCCTACTGGGACAGCGTGAAGAGCGACGCGGACGCGCACTACGCCGACGTGGTGAAATATCGCGCGGAGGACATCGAGCCCATGGTCACCTGGGGCATCACGCCGGGCCAGTCGGTCGCGGTGAACGGGAAGATCCCCGCGCCCGAGGCCTTCTCCGTCGACGAGCGCGAGAGCGCCGAGGAGGCCTACAAGTACATGGCCATGAAACCGGGCCAACCCATCAAGGGCCAGAAGATTGACGTCGCCTTCATCGGCTCGTGCACCAACGGACGCCTGTCCGATTTCGAGGCGGTAGTCGATGTGCTCAAGGACGGCAAGCACAAGGTGTCGCCCCATGTGCAGGCCTTGGTGGTTCCCGGGTCGATGCAGGTCAAGCGCGAGCTGCTGGCGCGCGGCTGGGACAAGATCTTCACCGCCGCGGGCTTTCAGTTTCGCGAGGCTGGCTGTTCGATGTGCCTGGCCATGAACCCCGACAAGCTGAAAGGCAACGAGCTCAGCGCCTCATCATCGAACCGCAATTTCAAGGGCCGGCAAGGCAGCCCCACCGGGCGCACCCTGCTCATGAGCCCCATCATGGTGGCCGCAGCGGCCATCGCTGGCGAAGTGGCGGACGCGCGCCAGGTGTTCGGCATCCACGGCTAAGTGCGAGGAGAACTGGTTATGGACGACTCGAAGCGCATCGTGGTCAAGGGCCAGGGCATTGTTCTGCACGGCAACGACATCGACACGGATCGCATCATTCCCGCGCGCTACCTGCGCACCGTTACGTTCGAAGGCCTGGGCGACCATGCTTTCGAGGACGACCGGGCCCAGCTCAAGCAGCAGGGTCGCGTGCATCCATTCGACGACGCGAAATTCCGCGACGCTGCCGTGTTGCTGGTCAACAAGAACTTCGGTTGCGGCTCGTCGCGCGAGCATGCGCCCCAGGCGATTGCACGCTGGCAAAAGGGTATCCGCGCCATCGTGGGCGAGAGCTTTGCCGAGATCTTCTTTGGCAACTGCGTCTCGCTGGGCCTGCCTTGCGTGGTGGCAGACGCGGCTTCGGTCGAGGCGTTGCAGAAGGCGGTCACGGCGGATCCAACCGTGACAGTCACCGTCGACCTGAAAGACAAGGTCGTCAGCGTCGGCGCCCTTCGCGTCCCGGTGCGCATTCCCGAAGGCGTGCGCCAGCAATTCCTCGACGGTCGCTGGGACACCACCGGCGAGCTGCTGGCCAATCGCGAAGCTATTGTGGCGCTGGCCAAGAAGCTGCCGTACCTCTCGGGGTTCTAGGGGTGTTCGCAATTGCCGGGGGGGTATGAACGGGGCACTGTAGAAAGCGGCCGCTCGGCGCTGGCGGGCTGATGCCGGGAGTGCTCCTCGGCGGCCGCACGCCAACGGCCGCGCGAAGCGCGCGTCCATGGCGCGCTCGGCAGACGGGTCCCTCGGCGCCCAGCTGCGCTGGTCACCTGGCCCCTTGACGCTCGCTAGCAACCGAGCGAAGACGCTCGGTGCGCTCGCTTACGCCGCCGAGAAGTCACTCCCGACCGCCCGCCTACGCGCCGAGCTTGCTTCTGTTCTGTCGCGTGTCGATGGCATCAGGTCAGCAGAAACCTCAAAAGATCCTCCCAGCCATCGTCGAGAATATCTGCGAGACCGCGGTAGTAGACCCTCACGCCATTCTTTGAATCCCATGGATAGGCCCTCAGTGACAAACCACCGAATGGCCCCCATCTTGTCGACCACCTGGCGATCATGTCGTTTTCGTTGGCTCGCTCATCGGCCCATGATCCATACGTTCCATGCATTGCGACGGGATCGAATTTGGTGATGACGGCGATCCGTAGCGCATCGCCGTGGCGGCGTCGCATTCCGTAGAGCAGTTGATTGACGTGCGGGTCATCGAACCCGTACCCGACGACGAGCAGGCGAGGAACCTCCGCGAGCTGCCGACCGAATCGACAATAGTATGTCGAGTATGGCTCGACGAGGAGCTTGTCCGGTTTCTGAAGTCCCGTGATGATTGGACCGCCGATTGCGGTGCGTTCGGCCTGCGTATGGTTCTCTTGGTCGTTCGAACCCCAACTCGAGTAAGCCTGTGCGGGATCGGAATACCAAAACAGGTCCTTGTGGGTGTAACGCCAGCGCAACGGATCAGGGTCAAGTGCACTCCGGCGGTATCCCAAATGGATGCTTCCGTGAAGGTGCACGACCGTGGGTGTCCTGCCAGTTAGGCGGTCGTCGAACTGCCACAGATCTTCGCCATCAATACGCGAGAACCCCTGCGCATCGGGGCCCAAGTTCAACGCCTGCTCAATGAGAGTGTCGTAGTTCAGCGTGACCGACGTCAGTTCGGTCTGTCCCGCTAAGTCCATCCAGAGCCGCTGAAAAGCAGGCCATGGCCCCTTGGCCTGTACCCTGTCCTTGTCCGATGCCTTCGCAAGGGCGGCATGAATTGCACAGTGAACCTCATGCGCGGCACTCTTCGTGAACGTGCCGTCAAGCAATTCCTTCACCCAATCCTTTGGCTCAAGCAAAAGCGCGTCCGCAGTTTTCCTCCCGCGGGCATGAGAGTCTTCAAGGGTGGCGAGTGCCTCGAGGATGTTCAGCAGGTTCTCGAAGTTGAACTTGTCGCCGTGGTAGCGTCTGGCCTGGTCGATCAGGCGGTCCGCAAGAACCTTGCCACGCTCCCAGGTGGCATCAGGGTCACGCCGGTCAAAGGTCCGCGAAAGGCACCCCCAGTCCTTGGTGAGATGAGCGACGACATGATCGGCAAGCTCTCTTGTGCCGGGAACACCGAGGTCGACGGCGCCACCAGCGCCAACCAGAACTGTGAGCAAAGGTCGAGCCGTGTTCAGAGCACATCATAGTCGACGGCAATCTCAGTGGCGGGCCAGAAATCGGGCACGTCCGCGACTCGATGGAGTTGTTGAGCGAAGAGCTTATCCCCCTGCTCACCGCCAGCGCTGGTCCGGACGGCACTGGCGCCGGCGACCATCGACAGCAATCACCTGATGGACGACCCAGAGCATGGCGCATGTGCGGTCGAGCAGAGCACTGGGTATCCTGTGTGACAGGGGGTGGCGCCGGTGCTAGCCTTGGAGCCAAGGCCATGACACGAGAGGATTTGCTTCTCCGCATCAGCGTCGACCCGAACGTGTGCTTCGGCAAGCCCTGCGTGCGTGGCCACCGGATCTGGGTGAGCTTGATCTTGGACCTTCTGGCCAGCGGCTCAACCACGAGGGAGATCGTGGACGACTACCCTGGCCTAGAGGAGGCCGACATTCGGGCGTGCATCGCCTACGGAGCCGAAATGTCACGCGAGCGCTTTGTCGACGTTTCGGTGAAGAAGACGGCGTGAAGTTCAAGCTGGATGAGAACCTCGGACGCCGCTGCGTTCGGGCGCTGCGCGAAGCCGCGCACGATGTGGCCACCGTGGCCGATCAGAAATTGCAGGCGTCCAGCGACGCAGCATTGATCAAAGTCTGCACGGCGGAGGATCGCTGTTTGGTTACCCTGGATTTGGACTTTGCCGACCCGATCCGGTTTCCGCCGGCGCGTTTTGCGGGAATCGTGATTCTCCGCTCGTCGGCGATAATCAGCGCGTCTGGTCTAGAGATACTGGTCCAGACTCTTGTCGCCGCTCTCGCGACGTCAGACCCAGTCGGCAGGCTCTGGGTAGTCGAGCCGGGACGCGTGCGCCAGCACACCCTTGACGAGTAGGTAGCTTCCATGGTCAGTGAGGCAACAGTCGATGGCGAGAAAATCAGACTTTCACCCTCCACGGTGGCGTGCATAATCGCCGCCATGGTTCGCGCTTCATTCAAACATCTGGCCTGCCTAGGTGCGGTCCTGCTCCTGTTTTTCGGGGCAGGGTGCAACATTCTGAATGGCGGGGACGACGACTCCTGGCTCCGGTCCCGCGAAGGCAGAGCCGATGCGGGCGTCGATACGCGACACACCCACGATGCTGCTCTTTCGCCTGATGCGGCTGCGCCCGACGCGGACGATGCCGGCACAGTCTCCTCGGACGCTGACGACGGTGGCGCGGACGCTGACGATGCTGGGACGGATGCTCGGGAAGCGGGCGCTGCTGACCTGGGGATCGCCTTCACGGTGGTGGTGCTGCCCGACACGCAATACTACTCGTCCAGCCACCCCGAGATTTTCGCAGCTCAGACGCGCTGGATCGTCGAGCAGAAGTCTGCGCGCAACATCGCAGTGGCGCTTCACGTGGGCGACATCGTCGACGGGGCCAACGACCCGGCTCAGTGGACGGTCGCCAACTCGTCGTTGCGACTCATGGACGGACTGGTGCCCTATGTTCTGGTCCCGGGCAACCACGATACGGATGGGGGCAACCGCGACTTCGAAGCCAGGCGCCAGGGCCCGATCGATAGCTACTTTTCGCCCGACACCATGGGCTGGATCACCAACACTATGACCGCGGGCCAGATCGAAAGCAACTACGCCCTGGTCGACATCGGGCCCCAGCAGTGGCTGGTGCTTGGTCTGGAATTCGGGCCGCGCGATGCGGTTATCACCTGGGCCGATGGGGTGCTCAAGGCGTTCCCGACCAAGCCCGCGATCATCGTGACCCACGCCTACCTGTACCGAGATGGAACCCGCTACGACGTCGCGAAGTCGGGGCTGGATCCAAGCCAGCCGAACTTTCAGAACTTCATTCCGCAGTGGTACAATTTCACGCCCAAGGAGGGCAGCAACGACGGTGAGGAGATCTGGCAGAAGCTCATCGTTCCCAACCCGAACGTGCGCCTGGTGTTCTGTGGCCACGACAGCGCGGCGGCGCGACTGACCAGCTTGCGGCCCGACGGCTCACGCGTGCACCAGATGCTGTCCGACTACCAATGGTTGGACGATTCCGGCGGAAGCGGCTATTTGCGGGTGCTGGAATTCGACTATGGGCAGAAACAGATTCGTGTCCAGACCTACTCGCCCTATCTCGACCAGTTCATGACCGACGACGCGAACCAGTTCACGCTCAGCCTGGAACTCTGAGGAAGAATGCTGTGTGAACCACAGGGTTCACAGAGGTCGCAGAGCCGGACCGGAAAGGGAAGGGTTGGGGTTGGTCCAGTCCGCACCCTTTTTTCCTTTCCGACCTCTGTGTTCTCTGTGCTCTCTGTGGTGAAATCCGGATCCGACTTGCTAGAATTCCTGTGGCAGTTGCTGTAGCTGCGCCACCGAGAAGACCGGCCCGTCTTTGCACACGTAGTACGGCCCGATGTTGCAGCGGCCGCACTGGCCCAGGCCGCACTTCATCTTCATTTCCAGAGTGGTGAAGATGCTCTCGGCGGCAAAGCCCAGTTCTTTGAACACCGGCAGGGTCAGCTTGATCATGATGGGCGGACCGCAGGTGATAGCGACGGCGTTGTCGGCTTTGGGCGCTGTCGCGCGCAGTACCGCGGGCACGAAACCCTCGCGTCCCTTCCAGTTGGCGTCGCCCTTGTCCACTGTGACCACCAACTCGGTGTTGGGCGCCTTGGCCCAGACTTCGCGATCCGCCGCGTACATCAGATCGCCCGGGCTGCGCGCGCCGTAAACGATGGTCAGCTTGCCGTAGTCGGCGCGCTGATTGAGCACGTGACAGATAATGGGCCGAAGCGGCGCCAGGCCGATGCCGCCGCCGGCGATGACGACGTCCTTGCCTTTCCACTCAGCGACGGGGAAGGCCTTGCCGTAGGGGCCGCGGAAACCGATGATGGCGCCCGCGTATAGATGGTGCAGCGCCTCGGTATGGGCGCCCACGCGTTTGGTGGTGACGGTCAGTCGCTCGGGCTTGGCCGGATCGCCGGCAATGACAAAGGTGGATTCGCCCTCGCCAAAAGCCGAGATCTCCCCGAACTGGCCGGGCAGATAGCGGAAGGCCTTGCGCTCCACCTCGTCGAGCAGCTCGAAGTGGAAGGTGACCGTGTCTGCGGTCTCGTCGATGCGCTCGCTGATTCGCGCAGGCAGCGGCAGCAAGGGATCACGCAACACGTTCGGCCTCCTGGTTGATGCGCTTCATGATCTCGAACACGTCGGCGAACAAATTCCGGTCGAGCGGGCACAGGTCCACGCAACGGCCGCACCCGGTACAGCCGACCAGGCCCGGGCTCTGCGTGGGAACATACGAGAACTTGTGCAGTACGCGCTGGCGCAGTCGACTGGCCGCTACCTGGCGCGGGTTGTGACCGCCCGCCATGCGGGTGAAATCCGAGCGCTGGCAGTTGTCGACAATTCGTAGACGCTGGATCTCGCCTTTGAATGACTCGTCGTCGACGGTAAAACACTGGCAGGTCGGACAGTACTGCGTGCACACCCCGCAGTTCATGCAGGAAATGCCAAGTTCGCGCCAGATGGGGTGGTCGAAGTTTGCGTACAGCGCCTTGGGGTCGGGCAGGCCGGTCCACCACTCGGGGCGCGGGCCGGGCCGCGGCGCTGCCAGAGGCACGGCCGCGCCGCCCGCTACGCTGGCCAGGAATTCCATGCCGCGCGTGCTGCCGGCCTGGGCCACGAAACCGTCCGCTTGCGGCGCCAGCATGACATCGACCGCGTCCTTGTCGTCGGGACCAAAGCCGAACACGCCGCAATAGCAAGTGGAACCTGGCTGGCACGCGACGCCGATTAGCAGAAGGCTTTCGCGTCTGGCTTTGTAGTGCGGATCCACATAGGGCGCCTGCAAGAACGCACGGTCGAGCAGTAGTAGGGCGCGGGCGTCGCAGGGCCGCACCCCAAACACGCTGCCCGGTGTTTGATCGGGCTGGGCTGGCTCGATCTCGGCAGGGCCCGCGCCGGCCTTCCAGCGCGCGATTTCACGCCGGGGCGGCACAAACAGATCCTTGAGCGGACGCCGCGGCCGAATCGGGCCCAGCTCGGGCAGCGCCTCGACCGCAGTCCAGTGGCCGGCGTCGTTGGGCGCCCAAAGCGCGCCGCGCTTGCGAAGCGCTGCCAGCAACGACTCGCGCGAAATCTTCATGCCATCAGCCACGGTGGGGTCCTCCCAGCCAGCTATCAGGATCTTCCGGGTTGAAAAGCAGGAAGGGCCACTTGCCGTCCTGCTTGACCCCGGTCTCGAAATTGAACAGCTCCTCGACGTCTTCCGCCAGGCACAGGTCGAGCAGGTGCATGGGCACGCCCTCGGGACAGGCCCGCTGGCACTCGCCGCAGTCGACGCAGCGGCCGGCATGGTGGAAGGCGCGGATCATGTGCCACATGAGATTGGACGATGGCTTGGCGGTCTGCTCGATCCAGCGCGGGGCATTTTGGTCGGTCACGCACACCGCGCAGTTGCACAGCGGACAGACCTCGCGGCAGGCGTAGCAGTGGGTGCACGGCTCGAATGCCTTTTGCCAAAAGGCAAAGCGATCGGCCGGGGTCATGGCTTTGATCTTGGCAATGGTCTCGGCGCGGGTTTTCTCGGGCTTGGGCAGCGTCGAGGTATCGCCGACTGTGACATCGGCCAGCGGCGAGACGTGCATCTCGCAGCGCTGGCAGCGTTCGTCGAAGTTCTTGCCGTCGGCCTTCACGCCAGGGCAGGCCACCGCAATGGCGACGATCTGCTCGCGCCCGAAATCGCCCTCGGTGATGCGCATGTTGACCGCGCGGCCGTCGCAGCCCTTGACCACGATCCCCACCGGCAGTGGCAAATCGCGGGTCAGGCCGCGGGCCAGGTTCTGCACGCAGCGATCATCGAAGATGAAAGTGTCCGCGTCCTCGGGCCGCGTGATGAGCGTGGCCACCACAGCCTTGGACAGCGGGTGCTCACGATAGCCCAGCACAGACTTGACCTTGCCCTCGGCAAACAGGCGCTTGACAGCCTCGCGCAGCGACTGGTTCACGACGCCACCCCCTGGCGTGCCATGGGATTGCGCCGTCCCAGGGACCGCACCTTGTCGACGAACTCGCCCACTTCGACCGCGTAGCGCGCACCCTCGGAGGCCGACAGCCAGGTGAAATGGATGCGCTCGGGCTCGACGCCCACCCATTCGAGCAGACGGCGAATCACCGCCAGCTTGCGCTTGGCGTAGCGGTTGCCGCTGATGTAGTGGCAGTCCCCGGGATGGCAGCCCGACACCATCACGCCGTCGGCGCCCTCTTCCAGCGCTTTGAAGATGAACAGCGGATTGATGCGGCCCGAGCAGGGCACGCGCACCACACGCAGGTTGGCCGCAACTTTCAGACGCGAGGTGCCCGCCAGATCGGCGCCGGCGTAGCTGCACCAGTTGCACAGAAAGCCGACGATGCGGGGCTCGAACTGGTCGCTCATTATCATGCCTCTCCGAGCAGCCCAGTCAGCTCGTAATAGATCTGCCGACCGGTGAACTGCTGCAGCTCGATGGCGGTGGCCCGGCAGGTGGCCACGCAGGTGCCACAGCCCTTGCATGTGGTTGCGTTGACCACGGCCTTGTTGCGCTTGGGATCGATCTCGATGGCCTGGTAGGCGCAGACATCGACGCACATCCCGCAGGCGGTGCACATCTCGGGCCGCACCAGCGCGACGCAGGGATCGACCTCGACCTCGCCGCGAGCCAAGAAGTGCAGGGCTGCCGCCGCTGCACCCGAGGCATGCGCCACGGTGTCGGGTATGTCCTTGGGGCTCTGGCAGGTACCAG
The DNA here is from genome assembly GCA_003158735.1 of Myxococcales bacterium. Classification (GTDB taxonomy): domain Bacteria; phylum Myxococcota_A; class Polyangia; order Fen-1088; family Fen-1088; genus Fen-1137. The sequence goes on along the minus strand of PMLB01000141.1, from coordinate 296 downwards.
CCAGAAACACTCCGTCGGTGGGCGTCTCGGTGGGGGCCAGCTTGGGGTGTTTCTCGGCGAAGAAGCCATCCGCGCTGCGCGGAATGCGCAGCATCTCGGACACCTGCTTGGCCCCCTGGGCCGGGCCCATGGCAGTGGCCAAGATGATCATGTCGACCGGCACCCGCAGCAGCTTGCCCAGGGTGGTTTCCTCGGCCACCACGATCATCGAGCCCTCGGGCGCGTCAGCGTCGGCCTGGCTGGGCACCAGCACCTGGCCGGCCTTGCCGCGGACGAAGCGCGTCCCCTCGTGCATG
>PMLB01000336.1 GCA_003158735.1 Myxococcales bacterium | reverse complement strand
AACGAGCTGAGATGGTTCATTGATGTTATGGATGGCCAGGTCATCACTCCAAGCTCCGGGACTCATGCCGGAAATGGAACTCGACCACACCTACGTGTATTTCAATCGCGGGCCGAACCCTTTCCGTGCGCCTCAGGATTCCGGACTTTTTCGCCTGCGCCGTGACGGAAGAGGCCAGGCTGAGCTTCTTGCCAGCGAGCCTGAGGGACGGCGGTTTCGAGGCTTCTTGATCGATGGCGGGTTCGTGTACTGGACCCGTCGTAGCGATAAAGAACGCTCGGCGATCTTCCGGCGTGCGCTTCAGCCAGGCTCCGCGCCGCAGTTCGTGTCGTACGCCTATTCCGACCCGCTGGCCATCGCGAACGGCCAGATTTACTACGCGGATGAGGACGCGATTTGGAGCGCCCCGGTGCAAGGCGGCGCGCCCACCAAGCTGGTGGCGATCGGTTCCGCTGAGGCGGACAGTGTGGTGGTCGATCGCGGCTGTCTGTACTGGACCAACCACCGAGCCATCGTGCGTCTCGGCCTGGCAGGCAAGCCCCCCGTGACCCCCGAGGCGATCGCCGACGAGTTGACTTTCCGAGGAGGGGCAATCGCCACTGACGGCCAGTACCTGTACTGGCTCGACGGGAGCCGCAACCGAATCTGGCGAGCCGGCCGGGATGCACACGCAAGGCCACCCCTGCCCACCTTGCTGGCCAGACCCGCCGCTTTCTCCGGGCCCCAGCGGCCCGCGGCCGCGAGGCGCATCGATATGGGCGCTGATTGGGCGTGCGTATGGGCCGCGCGAACGATAGGTGGTTGCACCAGCGACGCCATGCGCGAGGTGGAGTGAGGACGACTCTAAAGACCGGTCACCGGCACAGGCACGCCGCTACTGGTGGTTCCGCCATTGGCCGCCCCGGCCCCCCAGCATTGTAGCGAGCCATCCGCGATGATGGCGCATGAACGATCATAGCCCACGACAACTTTGACCCCTTGGGTAACGCCAACTACGCGCCCCGAGTTGATGCTACCCGCTTCGGCGTACCAGTCGGAAGGCCCGATTCCGAGCTTCCCATTGCCATCGTTGCCCCAGCACTTGATTGAGTGGTCGACGAGCAACGCGCACCGGTGCTCGTACCCGGTGGAGATTGCGACTGCCTGCGAAACGCTCGGATCCTTTGCCGTCCCAGGCCGCTCACCACAGTTGAAACCGGGCCCGCAACAGTTGTCATATATACAGCCCCAGCAGGCGACCGAGCCATCTTGAAACACAACGCAGCTATGCTGGTATCCGGCACTAACATCCACGACGTCGGAGACCCCAATATCTCCTGGCGTGGAGTTCAGCCCAGGAGCCAGTCCCCAACATCGGACAGTGCCGTCCTCTAGTCGCGCGCAAGTGTGGCTAGCGCCCGCGGACACTTGGACGGCGCCGCCCAGGCCTACGACGGCGGTCGGGGGGCCGGGGGCGCTCGTGGTCCCGTTGCCGAGTTGCCCGTTGCTGTTGGCCCCCCAGCATTGGACCGTGCCGTCCTTCAAGAGGGCACAGGTGTGTTGCCCGCCCGCTGAAACCGCAATGGCGGAGGTGATGCCCGCCACTGCCGCCGGACTCGTGTCACCGCCAGATTGAGTCCCAGTCGCCTGACCATCGGCGTTGTTGCCCCAGCATTGCACCGAACCATCCGCTATGAGCGCGCAGACATGTGCTGATGCGACCAAACCCGAGGACCCGCCTTCCGAACCGACTGACACAGCAATCGCTCGAGAGATCTTCGAGACGACCGCCGGCACTGGGCCATAGCCATTTCCCCAACAGCGAAGCGTCCCGTCGCTGAGTACAGCGCAAGTCAAATAACTCCCAGCCGAGACATCCACGACCCTGACGGCGCTACTGTCCGCTGAGGTCGTTGCCCCATCGCTGCCCAACCAGGCCGCGTCGCCGCTGGTGGTTGCCCCATCGCCGCCCAACCAGGCCGCGTCGCCGCTGGGACCAGTAGTAGTCCCGCCAGTCCCACCCGCAGCCCCTTGCGGCGCCGCGTCCGCCTGCCCTCCCATCGATGAGGCCCAGCCACCAACGCTCGTCAGCCCTCCGCCAGATATTGCCCGACCACCAGCTGAAGCCCTACCCGACGAGCCACCCATGCCGGTCCTTCCGCAAGAGTTCACAATGGCCAACGTTGCGAGGAACAGCGCTAGCAAGCCCAGCCTATTCATCAACGGCATAGTTGCTCTCCGTGTTGCTGCGACGGTTCGCAGACCCGAGGATATTCCCGAGCCAAGCCCAGAGCAATCGTGGAGGCCGGTTTCGTGAGCGTACTCGATTCAACGAAAGACCTCACCAGGGTTGACCTTCTTCTCGTGAGATCCGCTACAGACGACCACTATGTTGCGCGCCGGCGTCCGAATCTCCCGCTGCAATCGGTGCCGAATATTCGCCCGGGAGGCGTTTTGGGCCAGCGAGCAGACTTCCGTGGTCGAGCTGGTCAGGGCCGAGGACGTGCTTGCAAAGATGGTTTACGCCATCGCCAACCCGGTCACGAGCCACTTGGTCGCAAGGGTTCACCGCTGGCCAGGCGTCGAATCGCTCACCGCCATCGACCACAACCGGCCTCTGACTGCAAGCAAGCCAATTCGCTTCTTCGACCCTGAGAATAGCGACCTACCCAACGCAATCGACCTGCACTTTCGCCGCGTGCCAGGCTTCGAGCGCCTGAGCCACGTCGAGTACTCCAAGCTCCTGCGCGACAAGGTTGCCGAGGCCGAAGAGAAAGTCGCTGCCGAGAGCCGCGAGAAGGGAATCAAGCTCCTCGGCCGCAGGGGCGTGCGACAACAGCACTGGAACTCGCATCCGGGCACGCGCGAGACTCGCCGGGGACTCTCGCCGCGCGTGGCGTGCAAGAATACCTGGGTGCGGGTCGAGGCCCTGCAGCGCAATCAGGCCTTCATCGACCGGTACCGCGAAGCCCGCGCCGACCAGCTGGCTGGCCGGGAGGCTACCTTCCCCGCCGGTACCTGGTGGTTGCATCGTTTCGCCGGCGTGAAGTGCGCCGAGTTGGGCGCCACCGCCCCGCCGCGCTGATCAACCGCAGCTCCCGGCTTCTTCCGCGGCGCCTCGCCAGGGACGGCCCCTGCCTTCGGCGCGCAAACGTAGCGGCGCTCACGTCTGCTGTCCGTCGCGAAACGCACGTGCCGACATGATGAGTGGCCTGCCACCGGGCAGATCCAGGTCACCAGCGCCGCGCTATCGAGGTCAACATCGGTGCGGCGCTATTGATCGCCGCTGCCACCATTGCCGCCGATTCCACCCAGCACGGTCAGACGATCGACCTTCAGGACCTGCCGAATTTGTACCCGAGCCAGATGCCGAGAGTCGCCCCTATGGTGCTTGTGAACAAAGAAGTGAAGGAGATAGCGCTGACACCGAAAAGGCAGGGAACGTAGCCGCCGACGATCGAACCTACCACCATACCCAACATGATCAGCTTCTTGGACGGCATCATTATCCCTATTGTACGATGTCCACGCCGGTCGAGGCTTTCAATTGCTCGCTTCTGGCAATGAGCCTGCCTGCCTGGTCGCTGCCCAAGCCGTTGCCGCCGTCAGTTGAGCAAGTCGACGCGGGCCGCCTCCCGCCTTCCGCACCCTACGCCCGACCCGCACCGGCGCTGGCGTCGGGTGTCCGGCCGGCACGCGCTCGCGCACGGCTTGTACGATGTCCAGGCCAGTCGCGGCTTTCAGTTGCTCGCTCATGGCAATGAGCTTGCCAGCCAGATCGCCGCTGCGTGGTGGCGTTCGTTGAAGCATGGCTTGAGGCGAAGAGTCTGGAAGCTGTCCGTGACGCCGCCGCTTCCGAGGTGTACCGTAGCTTCCAGAAGGTCGAAGAGACTGTCTCGCGATCAACCAGCCCTGTCCCGATCGCAACGGAGGAACGATGAAGGCCAAGAAAGAAGATCATCTCATCGTCGGCGTCCACATCACCGATCGCGTGAAACACGCCCCTGACGTGCAGAAGGTCCTCACCGAGTACGGCGACCACATCAAGACCCGACTCGGGATGAACGATAGGGTCTTGGACCGTACCGGCCCCGCCGGCCTCATCCTCCTACAGATGGTGGGTGAGGAGGAGCGGGCGGACGCGATGATGCGCAAACTCAAAAGGATCCGAGGCGTGGACGCAAAGAAGATCATCTTCAAGCACCGCTGAGGGTGCCGCCACGGCAGCGATCTAGTCTGCCCACCCAGGGCTTCTACTGAGCGGGTTCGACCACGGAGCTGCCGTCGAGATTGACCGCGGTCTGCGCGAGCAGCCGTCCGTTGATCGACGCCCCCGTTCGCAGCGTGACCGAGGTTTGGGTCAAGATGACACCTGGTGTGCTCGACGGGGCGGATTACGCCGAACCGGAACACAGCTGGGTGAATTAGTTGCGACGTTGGGCGAGAAGCCACGCGAGAAACGCTGGGTCCGTGCGCGCCTGTTCGATGGCCGGCACGTGGTCGAGACCTGGGTATTCAGTGTACTGGACCTGGGTTCCACCGGCGTCGAGGATGGACTGGTAGATGGTTCGGTCCGACTCCACCGGACTGGTGGTGTCCTCCGAACCGTGCACGATCCAAAGCGGCGTTTGGGCCATCTGTTCGGCTCCCTTGTCGATTGTGTAGCCAGCGACGGAAATGGCACCCGCGAAGCGGGTCGGCCAGTCAAACAGTAGTCGATACACGCCCTCTCCGCCCATCGATTCTCCGTAGACGTATTGGCGTTTGCTATCGAATCCCCGTTCGGCGATCACGCGGTCCAATTGGGCCAGCGCATCGATAAGGCCTGGGCGTTCGACGTCGTCGTAGGTCCCTCCCCAGGCGGAGCAGGTTGTGTCTTCGTCTGCTGGTCGAAACGGCAAGAGCAGGGCGGTTGGTTCAATGTTGTTCAGCGCCGCAATCATCCAGAAGCTCGGATCGATCGGATCGCCGGTGCAGCCGTGCAGGAACATCACGATCGGAAGCGGTTTGCCGATGGGTGCAGGCAAGTACATCCCAACCGGTTGGCCATTATACGTCCAAGTGATGAATCCGGTTTCCTGGGCACCATCTGGTTGGTAGGCATTTCCGGCGCCGGCGGCTGTTCCCGAGCTACACGCAAAATGTGCGGCGAAACAGAGCCCAAGCAGTGACAACTTTCGAAGCGACATCTCTACCTCCCTGCAACGGAACCGGGGATTTCAATTCCGGACAAGAGTGCGCACGACCCGTGGGTGCAAAGCTCCGACCAGCGCGACCATGCGCCCACCGACGAGCCAGGTGCCGAACAGCCATTCCGGGACCAGCGCGACGCCGAGCGCGGCGAGCAGCAGCGGCAGCCAGTGCTTGGGCGCATCGGCTGCCACGGGGCGCGCCATCCACGCGAGCGCAAGCAACCAGCCGAGGGCCGCGACCGCCGGGAAGAAGCTCGGGGTAGCCGACCACCATCCCGAGAAGAGCCACCCGATGCGAACGGGCGAAGGGGGCCATTCGCTGGCATGTCCGGGGTGGTCCTGGGAAGTGACGAGCCAGGCGAGTGTGACGAGCGCTGCCGGCAACAGCGTGAGCCAGTGGCGGAGCGTGCGGCGCACGCCCGCCAACGAGCAGCCGGGACCGAACAGGCAACGCACCCCGCTTGCTACGGCGACCACGGCGAACACGATGCCGTGGAAAAAGAACAGAAGCGCGAGCAGCGCGGCCGATCGGGCGCCGTTGCCCAGGGTCGGGGACGCGACGTTGGTTTCGACCGAGGCCAGGTACAAAAGTGCCACCGGGCAGGCGAGCTGGAAGGGAATGAATCCCCATTGGTAGCCGAAGCCGAATGCGAGCAGGAATCCGAACAGCGACCACCAAGGCTCGCCGCCGAGCGCGCGCAGCCAGCGCAGCAGTGCGTACGGGGTTGCCATGGCGGCGATCCAGACCAGCATCTTTGCAGCGAAAACCGGGCCGCCCGCAGCAGTGAACGGGAGGGCGAGCAGGCAGGTGCCGAGGTAGGGCGTGAGGACCTGGAGCGAGAAGAAGTGCCGGTAGCCGAGCTCGGGCTTCCAGTAGTTGGTCAGCATCTGGAACAGGTGTGCGTGCTGCGCGAGATCGATGCCGGCGGGAAAGCGGTGGCCCCAGACAGCGACCGATGCGGCCAGGGCGCAGGCCGCAAAGGCGATCCACAAGTGCATAGGCGAATCGATGGGGGCATTTGCGGTTCCAGAACCCCGACCTCGGTGGGGCGCGACTCCTGGCGCACGCGGGGCCGGCCCATCAGGGCGGCTTTGAGCGTCGGATGTGCGCGCTGAATCGGCTGTCTCAGGCACGCGGCACAGTCTATCCCATCACGCCCTCGACGAGAACCGGGCCGCTTCTTGCTGTTTCCTGCGAATACACCCGGCGCCGCAACAAGAAGAAGCGAGTTAGAAAACCTGGCGAAAACCGAACGTCATGCGGCCGGGCCAGCCGGCGGGCATGCCAGGCACCGACCGCAAGGGGAAGGCCCAGTCGGCGCGCAGCGAGTAGATATTGAGCTGCGGAATGAGCAGGCGCAGGCCGAAGCCCACGTCGCTGTAGAGGGTCAGACTGCTGGCGTCGGCGGCAGCATCGCCGGCGTCGACGAACAGCAGACCGCCCAGGCGCAGAAACGCCAGCTTCAGCGCCATGGTGCGCGCCTCGATGTGGCCCACGGCCTGCGCGCCGCAGCCCACGAATTCGCCCACGGGATAGCCGCGCAGGACGCTGTCATAGGCCTGCAGCCTGCTGTCGGCGTTCTCGGGATAGCTGCCCAGACCGTTGTCGCCGCCCACCGAGAACAAGCGCTTGCGCGTGTTGCGGTAGAGCAGACCCAGGTTGCCCGTGGCCACCACGCGCAACAGGCGCGCCAGCACCGGGGTGGCCAAGGTGACCCGCGCCCTGACCAGCTGGTCCGTCACCTCGCCGTCGCTCAGCCGCGCCTCCCAGGAAGCGTCCACGCTATTCAGCCCGCCCAGGGCCTCTTGCACAAGGCTGGCTGATGCCTGAAATATGCTCAGATCGTTTTGCGATCCTATCCACGTGCCAGCCTGGCCGGCCTTGAGCGACAGATAAGGTCCGAGGCGAATGTCCTCGCGAAAATCGAAAGTATCGAGGTCGCGAAAGGTCCGGTAGCGGGGCGTGAACAGCTCGTAGCGCAGGAACAGGTCCGACACGCGTTCCGACAGGGGGAAAGCCCGGCTCGCGAATTGCTGCCGCTCCGGCGAGCCTTCGGGATAGGGAAAGTCGGACGTGAACGACAGCCGCACCAGCCCGATTTCGTGGCCAGCGGTCACGCGCTGGATGACCCACGGTGTAGGAAACGAACGCGTGACTGTCTCGCTGGTGTTGAGTTTGCGCACCCCGTAGACCCACGGCACCGTGGGCACGCCCGGGGCCAGGGTTGTGGGCACCGGGTCGCAGGTGCTGCGGGACACGCCGTCCAGCGGAAACGGGCGCAGCCGCGTGCCTTCAAACAAGCGGACGACACCGTCGACATAGCTGAAGTCCGCGGCCGCGCCCCAGCGGCTAGCCAACGAGTAGAGCGGATATTCCAGGTGAAAGTGCGAAGAGGAGCCTTCGAGCGGGCCGGCAGCGATTTGTCCAATCTCGCGCTTCCAGATCAAGGAGTACGCCGCTTGCAGCTGAAGGCGCGTGCCCAGGATGTTGGGGTCGATGTACTGCGGCCCGAACGCCATCTCGCCTTGGTCCATCACGAACACGGCAGCCAGGTACTTGCGCCAGCCGAACAGGTTGTTCTCCGACAGCGACCCGGTGAAGTAGATGAGTTGGTTTTGCGCGGCTTCGAAATCCTCGTTGAAACGCAGGCTCCACACATCGCGGGTGACAATCAACACGTCGACCATTCCCGGCGTCGCTGACTTCACCGGCAACACGGCCACCACATTTGACAGCGAAGGGTCGCGCAGGTTGCGTGTGGTTTCCTCGGCCAGATCCTCGTCGTAGCGATCGCCCGCCTGAAGCAGCGACTCGCGCCGGACGTGGTGCTCGCGCGTGGTGCGGTGGAAGATGTTGGCCCAGACCAGCGGCACGCGTTCGCGCGCCAGGAACACGTCGAGGTTCACCACATGGACGGCGCCGATGATCTTCCCCTGCGGCGCGGGCTCGATGCTCAGGCCCCGAAAAGCCAGCGCATCGTCCACCGATTCCCGCTCCAATTTTCCCAGATCGGCATAGCCCGCCGCCGCGGCGGAAGCCGGCAGCAGAAAGAGTAGAAGCAGCCAAGCGCCGCGCATGCGCCGCGATTCTACTCGCGAAACCACGGCTGCCGCCTGCGCCAGATTGCGGGCCAGGCAGTCCGCCAGTATTGGCTCGGCGCGGCGTGGTTGCAGAGAAAAGGTGACAATCCTGGCAGTTCAGGAGAGCATTCCGCCGGAAGCCGGAGAGAAGGCCGGTGCATCCAAGAACCAGCCAATTGTTGGCAACCATCTGGAGGGAAATTTCGATGAACAAGTTCCACGGGAAATTAGTTGCAGGTTTGGCCACGGTCGCGTTCTTCGGCCTGCTGGGCTCGGCCCAGGCTCAGGAGCCAGGCGCGGGCGCGGCTCCGGCCTACGCCCCGCCCCCGGCCCCGGCCCCCGCCCCCGCGGTCTCTGACAACATGTCAGGACAGTTGGGCATCGGCGTGGGTGTCGGCTCCGGCGGCGCCGGGAGTTCGCTCATTTCAACGAAAGACGCCGAAATCAACATGAAGTACTGGCTCAGCGACACGCTGGCCGTCATGCCGCAGTTGGCGCTCACGGTTGGGACTGCGAGTGGCAACAGTACGGCGTGGAGGTTCGCTCCTGCCGCACTTGTCCTGTACTGCCCCTGGAGAACCACCTCAACCCGACTTGGGGTTGGCGGCGGTCTTGGGCTAAGTTTCGGCAAGGCCGCTGTAGCATCCCCCGCCCCTGCTCCCGACACGACCATCACTATCAGGCTGCCCATTTATGTAGGTGTGGAGCACTTCTTCACCAAGTGGTTCTCGATGGGAATCGCCGTGCAAGAAGATTTCTTGAACTACACGAAGACGGGACCCGTCCACTCTTTCAATCTCGGCATCGACAACACGACCACCACTCAGGCGATCGGGTTCCTCTTCTTCTACACAGACTAAATAGCCACCGGTCAGGCGCGGCCTGACTGAATAGCTTATCAAGGCGGGATCCTTCGGGGTTCCGCCTTTTCTTTTGCCTGAGCGCCTACAGCGCTTCGAGCACAGCCTGGCCAGCCTGCACGGTGGTGGCCGCTGGAGCGCCGGCGGGCACCACGTCGGCGGTGAGCACGCCGCGGTCGATGGCGGCCGAAACCGCGCTCTCGACTGCCGCGGCTTCTTTCTCCAGCCCCAGCGAGTAGCGCAGCAGCATGGCCACGCTCAGGATGGTGGCGAAGGGATTGGCGATTCCGCGGCCGGCGATGTCGGGCGCGCTGCCGTGAATCGGCTCGTACAGCCCGCGCGGACCATCGCCCAGCGACGCCGAGGGCAGCAGGCCCATGGATCCAGCCAGCACCGAGGCTTCGTCGGTGAGAATGTCGCCGAACATGTTCTCGGTCACGATAACGTCGAAGCTGGCCGGCCGCCGCGCAAGATACATGGAGCAGGCATCGACCAGCACATGTTCGAGCTGCAGGTCGGGATATTCCCTGCGCACCAGCTCGTCGGTGACCCGGCGCCACAGGCGCGAGCTTTCCAGTACGTTGGCCTTGTCCACCGAGGTGAGTTTCTTGCGCCGGCCGCGCGCCAGCTCGCAGGCGCGCCGGACCACGCGGCGAACCTCGTCGCCGCTGTACGCGCACACATCGCTGGCCCAGTCTGCCTCGCGCTTCTTCTCGCCGAAGTAGATGCCGCCAATCAGCTCGCGCACCACCAGCAGATCCACGCCCTTGAGGATCTCGGGCCGTATGGGCGACGCGTTCATCAGCTTGGGATGGACTGTGACCGGCCTCAGATTGGCGTACAGGCCGAGCGCGCTCCGGATGGCAAAGAGACCCTGTTCAGGCCGCACGTCGCCCGAGGGATTGTCCCACTTGGGACCGCCCACCGCGCCCAGCAGAATCGCGTCGCTCGCGCGCGCCATGGTCAAGGTCTCGGCAGGAATGGGCGTGCCCGTGCGATCGATGGCGATGCCACCCAGCAACCCGTCCGTGAGCGTGAAAGTGTGTCCGAACTTCGCGCCGACAGCGCGCAACACGCGGGTCCCCTCGGCCGTGACCTCGGGCCCGATGCCGTCGCCGGCGAGAACCAGAATGGATGCTTTCATGGGGCGGACGTTTACCACGCGCGATCCGGAGTTTCACCACAGAGCGCACAGAGGCCACAGAGGTCGGAAAGAAAGGGTTCCGGATCCGGGTCCAACCCTTTTCCCCTTCCGGTCCGTCTCTGCGAACTCTGTGCTCTCTGTGGTGAAATCCGGTCCGAAAGGTGCCCCGTCAGTCGTTGATGCCGTCCTTCGAGTAATGGGGATTCACCGCCAGCGACAACTCGAACGGCTCGTCGTACAGCCAGCGATAGCGCGCGTACACGGCCAGCACGCGCTTGATGTACTCGCGCGCCTGATCGTAGGTGACCAGCTCCACAAATTCGTCGAGCGGTCGGCTGCCCCATTGGTCACACCAGCGCATCATGGCGTGTGAGCCGGCGTTGTACGCGCCCGCGGCCAGGGCGATCTGGCCGCCAAATCTCTTGAGCAGCCCGCCCAGATAGGCGGCACCCACGCGGATGTTGACCTCAGGGTCAAAGAGCTCGTCGGTGAAAAGAGGCACGCCCAGGTGCTTGGCGACTTCCTGACCGGTGGCCGGAATGAGCTGGAGCAGCCCGCGCGCATCCGAGGGCGAGAGCGCGTAGGGTAGAAACGACGATTCCTTGCGCATGATCGCGTAGACGAAAAGCTCGGGTGCGCCGGCAGTCGACGCCAGCGGTTCCACCATGTCACGGAAGGCGCGCGGATAAGCAGCTTGCCAATACAGGCGCGCAGGCCCGGTCGCTGCCGCGGCCAGGGCCGAGGCGCCGTGGCTCTCGGCCAGGTGCAGCGCCTGATGGAAGGCGCGCATGCGCGGGTATTCTTCGAGGAGCACGGCCAGCCCTTGCGACTTGCCCAGGTTTTGCATCACGCTGGCTTCGGCCCGTCCCATCTCCTCGCCGGCCTCAACGTCGAGTCCCGCCTGCAGCAATTCGCGCGCACGTTCCAACACCGGATCGTGCGCGGACTTGGCCTTGTCTGCGGGCGCGGCCGGAGACCACACCGGCCAGTCGACGGTCACCTTCTCGCCCGCCTCACGCAGCCGCGCGGCTGCCAGAAGGCCATAGTAGCCGAGCGGCGAGCGCTGCACGCACTCACGCAGTTGGCGACGCGATTCGTCGACAAGCCCGGCCTGCGCCAAGAATCGCGCCCGCCAGTAGCGCACGCGCATGCCCGCATCGTTGTTGTTGTGGGACAGTCGCTCGTATTGGTCGAGGGCGCGCAGGGCTTCGGTCGGCTCGCCCAGCAGATGGTGTGCCAGCGCGAGATACCAAGCGGCGTCGTCGGCAAACGGGCTGTGCGCATAGCGCGCCAGGGTGGCCTGCAGGCCGGGCAGGGCCTCGCGAAAACCACCGCGATTGACCTCCAGCCAGCCCGAACGGAACTGGGCTTCGGCCGCCCATTTCGAGAAGCGATAGCGCTCGACCACCTGGCGATACCCGGCGATGGCCTCGTCGTTGCGCTCGATGCGGGAAAGCGCGCGTGCACCATGAAACGCCGCAAAGGCCGCCTTCTCGCCGGCTAGCTGGGCCGCCACCTTCTGCAACAAGGCCGCCGCGCCTGCATAGTCGCGCCTCATGTTGTACTTGGCCATCCCTATGGCGAAGTCGCGCTCGGCTGCCAGATCCGCTGGCAAGGCCGCGGGCAGCAAGGCCAGCTCGTCGAGCGCAGCCTGGTATTCGCGACCCTCGGCCAGCTTGTCGGCCCGGCGCAGCCGTTCGTGCGGCGCAAGCGCCGCCGCTTCGAGCACGGTCTCGGTCGAGGTGCCCAGAACCTGCGCGCGCTTGACCGCCTCGGCGGCCAACGGGTGGGCGGGGAAGTCCAGATGCACCTGCAGGTAGAGGTGGCGCGCCTCCTGGGCCGCGGCGGCTCCCTGCGACGCCGTTCCCTCGGCAGCGAACTCCGCCAGGCGAAAACGCGCCACCGCCGGATCTGAGCCCGGCGTCTTTCCGGCCAGCAGCCGTCGGTACGCTCCCGCGGCTTCCCTTCGCTGGCCCTGCATCCACTGGCAGTCCGCCGCGCGCCAGGCCGCGATGCCGGCGAAGCGTGAAGGGCGGAGCTTGGCCAGTTCGGCAAAGGCAGCCCGCGCCTTGGCGTAGGAGCCGTCATAGAAGAGACTTTCGCCGAGCAAGTGGAGGGCGTAGTCCCGGTTGCGCGGCAGCCTTGGCGCCAGCCCGTCGAGCGCACGCGCTGATTCGTGGTAGTTGCCGGCGCGCAAGGCCAGAAAGCCGCGCGCCAAGTCAGCCACCGGACCATGCGCAGCCGGCGCTGTCGTAGCAGCGGCCAGGGCAATGCAAACGCCCAGCGTTGAAATCCCCATGAAGGAAACCACTATATCGCGGCCCAGGCACGAAACCGGAAGACCTGTTTGCCGATACTCTCGTGCGCCAGGCGATGCGGTGATTGACCCCTCGCTTGGAAAGTGAAAGAAGAAACTCAGGGCCGCCAAAGGCAAGGAGGCAAGAACCCCATGGGTAGCGTCAACAAAGTCATACTGGTTGGGAATCTCGGGGCTGATCCCGAGCTCAAGTACACGCCGAGCAACCGAGCGGTGTGCAATCTGAGCGTCGCGACCAACGAGGTGTGGAAGGACAAGAACGGCCAGAAGCAGGAAAAGACCGAGTGGCACCGGGTCACAGTTTGGGGCGAGCAGGCCGAGAACTGCTCGAAGTTCCTGACCAAGGGCCGCATGGTCTACGTCGAGGGCAAACTGCAAACCCGTTCCTGGGATGACAAGGACGGAAAGAAGCGCTACAGCACCGAGGTAGTCGCCGACCGCGTGGTCTTCCTGGGCGGCGGCGCAGGTGCCGAGAATGGTGGTGGTGGTGGCCGGCGCGCCGGTGGCGGCCGTCCGGGTTGGGGCGAAGAGACGCAGCAGCCGCCCAGCGAGCCGAGCGAAGGGGGCGGGGCTCCGCCCGCGGGCGACGACGAGATCCCATTCTGACCAGGATCTCCTGGAGCGCGATCCAATTCGGAGCTGGCTAGCTTGTCCGCACAGAGAGCACAGAGAACACGGAGATCGGAAGAGAAGAAGGGGTTTGGACCGGACAGGAGCCAACCCTTTCCCTTCTTCTCATCCGCCGCAGAGGCCTCTGTGTCTCTGTGAGAAATGGCTAGCTTCGATCCGCAGTCCACGCGATGCTGGCTAGCCTCGGCCGCGATTACGCGTTGACGCGCCAGGGTGCGCGAAAGCAGCGGGAAGATCCGTCGTTTGATATGATCGGGACGGATCGTGCTACGAGGAATCCTTTCTGTCTTGGCGATGATGACGCCGCTGTGCCTGTCGGCCAGCGGCGGGGGAGTCTCGCCCGAAGCGCCTCGTCACCCGGGGGTCGCTTCTGGGAACACCGCCCAGGGCGGGCTCGCAGCCGGAGCTGCCGATCGGCGCCAAGGTTCCCAGCGCGAGCCTGGCGCGCCGATCCAGGTGCCTCGTTCGCCTACCGCCTTTCCGCGCTACTTGGTTCCACTGCCAAGTGAAGCGCCAGCCGCTGTCACGCACGGACCCGCAGAGCGTCTGGTGCTGCTCACCTTCGACGACGGCCCGGACTTGCAGGGGACGCCGCTGATCATGGACGAGCTGGATCGCCGCAAGTTGAAAGCGGTGTTCTTCGTCATGGGCCAGCACATCGTGCGCAACCGGCCCGAGGATCTGGCGCGTCGCGATCTCCTGCGTAAGCTGGCGCTGCACGGGCACCACGTGGGCAACCACACCATGAACCACAAGGATCTGTGCCGGAACCCGGGGGCTCTGGCCGAGGAAGTCGACCACGCCGCCGAGCTCATCACCTACGCCACCGGCGTGCGGCCGCGGCTCTTTCGTTCGCCCTACGGCGCCCGCTGCCGGTCGCTGGATCGCGCGCTGGCGGAGCGCGACCTCACCCAGGTGGGTTGGAATGCCGATCCGCGGGAATGGCGTGGCAACAGCGAGAAGGCGATCTTCACCTATGTCACCAACTTGCTGGCCCACGCCAGCGCGCCCGTGATCTTGCTCCTGCACGACAAGAACATGGCTGCGGTGCAAGCCCTGCCGCGTATTCTCGACTGGATCGAGCAGGAGCAATCCCGTGTGGCACGTGAAGGGGGCGTACCCATCCGCATCGTGGACTACTCTGTGCTGCTGCCCGAACGGGCTGCGCACCCTCTGGTTGAATCGGTGACCCCATGACCGCGACCATCCTGATTGTCGACGACGAAAAGAACATCCGCCGAACCGTGCGCATGGTGCTGGAGGGCGAAGGCTACGCGGTGGAAGAGGCTGCCAGCGGCGAGGAGGCCCTGGCGCGCCTGCCTGACGTCGCCCCGGACCTGATCCTGCTCGACGTGCAACTGCCGGGCATCTCGGGCCTGGAGCTGCTGGAGTCGCTCAAGCGGGCCAAGGGTGGCGACGCCGGCCTTGCCGCTTCCCTGCCCAACCCTGGTGTCATCATGATCTCGGGCCACGGAACTCTCGCCGATGCCGTGCGCGCCACCAAGGCAGGCGCGTACGATTTTCTGGAAAAGCCCATCGATCGCGAGCGCCTCATCGTGACCCTGCGCAACGCGCTTGAACGCCACGCCATGGCGGGCGAGGTGGCGGGCCTGCGCGCCCTGACCGAGGGCCGCTGGGAAATGGTGGGCAAGAGCCCAGCCATGGCCGCGCTCTTCTCGCAAATCGCCAAGGTGGCTCCCACACGCACGCGCGTGCTCATCACCGGCGAATCAGGCACAGGCAAGGAGCTGATTGCGCGCGCCATCCACCGCGAAAGTGCGCTCTGCGACCGGCCCTTCGTCAAGGTGAACTGCGCGGCCATTCCGCCGGACTTGATCGAATCCGAACTTTTCGGGCACGAGCGCGGGGCTTTCACCGGTGCGGCTGCCCGCAAGAAGGGGCTGTTCGAGATTGCCGACGGAGGCACCATCTTCCTCGACGAGATCGGCGACATGAGCCTGTCCGCGCAAGCCAAGGTGCTGCGCGTGTTGCAGTCAGGGGAGCTGTCACGCGTGGGCGGCGAACAGACGCTCAAGGTCGATGTGCGCGTGCTGGCAGCCACCAACCAGGACCTGACCGCAGCGGTCGCCGCGGGTCGTTTCCGCGAAGATCTCTACTTCCGTCTGGCGGTGGTTCCGCTCAAGGCTCCGCCGCTGCGTGAGCGCAGCGAGGACATTCCGCTGCTCTGCCAGGCATTCGTGCAGCAGTGCGCGCGCGAGAATGGCCTCAAGGAAAAACCCATCACGCCCGAGGCGCTGGCCGTGCTCTCGGGCTTCGAGTGGCCAGGGAACGTGCGCGAGCTGCGCAACGTGATCGAGCGCCTGGTCATTCTGTCCGAGGACGGCATCGGCGTGGGCGACTTGCCCGAGGAGATCGTGACCGAGGTGGCGCGCAAGAACCGACCCGAGCGGACGGTGGCCGCCTTGGACCTGCCGCCCGAGACGCGCACCCTGCCTTTGCGTGAGCTGCGCGATCTGATCGAGCGGCAGTACATCATGTCCAAGCTGGACGAGAACGGCTGGAACATCTCGCGCACCGCCCAGGTGCTCGAGATCGAGCGTACCAATCTGCACAAGAAGATGCGCGCTTTGGGTATCTCACGCGACGACCGGCGCGAGTCGGGACAGGGCTGAGCGACGGGCCCGAACAGGCATAGGCGCTAACCACGATTGTCTCGGGATTTGACGGCCGCCCACGCGATCCGGAGTCTCACCACAGAGGACACAGAGGCCACAGAGGCCGGAAGGAAAGGGTTTCGGATCCGGCTCCGAACCCTTCCTTCCTTCCTTCCGATCCGTCTCTGTGATCTCTGTGCTCTCTGTGGTGAAATCCGGGGCAAACCTGCGGAAAACTTTGGTTGGCACCTATGCCGGAACAGGGGGCTTCGCAACGGGCGGCCTTCGTGCTACCGATCATATATGCCCGAGCGAAAGGCGCGTGCCAAAGCGGCCGTGCAGGCGTCCAGCCAGAGAATCGAAAAGATGCTGGGGGACAACCCTGCCTACCGTAAAGTTGAGGAAGGTTTTTTCGTCATCAAGCAGGGGTCGTCGCGCGTGATGATTCGCGTGCACCCATGGAAAGACCACGCCGTGATTCGCCTGGCCGCTCAGTTGGTCAAGGGCGTGCGAATGGAGGCACCGCTGGCCCTGGAGCTGCTGGAGCTGAACGCGGTTTTGCGCTTTGGATCGTTTGCCTACGTGCCGGCCGGTGAAGCCGTGATCCTTTGCTACACCTTGGTCGACCGCGAGCTGGCCTCGCGCGAGGAGTTCCTGGAAACCATCCGCGACTTCGCCTTCGTGGCCGACGAGTACGACGATCGCATCGCGGCCCGCTACGGCGGCCAGACCATGGAAGATCTGCTGGAAGAAAGCGTGCTCGAGCACTTGCGCGAGCCAGGCGGCCCTGAGCCGCGGTAGCCTTTCCGCCTGGACTCGGCGGCATCCCTGGCGCCACATCAGGTCTTCGGCGACTCCGGCGTCCCCACGGGGACCTCCAGTCCGTCAATGAAGCACAGACACAAGCGCAGGCTCCGGTCGCGCTTGCGTTCGTAGATCAGAACAATCTTGACCGTGCCACAGCCCGAGATCTTCTTGAGTGCATGGGCTTCATCGAGGGAAACCTCCTTCTTGCTGAAGATATCCCAGTAGCAGCCCAGCTCGAGTACCAGCGGGTACAGCGTGAAGAAGACATGCTCGGTCGGCGAGATGTTGTTGTAATAGGCAAGATCTTTGTGTGGGTTGAAGGTGCCCCCATCGGTGGAATGGAGCACGAATTTGCGTCCGGTCCCGATGGCGAAGTTGTAGCCATAGTCGCCCTCGTGCTTGTCGTAGGGCACGACGTTGTTCCAGATGCCCTTACCGATCTCCCGCTTTGCCGCTTTGGCCTTGCCCACATCCTCCCTTGCCGTGTTCACCAGCAGCCTGGTCTCAAAGTGCTGGAGTCCCTTTTCAACTGTTGCCGGTTGTTCTCGATAGTCGAGAATCTTGCTGTCGTCCGCCAGCCATTCCCTCGTCTCCCCAGATGCTGGCTTGCCAGGCTTGCCTGCCTTGTCGCCCAGGAAGAACAGCGCCAGATCCTCGCAGGAAGCATCCTTCGCGCTTGCCTGGGGCGCCTTCAGGTCGGCGATCGCGGCGCGAAAACACAAGGTCAGCCGCTGCCTGATGTCTAGAAAGACGAAAATGTTCTCCTTCTTGATGGTGCTGGTCGGCACCATGCCTGCATTCGCCCCGCCGCCGTCGCTGTGCTCCACGCGAATCCGTTGAAGATACGCGTTGTTGCGCTCCTCATAGACCGAATCGATATTCTCGAAAAGCGGCTTGTGATCGTAGGTCTCAAACGCTTGCGCCTTCTTGAACGAGTAGCTCTCTGATTTCTTGCCGGCGAGATAGGGCTCGGCCCGTTGGTAGGCCGGATTTCTCGTCGCGAGTTCCTCGAAAACATGAACGAAATGGAGATTCGTGATGCACTCGCGGTTGGTATCCGATTCCTCCTGGCGAATGCGCAGACCCAGACCGGTGTCCAGGTTCCAGAAGCCTCTGAGTTTCTTGAGATCCTTCACATCGCCGGAATCATACGCGCCCGACAGCTCGCCGAGAAACGTTCGCGCAGCAGCAGCGGCCGTATTGACGAACGGAGCGAGTGCCGCATAGTCGTAAAAGACATTTGCGGCGAACTGGCGCGTCCGCTCCACGTTCGGGCAAACCCTGAAGTTCAGGTAATTGAAACTGGTCGAATCGATGCCCAGGTTTCGCGCACTACTGAAATAGCGGAGCTTCTGCCACTCGCCCGGCGGGCGAGCGCCATACTTCATCTGACCGTCGCCCGCCTCCTTCTGTGCCTCCTTGCCAAACTTGCCCGACAGCTCGCCAGCCCGATAACTCCCGTGGTCCTTGTCGACGACCATGCGGTAGATGAAGGGCTGAATGTCGCCCGCGAGGACTCGATCGCAAAAGAGCCAGGGGAACGTCAGTGGTTTCTCGACGGCAAAACGGGTACTTTCTTTGCGCAAGTAGTTCCGCACCTGCTCCGCTTGGGGGCAGGAAGGTACCTCGCGAAGCAGCCCTTCAATCGTGGGAAAGTTCAGGGAAAAGCTCTGCTGGGATGCGCCTGACTGGCCCCGTGTTCCCTGCGCCTGGCCAGCCGTGGGCCAGAAGGGACCAAAATCGCCCAGGTGGTGATAGCGAACATAGCTATCCCA
>PMLB01000207.1 GCA_003158735.1 Myxococcales bacterium | reverse complement strand
GAAATTCTGACCGGAGGCACTAGTGCTCCGACCTCCCCATCTGCGACCTGGTGACGTGGTGCACGTGGTGGCGCCCTCGGGGCCTGTTCCGCCCGACGACTTTGCCCAAGGTGCAGCGGTGCTGTCGGCCCGCTACCAGCTTCGCTACGACCCGGTTTCCTTGTTTCGCGCTACCGGGTTCACTGCCGGGCCTGACCAGGTTCGCTTGGCCGAGCTGCGGGCAGCGTTGCGCGATCCGGACGCGCGCGCGGTGATCATGGGTCGGGGCGGGTACGGGTTGCTACGCATTCTGGCCGGTCTGGATGCCGACCTGTTTCGGGCAGCAGCCAAACCCATCGTGGGATTCTCCGACGGAACCTTGCTCCTGGCGCAAGCGGCACGCGCGGGCCTGGCTTCGATTCATGGGCCGGTGGTCACGCAGCTCGGGCGCCTGGCCAGCGAGGATCACCACGCGCTCTTCGCGGCGTTGGAACAACCGGACGCGCGCTTGCTGCTTTCGGGACTTCAGGCGCTGGTCAAAGGCCACGCGACAGGTCCACTTCTGGGCGGCAACCTCGAGGTCTTCTCGCGCATGCTGGGAACGCCCTATCTGCCCGACCTGCGCGGCGCCATTCTGTTCTTCGAGGATGTGGGCGAGCGTCCCTACCGGCTCGATCGCCTGCTCACCCAACTGGAGCTGGCCGGAGTTTTTCAGGCCGCGGCCGGGCTGGTGACCGGCGAGTTTCGCGACTGCGACGAGCCCGCGGGATCCAAGCTGGCGTCTCCCACGGCCGACGAGGTGCTGCACGAGCGTCTGGGCCGCCTGCGCATTCCCGTGGTCTTGGGCGCGCCCATCGGCCACGGCCGACGCAACCACGCCTTGCCCTATGGAACGCGCGTCGAGCTGGACGCCGACGCGGGCACGCTGGCCGCTCTGGAAGGCGCGGTCTCGTAGCCTTTCCTCAGCTAATAAGATTGGGTTCGATAGGCGGCGCGGGACCAACTTCCTCGATTTTGCCAAAGACCTGCTCGTAGCGGGCAATGTTGGACTCCAGCGCGCGCAGCATGCGCTTGGCATGGCGGGGCGACGAGATGATGCGCGAGCGGACCCGGGCGCGCGGCACACCCGGCTGCACGAACACGAAGTCCAGGACGAATTCGGCGTCGGTGTGGTTGATGAAGACCAGATTGGCGTAGGTGCCCTGGGCGGTCGCCTCGTCGATGTCGATTTGGATCTGCTGGGCTTGCACAGGCGGTTTGGCTTGTTCGGACATGGGGATAGTTGTACCGCGACGCCAAGATTCGCGAAAGACGTTGTAGACTGCGAGCCTGTAATGAACAGGGTCATCGGCATCGACCTCGGGTCGCGTCGCATCGGCGTGGCTCTATCAGACGGCCTGGGGCTGACGGCCCAGCCGCACGCCACCATCGCGCGCCACGGCGGCAAGCGCGACATCGAGGCCATCGCTGCGCAGGTGAACGCCGTGGGCGCGGGGCGCATCGTGGTGGGCCTGCCGCTGGATCCCGAGGGCGAGGAAGGGCTCGCGGCGATGCGGGCGCGCGCCTTTGCCGAGAAGCTGCACGCGGCGCTGGCCGTGCCGGTGGACCTCATCGACGAAAGCTTCAGCACGGTGGAGGCCGAAGTGCCGCTGTTGGCCGCCGATGTCTCGCGCGCGCGGCGCAAGCAGGTAGTGGACAAGCTGGCCGCCGCGGTGATCTTGCAGCGCTGGCTGGACTCACACCACCGGGAGATGGCGCGATGAAACGACCCATGCGACGGGCTTTGTTGGTTTTCTTGCTGACCACTGCGCTGGGCGGCGGGGTCTTGGTGGGAGTGCTCAACAAGATCGTGCACTACCCGGACAGGGCCACTGGTTCCGCGCATGGGACCGTGGAAGTGGAGATCCCCAAGGGCGCGGGCGCGCGCCAGGTATCTGAGTTGCTGGCCACCGCGGGCCTGCTGGATAACCCGAGTTATTTCCGGCTGTACGCTGGCCAGCGCGGGGTCGCGGCGCGCTTCAAGGCTGGGCACTATCGCATCGAGGCGCCAGTCACGCCTCGCCGATTGGTCGAGCTGATGATTCGCGGCGCGGCCGATGAGTTGGTGGCGGTCATCGTGCCCGAGGGCAAGAACCTGATCGAGGTCATCGACATCTTGGACGCGGCCGGCGTCGCGCCCAAGGCCGAGCTTCTGGCCCAGGCCATGGATCCGGCTTTCGCGCGCAGTCTGGAGCTACCCAACGCCTCGATGGAAGGCTACCTCTTCCCCGACACCTATCACCTGCGGCCGCACATGCCAGCGGCGCGTGCCCTGGTGGCACTGGTTCGACGCCACCGCCAGGTTTTCGAGGAGCTGCGCGCGGCCCATCCCACCGGGATGGCCATGCTCAAGAACAAGCTCGGCTTCGACGACGCGCGCATCGTGACCCTGGCTTCGATTGTGGAAAAGGAAACTGGCCAGCCCGAGGAGCGGCCGCGCATCGCCCAGGTATTCATCAACCGTCTCTCCAAGCCCAGCTACCGGCCCAAACTGCTGCAGACCGACCCGACCATCATTTACGGCTGCACCGTGGCGCCGGTTTTTCTGGGCAAGGCCTCGCCTGCCTGCGCGCAGTGGGACGGCCGCATCCGGCGTATCCAGCTCGAAGATCAGGCCAACCTGTACAATACCTACACGCACGAGGGCTTGCCCCCCGGACCCATCGCCAACCCGGGGCGGGCCGCGCTGGCCGCGGTCATGCGCCCCGACGGCAGCCCGTATTTGTACTTCGTTTCAAAGAACGATGGCACACACCAGTTCTCTGCCACCCTGGCCGAGCACGAAGCCGCAGTGGTCAAGTACCAGCGCGGTGGCAAGCCGCTCGCCAAAGGCAAGCCGTAGTTGCTGGTTTTTCTTGGACACGCACTTTCACAGGAGCAGCCGTCATGGACATGAAGAACGAAGGGGTTAGCTCGCGGAGGCCCGTGTTCCCAAATTCAGCGTGAGGGCGTCTCGTGAAGTGCGAAGCGACCGCAGCGGTGACTTTCCAGGGTCCTGAGAGTACCCTCCTAGCGACCGGTGTCGCTCTTTTCCCGCATCTTGCTCTCGCCCCCTCGATGTGCCAGCGCCAGGCGTCTCCGTTCGGCCGTTGCGGGCAAAACCGTCCTTGTCACCGGCGCCTCTTTCGGGATTGGAGAGGCCACGTCTCATCTGCTTGCCGATGCCGGGGCCACGGTGATCCTCGTGGCACGAAGCAAGGACAAGCTCGGGGAATTGGTCGAACAAATCCGTGGGCGGGGTGGGCAAGCCTTTGCCTATCCTGGCGACCTCTATCATGCGGACCAGATGCTGGATTTGGCCGCCCGGATCCAGGCGGCGCATCCCCGCATCGATGTGGTGATTTCCAACGCAGGCAAGTCCATCCGGCGGCGTATCGCCGATGCGTGGGGGCGGACCGACCTGGAGCGCTCTTTGGCCGTCAATTTCGCCAGTCCAGCCGCGCTCATCATGGCGCTCCTGCCGCGCATGATCGAACAAGGGGGCGGTCAGATCATCAACGTATCAACGGTATCGGCGCGACAGCCAGGTGCGCCCAGGTGGTCGGCCTACCAGGGCAGCAAGGCCGGATTCGATGTCTGGTTGCGAAGCATCGCCTGCGAACTGCGTCCGCGAAAGATCTTCATCTCGTCGATCTACATGCCCTTGGTCCGCACGCGAATGATCGCCCCCAGTGGAATCTACGACCGGATTCCNNGACCGCATCGCACCTTGGTGGTTGTGGTGGTGCGAGCTTGCCGTGCTTTGCTTCGGAACCCTGGTCAACCGTATGCTGACGGCCCTGGACCAGCGACGCAACCATTGAGACGCCGTAGGAAGCCGTGTCGATTGCCGTCATTCGAGCTGCACTTCGCGCTTTGAGCCGCACAGGGCTTCTAGGTGCTCATCCCTTTGCGGCCATCCTGCGTCTTGTGTGGACACTGCTTCGCTGCGGCTGCTCCTTGTTCACATTGGTCGCGTGGAACGCACGACGGTTTCCCGACGCGGTCGCCGTGGTCGATCCGCATCGACGAGCCACCTTCTGCCAGCTGGAAAGACGCGCAGTCCAGATGGCCCGGGTGTTGGGCCTTGGGGCCCATCACCGGGTAGGCATCTTGTGCCGAAACAGTCTGGTCTTTGTTGAAGCCCTGCTGGCCTGTGGGCGCGCGGGCGCGGACGCCGTACTGCTGAGCACCACGTTCGCCGTAGAACAGGTCACGCACCTGTGTGAAAGCGAACGCCTCGATCTTCTGATCTGCGACGACGAGTTTCGCCCGCAGGTCACGACCTTGCAGGCACGCTTCCCTGGACTCAAGGGGCGGGTTGTGTCCACGGCCGCGCTGGCCAATGAGAATCTGGGCGAATTGCCACGGCTTGGGCGACCAGGGCCGCTGCGTGGACTTGTCAGGAAAGCAGGCGCTGTCGTCATTATGACTTCTGGCACCAGCGGCCCGGCCCGGGCTGTCCGGCAGCGCCCCACTCTGCGCCAGATCCTTCGCACCGTGACCGCGCTCTTGGACCAGCTTCGGCCCAAACGCGGGGAGCCCACCTTGCTGACGATTCCTTTGCTGCATGGACACGGCCTAGCAACCCTGGGAATGAGTCTCGCCTTGGCTGCTCCCCTGTTCGTTTTTCCGCGGGCGCGTGCCGAAGACCTGCTGATCTGCATCGCACAGAACCAAATCCGGGTTGTAGTCCTGGTACCCACGATTTTGCACAGGCTTCTCGAAGCTGGAATGGAAGGAGGCACGACCACCGTGCGACAGGTGATCTGTGGCTCGGCGCCCCTGACCGCCGGCCTGGCCACGCAAGGAATTGAACGATTGGGTCCGGTTCTGTTCAATCTCTACGGCTCCACTGAGGCGGGCCTGATTTCTCTCGCGACCCCCGAAGATCTTCGCGTCGCTCCCGCATCCGTGGGCCGGACCTTGCCCGGGGTCTCAGTCGATTTGCAGGCCAGCGACGGTGTATCGGTCGAGCCGGGACAAATCGGCCGACTGCGTGTGCGTGGTGAACTGGTGCAAGGCCAGGCGGATGCAGGCGAGGCGGTCGATACCGGAGACCTCGCCCACTTTGGCGAGGACGAGCGGCTGTATCTGGACGGGCGCGCAGACGACATGCTCATTTGCGGCGGAGAAAACGTGCTTCCCAAGACCATCGAGGACGTGATCAACCGTCGACCCTACGTGCTTGCTTCCGCCGCGGTGGGGGTGCCAAGCGTCGAGTACGGTCAATCCGTCCATCTGTTTGTCGAGCTGCGAACCGGCTTTGGGCATGTTTCGCAAGCCGCTATCGCGGACGATGTGAAAGCGTGCCTTCCGCCTGTCTTGCGACCAGCCGGCATCACAATCGTGGCGGCCCTACCGCGAGGTCCCTCGGGGAAGATCCTTCGTCGCCAGTTGAAGGTCGACTGAGCCCAGCCAAGAACGACCGACTCGGCATCCCCGCCGAGCCTTTCTGTGTCGTCTCAAGTCAGTGCGGGGAGGGGGACTCGAACCCCCATTTCTTACGAAACCAGATCCTAAG
>PMLB01000361.1 GCA_003158735.1 Myxococcales bacterium | reverse complement strand
TTTCCTTCCGATCCGTCTCCGTGAGCTCTGTGCTCTCTGTGGTGAAACTCCGGTTCGCGTAGTCAGTCCTGTTGCCGCTTGCGCTTTCGCCAGAGAGTCGAGACATCGATGCCGAGCGTGGTCGCTGCGGCATCCTGGCTGGAAGCACGGGCCACCACCCGACGAATGTGCTCTGCCTCGATTTCGGCCAGCGTGACATCGCCTCCCAACTGCGGCCCGGCCGGGCTGGTCGACACCTGCATCTTGGCCGGAAACGCTTCCGGCTCGATGAGCGACGCGGGCCACAGGATGAGCGCTCGTTCGATGGTGTTGCGCAATTCCCGCACGTTTCCCGGCCAGCCGTATTGCACCAGGGCCTGCTCCGCAGGCGGCGACAGTGTGGGGATGGGGCGGCCGAACGCGCGCGCGTAGAAACTCAAGAAGCGACGGGCGAGCGCAAGAATGTCCTCGGCCCGGTCGCGCAGCGCGGGAACCACAATCTCGATCACGTTGAGCCGGTAGAGCAGATCTTCGCGAAAACGCCCCTGCTGCACATCGGTTTCCAGGTCTCGGTTGGTGGCCGCGACCACGCGCACGTCCACCTGGCGGGTGCGGCTCTCGCCCACTCGTTCAAACTCCTTGTCCTGCAGAAAACGCAACAGCTTGGCCTGCAGGGTGGGCGGGATCTCGCCGATCTCGTCGAGAAACAGGGTTCCGCCATGCGCGGCCTCGACCCGTCCCGGCTGGTCTTTCACCGCGCCGGTGAAGGAGCCGCGCGCGTGGCCGAACAGCTCGCTGGTGAGCAGCTCCTCCGACAGCGTCGGGCAGTTGACCACGACAAAGGGACGGTCGCGCCGGGGACTAGAGGCGTGCAGGGCGCGCGCCACCACGGTCTTGCCGGTTCCGGTTTCCCCGCGCAGCAAGACCGCCACGTCGGAGGCGGCCGCGCGGGTGACCGTATCCTGCACCGAGCGCATGCGCGGCGACTGGGAGTCCAGATCCACATCGGGAAGCGCGCTGGACAGGGTGTTTTCCAGGTTCTCGACCCGCCAGGTGAGCCGGCGTCGTTCGCAAGCCCGATCGACAAGGTGACGGATCTGCGCGGGGGTAAATGGCTTGGGCAAATAGTCCCAGGCGCCGCGGTGAATGGCCTCGACCGCCGTCTCCACCGTGGCGTAGGCCGTGATGATCACCACCAGCAGTTCGGGACGATCCGCCAGCAAGCGCGGAATCAGTTCAAGTCCGCTGTCCAGGCCCAGCTTGAGATCGACCAGAGCCAGATCGAAGGGCTGCTTGGCCAGCGCAGCCAGGGCCCCCTCGGCGCTGGGCACCGACACCACATGGTGCGACAGTTGCTCCAGGCACACGGTCAGGGTCGTGCGGATGTTCTTCTCGTCGTCCACGACGAGGACAGCCAGGCGGTCGGAAACTTGGGTCAAGGTGGCGACAGTATAGCGCTCTTCTGCGCTCCAATTCGCCCAGTACTGCGCCCGCTCAACCCGGTCGCAGATTCGTTGCCTCGAAATAGTCCCGGCTCCTTGGGCGCGGGTGGGTGGAACGGACCCGTGCCAGGCCACACGAAGTGCCGCGCATACGCCCCCTCGAACCTGGGGCCGGCGGTCTTGGTGAAGCGGAGCCGCTGCTTCGGCCCTTGCCCCAGCGAATGTAGGCCGTCACCGACGGCACAAACTTCAGGTCGTGCGCGTGAAATCGGAGGATGCGCAGCAACCGCGAGAGGCGCGCGAGACTGCCCTCCAGGGGGCCTAGGCCGCCGCCGCTCCCGACACGCCCAAAGAGCCTCTCTCCTACCTACGGACTTGAGCCCTTGACGTAAACCCGCAGGTCGGCCAATGCCAGTTGCGTGCCCGAGGTTTTATAGACCCGTATGTACCGGTAAGCATTCCCATCATGCTCGATATACCAGAATTTGTCATTGTAGCCCACGTCTGTCCTATGCCTGAACTGCGTCCCATTCTGGGCTGCAAGCACGGAGAATGTCGCGAAGCCCGCGTCATTCGACGCCTCGATTTCAAAATTGCTCAAGTCAACGTCTGTCAAGAGCGCCGGCTCCAGCTCCAGTTTTCTAATGACGTAGGCTCCACCCAGATCGAGCATAAACCAGGGATTATTCGAAGCGCTTCCGGATTCCCAATAGGTCTTGTTCCCCAGGTCGTTGCCGAGATTGGCCGCATGACCGGAAACCGATGATGAGGCCGAAGCCACCGCCTTCAACGCAATATTATCACCGCTGTAGGTGCCAGCCAGCAGATTATCGTAGGCAGCCTCCACCCCGGAACCGTCAATTACCGCTTGCGCATCGGACGGCCATGCCCCCGCGACATAATGGTAGTTGGTCGTCACGCAATTCGTGGTTTGATAACTGGCATTATTGGACCAGAGGTTGTCGGTTGCCACATTGACATTTCCGGAGCTCCAGGACAAAAAGGAATTCCGGGACAATTTTGAATCCAGCACGCAAAAATCCACAAGCACGTTAAGGGAATTATCGTCGATTTGTGCCGAATTACTCAAACCTATCGGAACCTGACCGTAGGCGTAGTTCTTGCTGAAGTGAATCGGCTCCGGCCCGAAAGTATAATAATCCGGTTCCGCGTCCCCGGAACAATACCGGCGATAGGTCCCCACATGCGACGAGCGGTTGTAGAACACCTCCGTTTGTCCCGCAATGGCGGGCGTGGGGAAATGCGCGCCAAATTGCCCGGTCCGATTATGGTACCCGGCGAAGGGGACGTCGGAAATATCGTTATTATAGACCTTCGCATTTTCGGCATGGATACAATCGATGCCGGTCGCCTGCGTGAAGTCCGAGCCGGTATTGCGTACGACATTGTCGCTCACCAATGTGTTGGTATTTCGCTGCGTTTCCGAACTCGGATCACTTGTGACAAGGTGGGCGCTTCTTCCGACGATGACGCCTGCGGCCGTGGAATCAAAGAAGTAATTCCCTTGGATGGTAGCGCCGTCGCAGCCGTCGTATAGCTGAACGCCGCAGGTCCCCAGGTGCTGAAACACGCAGTTCTTGACCACGCTCGAATTCGCATGGGTCAGCACCAGGGCCCCCGGCACCTCATCGGTGTATTCCGCGTTGTCCAGTCCCCACAACATTTCCGCCTGTGAACCGCCGATCCAGCGGTCTTTCGTGCGCGACCAGTTGTTGTGCTCAAAGGTCAATCCGTCAAGCATGATCCGACTGGCCTTGTCGGTCCTGGTCCCGGCTATTCTCCACGGGCAGTCAACCACCGGTGCGTAAACGCTCGCCGTAGCCATGTCTTCCCAGGGATGCGGATAGTAGTACACTTTGCCGTTTGCGGCGTCCAGGTACCATTCTCCATATTCATCCAGATACTCAAGCACATTGGACAGTTCCACCCATTCGGTGGAAGTGGCCCTGCCCATTGAGCTCCATTTGTTGAAATCGGGGTTTTCAATCTTCAATACCCAGTCGTTCGGATCGGACGACGACATTCCGGTTATAGGAATCTCGGCCGTCTTGAAAACGCTGAAAAAGGTGACGACCGCTGCCGCTGGATTCGCAAGAGCTACCAGATCGGTCTTCTTGAACTTTATGCCGTCCTGGGCATACGATGCTGTGGCGGGATCATCCCACCAGCCGTCCTGCGGCAGGAACGTCCCTGCGCGCTGAGCCCGCACGTTGTTCACATACAACTGGCGAAAGTAGCCTGCGTACCCCGCGGAAGCAGATACATCGGCCACGAAGTACGGTTTGCCGGCAACCGATGTCCAGCCTGTTATGGTTTTGCCGGCATCGATAACGGGGATCTCTCCTGGATATGCTCGGTAGACCATGTAATGCCCATCGGGGCCCGAATCAGCGCTGGTAAGCGTGAACGTCGTGGTCCGGGGATATGTGCCGCCGCGTAGGTAGACGACAATATCCCCGGTGGCGGTTTTGTTCAGCTTGTTGCTTCTGAGGTAGTCCCTGGCCTTTTCCAGCGTGTTCCATGGGGTCGCGGGGGTCGCGCCATCATTATTGTCGTTGCCTGTCGGGGACAGGTAGAATGAGAAACTGGCCAAAGAGCCGGTGGTGCCACCGGTGGGTCTTGAGCCGCCGGCGTTCCCACCCGCGGCCGTGGTCCCGCCTGTGGTGGTGGATGCAGCCGTGGCCGTGGTGCCACCCGTTCGTCCCCCGGTGGCCGTGCCGCCCGCCGCTCCACCGGTGGCCGTGCTGCCGCCTGTCGCGGTGGTTCCTCCGGACGTCGTGCTGGCGCCCGTTGCCGTGGTTCCTCCGGACGCGCCCCCCGTTGCTTTCGAGCCGCCGGTGGCGGTGGAGCCGCCGCTCGTCGTTGCGCCTCCTGCGCTGGTCGTGCCGCCCGCGCCGGTCGAGCCGCCGGAAGTTCCTGCAGGCGTGAGCGTTCCTCCTGTGACCGGAGTCGACGTACTGCCGCCAGTCGCCGCCGTGCCCCCTGCGCTCGTGCCACCGCCGCTTCCAACCACTCCCCCGCCTCCCAGGCTGCCCCCGGACCCGGTTGCGGAAGTACGGTGTGCAGAGCATCCGCCCAGGGCGAGTGCCAGTGATAAACCTGCCACCACTGCGAGGCGAATCGAATGCTGAGGGAGAGAAGTCATCTCGAAAGCTCCAGTGCCTTGGTGGGCCGTGATGCCGAGCTGTAGGTATTCCAGAACAGCACGGTTTTGCCGGCCAGTTTTGCGGCTCTTGCATCGGCGACCAGGGCGGCCAGCGCCTTGCCTGTATAGGTGGTCTCGATGTGGATGTTGTGGGCCGCCGCCAGGGCGACGGCTTCCAGACTGTCGGGCGTGGCCGCCGCGTATTCCTCGCCGAGAAAGCCCTCACGCACCTCAAGCGCCACGCCCTCCGGCTTCACCGACGGGAAACCGGCATCAAGTTGGCGTAGCAAGTCGACTGCTTCCTCCATGACACGCCTGGTGCGCACAGGGTTGCTGGACTCCGCCGGAACCACGCGCACGCCGATCACGGAAGTTGGCAACCCAACCGCCGCCAGTCCCATGGCCAGGCCGCTGGCGGTTCCGGCCGAGCCGTAGGCGACATAGATCAGGTCGGGCTCTGGCAGGGCGCCGGCTGCAATCTGGCCGGCCAACTCGATGGCCGCGTTGACAAATCCGATGATTCCTCGCGCGTTGGTTCCGCCAAAGGGAATGACCAAAGGCTCGACGCCATCGCGCGACGCGATCTGGTCGCGCAGCTCGGCACCGCGAGCCAGGGCCTGCGAATAGGAATCGACGAAGTGCAGCGTGGCGCCGGCGTCGCGATCGGCGCGCAAGTTTGCGTCCAGATAGGGCGTGAACGGCTGGGGCGCGAGCACGGCGTGGACCTGCAGCCCGACTTGCCCGCCGTAGACGGCGGTTGCACGCACGTGATTGGAACCGACCGCTCCAAAGGTGATCAGCGCGCGTCGGTGTTCGGCCAGCGCTTGGCCCAAAAGGAATTCCAGCTTGCGGACCTTGTTTCCGCCGTAGGCGCGGCCTGAAATATCGTCCCGCTTGACGAAGAAGGACGAGATGCCAAGCAGCCGAGCCAACTCCGGCACGGACTCGACCGGCGTGGGGAAGCACCCAAGCGTCACATGGGCGAGGGTCTTGGTCCCAGGAAACCGGTTGTGCAGTGGCAGCGTCACAGGATCTTCCTAGTGCGTCAAGGCCGCGATCGCGACCATGTACCAAGCGGAATGGGGCAGCCACTGTTCCACCCAGCGCCAGTCCTCCCCACAGGAGCTGCCGCTGGTCCATTGGATGCCGCTGCCATCTGTGGCTCGGCCAGTAATGCCATTGGAAATTCCGCCAACCAAAGTGCCGTTCTGTGTCTTCGAGGCACAGTACGGCGCAGGATTCTGATTGCCAAAGCCGTTCAGGAAGCACATGTCATAGGGATTGTTGCCTAGGATCCAATCGAGCTGGGTGCCGGCAAAGCGAAGCAGATCGAGGTACTTGGTGCCGGTGGCGGAAAGAACATCGGCCCCCATCAGCGCCGCGGCTGCCAGAGATCCCAAACGGGCATTCTCACCTTGCCACCAGTAACCCGATTCGTTGTCGTGGGGGATGAAAAAGCCTGCTGTAGAGACACTGGTGTGCTGTCTGGCATAGCCAAAGGGATTGGCCACGGCAGCAGTGACGCCGACCAGGTAATCGAGGTGCTGTTGAACGGCTTGTTTGACTGTGGCTTTGTGTGATTCATCGGTCTCGACCTGCAGGTAGCGCGCCAGAGCCACGGTGGGAAGTCCCGCGTCCGAGGCGTGCCAGAAGGGACGGGATGCACCGTCGGCAATGAAGTAGCCGTCCGCACTCAAACGACTCACGAGAGAATTGGCGCGCGCGCGAGCCGCGTCGAGGTAGCTGGCGTTCTGCGTGGTCGCGTAGAGCTCGCTGGCAGCCAGCAGCCCGGTGTAGTCGTCAATCACGTTCTCTTTGCCGTCATCCGCGTAGAGTTTGCCGTTGGTATTGAGATACGCGAAGGCCTTTTCAGCGCCCGCGAGATACTGTGCGCTGGTGAAGGAGCCGTCGACCTTCCATTGGGCTGCGCGGGCAAGCGCGGCGATGCTCATGCCGCCGCCTTCGCGCAGCGCCGATTGCCAGTCAGCGGTCTCAGCCCCGTATTGCCCGACGAAGGCGCAGATGGTCCGTTGACCAACGTCGCCTGACCAGTGATCAAAGACGTTGATATAGAAGTAGCCGACGGGATCGAGGACGCGCAGCAGGTAGTCGGCGCCCCACAGGGCTTCGGCTTGCACGGCCGCCGCATTGCCTGAGGCCGCCAAGGCCGGGCCGGCTTGGTCGTGGACCCAGGCCAAGGCCCAGGCCACGAGAGGGATCTGCTGCGGGTTCATGAAGTTGGCGTAGCTCAGGTGGCTCAGGTACTTGGAAATGTCCCCCGAAGCGTCGTACCAGCCCCCGCGCACGTCGGCGCGGGCATCGCTGCCGAAAAAGGGAATGCTCGCGTCCGCAGCCCAAACGTCAGGGTCATCAGCGCGGGATGCCGTGAAGTAGCCCAGCACGCTGGAAAACGTCTGCGCGAACAGCCGATTGTCGCTGATTTGGAACTGGGCTGAGGCTGAGCTTCCGGTTTGCAACTGGTATGTGCCTGCGCGCGTGAGCTCGGTGAAATCCACGGAATAGAACGACTTGCTGCTGCCCCAGTCAGCAAAGGCTTGCGCGGTGAGATCGCCACACCACACCGCGACGCCGTCGCTTCCCACCACGAGAAAACGAGTCAGTGCGGAAGGTCCTTCGATCACAGCATGTTTGGGGCCAAGCGTGTCGAAGCCCAGCTGATTCATGTGGAAGGCAACGGCTGCCTGTGCGCTGACTCCGCCGGCCGACAGTTGGAACCAATCGAGATTGACGATGCCAGCCGTGGACCCGACAGCGACAAGGTAGAGCGCATGGGTGCCAGTGACTGCGCTCAGGCTGACCGTTGCATCGCCCCAAGTTTCCCAGGCACCCGTGGAGGCTGGCGTCCATTTCCCAACGAGTTGACCGGCCGCGCTGTCCAAGTGAACCTCGACTTGCCCTCCGTCGACACCCTTGGCGTAGTGGATTTGCATGGTATCGATGCCACTCATCTTAAGCCCAGAGTAGAAGAGGAAGTCGCCGCCCTCGACGTAACCCACGGTTGTGCTGTTGTCTTGGAGTTGCGTGCCTTGCTGTCCTCCAGTCGTGCCTTTGCAATTCCCCGTGGTTGCGCCAAAGGCGCATTCCGCCTCGATGCGCTGGGTGGCGACCGCGAGCCCTGGGGTTTCGCAGGTCATCACCTTGTTGGGTTCCAGCGTCGATCTGGCGGTGCTCTTGCTGGTGCCGTCGCTTCCGCCCGTGACCCCACCAGACGCGCCTGCCAGATTCCCGCCGGAGCCGGCCAGGCCACTTCCACCCACCGGGGGCGTGCCGCCGCCTGCCATGCCAGCCGAATCTCCGCCCGCGCCGGCCTGTCCACGGCCGCCGGCTGCGGTCGTGCCAGCCGGGCCTGGTCCAGACTTTCCGCCGGCCGTACCGCCCGCGCCGTTGCCGCCAGCGGGCTGCTGCGAGAGAGAGGGAGGCGCCAGCCCGCAGCCCAGGAGAACGAGCGACAAAATGATGGAAAGGGTGAGGGGCCTCTGAAGGCAGGAATGATGCATGGAGGTACTTCGCAGACAGGGGAGGTTGGGCAGACAGACTGCCGACGAACTGCGTCTGCCGGGCGCCCTGGGCCACGGCCACGCTATCTGATCGGGTGGGGACTCGCACCAGGAATCGAATCGCGGCGCGCCTGGACACGCAGGAGGGCGGCGCCCGAATGCGCCCCGCGTTGGTTCATCCGGGGATGCGTTCGGGTGCACGGATCTTCCCTTTCCGGATCGGCCTGGCGCTATCTGTTGACGGCGTTGATAATGTACAGCAGACTCGCGTTGGGGTTGGTTGTGGGCTCGCGTTTCTGCGGAAACTCAGTTAGGGAGGCACAATGAGAAGCACGAAGGTTGGCAAGATCCTAGTCGGGATCACAGCCGGTCTGTTGGTCGGAGCAGCCCAAATGGACTGCGTATCGGACTTGCCGCCCCTTACCTTGCCAGGAGGCAGCGGCGGCAATGGTGGCGTTTCGAGCAACGGCGGCAATGGTGGTGCAGCGGAAAACGGCGGTAGCGGCGCCGCTGGCCGGAGCGCCATTATCGGCACGATGCCGTCGGGCGGAAGCAACGTGGACGCCAACGTCCAGGACGTCGAGCCGGTGATCGCTTCGGCCGACGCCAACTGCGGGGTCCAGACCCAGAACCCGAAGCCGAGGCCGGCGGATCTTCTCTTGCTCCTGGACCGTTCGGGATCGATGGATTACGACATTGCCAACGACAAGAATTGCAACGTCGGCTCCACCACTTGTACGCAACGCTGGGCGACCGTCACGACATCCCTGCAACAAGTCCTGGCGGCCACGCCAACGGGCGTGCAGTGGGGCTTGAAACTCTTCACCTCGCCCAAGG
The DNA here is from genome assembly GCA_003158735.1 of Myxococcales bacterium. Classification (GTDB taxonomy): domain Bacteria; phylum Myxococcota_A; class Polyangia; order Fen-1088; family Fen-1088; genus Fen-1137. The sequence goes on along the minus strand of PMLB01000361.1, from coordinate 1,900 downwards.
GCAGTACGTGCACGGTAAACCCGGGAGCCGATGTTCCGGTAGGGCCAAACTCCGCGGCTCAGATCCAGACCACCATGAGCAACACGTCCCCAGGCAATCAGACTCCGACCAGAGCCGCCATCACCGCGGCTGCCGCATATCTCAACACGCTGAACGATGGCCTGCCCCACTACATTCTCCTGGCCACCGATGGGCAACCCAATTGTGACCCAGGGACGAGCCCCGATGTCACCGACGCATCAGTCATCGACACGACGGGAGCCATAGCCGCGGCGGCTGCACCAGGCAGCGACATCAAGACCTTTGTCATCGGAATCGGGCCAGCGCCCGGCAACCTGACTCAATTCGCCGTTGCTGGCGGAACAACGGACTACTACCCGGCAACCTCTCCGGACGCGCTGACCCAAGCACTCACCACCATTCAGGGCACGGTGGCGAGCTGCGACTTCACGATGGCCGAAGTTCCGCCCCAGCCCGACAACCTCGGCGTCTATTTGGATAGCACAACCAAGGTGCCGGCTGACCCGGCAGAGGGCTATTCGTTGGCCGCGGACAACCTGACCGTCACGCTCCATGGCAGCTACTGCGACGGGATCAAGGCCGGAACCTACAAAGTGGTGCAGGTCTTTTTCGGATGCCCAGGCGTGCCACCGCCTGACAATTTCTGAGCCTGCCGTCTGTGACGCTGCGCGGGCCGGCGCGTGCCGCCGTGGTCGCTGGGCGAAGGGTGGGAACCTTCGCGCGCGATGGGCATCTAACAAGATAGGAATAGGTGGTTTGATCGGACGGATCGGCGACCAGATCCTGGTCGGGCCGTCCAAGGAGGGGAATGTGGAATCTCTAACTATCTTGCTGGGATTGCTGCTTCTAGCTGCGACGGTCTGGGACCATTTTCGGTTGCGTCGCGCGCTGCTAGAACAGAATTTCGCGGCTCGCACCTCCCGGCTTCGCAGCGCCATGGCGCGAAAGCCAGGTGACCATCGCTGGCCATCGATTACCGTGGTGCGGCCGGTACGGGGACTCGACGTGGACGCCGCCAAAAACCTGGCCGCTGCGCTGGACAACGACTATCCCGGCGAAGTCGAAACCATTTTCGTGTTTGACGACGATCTCGATCCTGGTTTTGCCACGGTTCGCAAGGCCATTGCCGCGCACGTTGCGGCCGGTGCGCGCGGCACCGCCACGATCATGGTGGCCGGACAACCGCCTCCGACCATGACCGGGAAACTGCACGCGATGATGGCTGGTCTGGGCCAGGCTACGGGTGAATTGGTCGCCTTCGGGGACTCGGATACGCGGCCGCATCCCTATTCGCTGCGCCTGGCGGTCGAGAAGCTGCTCACCACCGAGCGCGCGGGAGCCGTATTCGTGCCAGTGGTGGCCAGCGAAACGCCGCAGACTGCCGGAGACGTGGGCGTCGCGCTCATGCTCAACGGACTCTATGGACCAGCGGTGGCCCGCACCGTGAGCAAAACCGGGGAAATGCCTTTCATCATGGGACAGCTCATGGTGTTTCGGCGCGAGACCCTCAAGGCCCTGCGCGATCTGCAGAGCGTGAGCGGCGAGTTGGTGGACGACATGCGAATGGGGATGGACGTGGTGGCGGCCGGGTATCGCAACGTTGTCTCGGCGGACACCCTTCCCATCGTGGTGCGTGGGCTGGGACTCGCCGAGTTCGTTCGCATGTTCCGCCGATGGCTCATCTTCTCTCGCTCGGGTTTGCCAACCTGGTCGTTCAAGCTCCCGGTGTGGCTGCGCGGCGCAGAGTTCTGGCTGGGATTTCTTATGACGGCCCTGGCCCTCTCCTGCGGCCAGTACGCTGCCGCGATTCCCGCCGCCGCCACCGTGGTGGCCGTGAGCGCCAGCCTTGTACGTCTGCACCGAGTTCTGGGCGGCGCGG